>NZ_JARVCO010000002.1:307870-615740 GCF_034531395.1 Pontiella agarivorans | reverse complement strand
ATAAAATATTTCTCATCAGCCGTAGCGCGTACCCCCTGCTTATGCAGGTTGAACAGCGTCGGTACAGACGGGCCGTAAATATCCGCATCCAGCAGGCCGACCTTCGCCCCGCGCGCCGCCAGTGTTTTGGCCAGCAATGCGGACACCGTTGATTTACCGACGCCGCCTTTGCAGGAACTGACAGCCAGAATATATTTCACATCTTTCAGGCCGCTCTGCTCGGCATTCATCTGGCGGTGACCGCGTTTCTGCGCGGTCATATTAACCTTCACCTGTTCCACGCCCGGAAGATCGCCGACAAGATCAATCGCCTGCTTCTGAAAAACGGGACTCAACGGGCACGCCGGCGTCGTCAGTTCGATGGTGAACGAAACCGTGCCGCCGTCAATCACCATGTCCTGCACAAAACCCAGCGAGACAATGTCGCGCTGGAAATCCGGATCAATAATATTGCTGAGAGCGTCGAGTACCTGCTGTTCTGTGATCATTCTACTTCCTAATTACATTCTTTAAATCAGACCCAATGCGAGCAAAGCCGCAGTCGACATGTTGTCGCGCGTCCACGGCGGATCAAATACCAATTCAATATCCGCATCTTCAACCCCCTCTGCTTCCAGAATCGCCCGCTGAATATTTCCGGGAATCCGCTCGGCTTCCGGGCAGTTGGGTGCTGTCAGTGTGATCCGCGCATACACCTTTCCGTCTTCGTCGATATCCAGGTTGTAAATCAGGCCCAGATCCCAGACATTCACCGGAATCTCCGGGTCGAATACCATACGCAACTGACGAACCACCTGCTTATAAAGGTCGGGATTGTGTTCTTCGAGATTGAAGCGTTCTTTTTTCTTTTTTCCAAACATAGGAACTTACTCCGTGCTGACTTCACCGTTAAGTTTTCTGAGAGCCGCTTCAAACGTATGCCAGGCCAGCGTGGCGCATTTCACGCGGATCGGATAATCCTTCACCCCTTTGAGCACCTCCAGCTTGCCCAGCGGAACATCTTCCGGATGGGCCTCATCTTCGGTCAGCGCATGGTGAAAACTGTTGAACAGCGCATCGGCCTCTTCTTCGGTTTTTCCTTTCAACGCCATCGTCATCATCGAAGCCGACGACATACAGATGGCACAGCCGGCACCGTCAAATGAAATGTCATCCACAATGCCGTCTTTAATTTTGATATAGACATCAATCTGATCGCCGCAGAGCGGGTTGTTCCCGTGTGCAAATCCGTCGGGTTCCCCCATCTTCCGGAAATTGCGGGGATTCTTGTTATGATCAAGAATGACCTGCTGATAAAGCTCTCTTAAATTTTCCATATTGTCCCTGATCGCAGAGACGGATCGCCAAGCCGTCATAGACGCTTTCCGCGAAGTCGTCCTGCCTTATTTAAACATATCGATGGTCTTCTTAATGGCATCCGTCAACACATCAATTTCCTGATAGGTGTTGTACATGGCAAACGACGCCCGGGCCGTTGCCGGAACCCCAAAGCGTTCCATCACCGGCTGCGCGCAATGATGACCGGCACGAACCGCCACCCCTTCCGCATCCAGCATCTGGCCGATATCGTGCGGATGAACGTCGTCTAATACAAACGAAATCAGTCCCGCTTTCTGCTCGGCCTCGCCGATGATCCGCAGACCGTCGATTTCTTTGAGTTTCGAGGTGGCATACATCAGCAGGCCGTGCTCATGCGCCGCAATGGCGCCCAGCCCGATTTTATTGACATAATCAATGGCCGCGCCGAGGCCGACAACGCCGGCGATGTTCGGCGTTCCCGCTTCAAATTTATAAGGAAGTTCATTGTAGGTTGTACCTTCAAAAGTGACCGAGAGAATCATATCCCCGCCCCCCTGATACGGCGGCATGGCATTCAGCAGTCTTTCTTTTCCATACAGAACCCCTACGCCGGTCGGGCCGTAAATCTTGTGCCCGGAAAACACATAAAAATCCGCATCCAGCTCCCGTACATCCACCCGGATATGCGGCACCGCCTGGGCACCGTCCACCAGCACCGGAACATCCCGTTCATGCGCGGCCCGGATCATTTCCTTAACCGGATTTACGGAACCCAGTGCATTGGAAACATGGGTCACCCCCAGCAGCACCGTTTTTTCTGAGAGCAGGTTTCGGAACTGCTCCATATCGAGCTCGCCGCGATCGGTAATCGGAACGACCTTCAAGGATGCTCCAGTCTGCTCACAGACCATCTGCCACGGCACAATATTGGAGTGATGTTCCATATGCGTGATCAGAATTTCATCGCCGGCTTTCAGACGGGGCCGCGCATAACTCTGAGCCACCAGATTAATCGATTCCGTGGTACCCCGGGTGAAAATAATCTCATGCACACAGGCTGCATTCAGAAAACCGCGAACTTTTACGCGCGCATCATCGTACAGATCCGTGGATTCCTGACTCAACCGATGCACACCGCGATGCACATTCGAATAGTTGTTTTCATACAGCCCTTTAACCGCATCAATCACTGCGGTCGGACGCTGCGCGGAAGCCGCATTGTCGAGATACACCAACGGTTTATCCCACACCGTTCTTCCAAGGATCGGAAAATCGTTGCGGATCGAAGCAATATCGTACTGTGCAGAGTTGGTCATACCTGAACTTTCTCGAGCCAGGCATAAACCAGCTCTTCAATATAGACTTTAGCTTTTTTACACTTCACTTCATCAAGCACTTCGTTGGCAAACGCCAACACGAGCATGGCGTGCCCTTTTTTAGGATCGATGCCGCGGGTCTGCAGATAATACAGCGCCTGCTCATCCAGCTCACCCACCGTTGCTCCGTGCGTACACTTGACATCGTCCGCATAAATTTCAAGCTGCGGCAACGTGTTCACTTTGGCCTTTCGACTGAGCAGCAGGTTGCCGTTATTCTGCACCGCATCCGTTTCCTGGGCATCTTCCTGCACCAGAATCCGGCCGCAGAAAACGCCGCGCGATTTGTCATCCAGAATCCCTTTATAAAGCTCATGGCTGTTGCACTTCGGCACGGCATGATCCATGAACATGTGGGTATCAAAAACCTGGCTGTCTTTCAGCAGATAAAGACCGTTGCAGATGGCTTCGCCCTCTTCGCCGGTCAGCTTTCCGCGAATATCATTCCGTCCCAGCGCCGCGCCGAATGTGACGGCGTGATTGCTGAAAACGGATTCCGTACCGAGATGACTTTCCAACGTCTGGAAATGAAAGGATGCTTCGCTTTCGCGCTGCACTTTGTAGTGATCCACCACGGCTCGGTCGGCGACAAACACTTCGGTCACCACATTGGTCCAGTACTGCGTGCCGGAACGGCCGATGTATTCCTCGATCACCGTCACTTCCGCACCTTCACCCGCTGAAACAAAATTGCGCAAATGAAACGCCGCCCCGTCCACATCGGCCAGATGGATCACATGAATGGCTCCATCCAATTTCGACCCCTCAGTGACTTCTATGAAATATCCATCTGAAAAACCGGCCGTATTCGATAAAACAAAAGCATTCTTTGCATTCGCCAGAGTGCCGATACGCGGATCGACCAGATCGAGAATCGAGCCTATGCAGACGCCTTTCGGCAGCACATCAAAATTCGATTTTTCGCGGGAGAGCTTTCCGTTTTCGAAAACGACCGTGATTTTATCCAGAGCCTGGAACTCGAGATCCGACGATTTCCAATCATTGGAAAATTCCGTATTCGCAACGCGCGAAACATCGGTGAATCGCCAGAGCTCTTCTTTGGTCGTCGGAAAACCGACTTCTTTAAAATCCGCTTCAGCTTTTTGTCTAAGTTTTGCGAGGTCCATAATTTCTATTCCTCAACCCAGGATGCGTAGCCTTCGTTTTCAAGTTCGAGCGCCAGTGTTTTATCGCCTGATTTCACGATTTTTCCGTCAACCAGCACGTGTACAAAGTCGGGCACAATATAATCCAACAGACGCTGATAGTGGGTAATTACCAGAAAACCGCGATCTTCCGAGCGCAGAGCGTTCACCCCGTCGGAAACAACGCGCAGGGCGTCGATATCGAGGCCGGAATCCGTTTCGTCAAGAATACAGAGCTTCGGCTCCAGCATGGCCATCTGGAAAATTTCGTTACGTTTTTTTTCGCCGCCCGAAAATCCGGAATTGACCGCACGCTCCAGCAGATCGCCGCGGATTTTAACCATTTTCTTTTTATCTTCCACCAGATCGAGAAAATCCATGGCGTCGAGCTGATCTTTCCCCTGAGCTTCTCGCACCGCATTCACCGCCGCTTTCAGGAAATACATATTGCTGATGCCCGGAATCTCAACCGGATACTGAAAGGCCAGAAACATTCCGGCGCAGGCCCGTTCATGGGCGGCCATCTCGTCGATGTCTTCTCCTTCGAGCAGCACCTGTCCGCCGGTTTTGGCATAAGCGTCGTTACCGGCAAGCACGTTCGAAAGCGTACTCTTGCCCGCTCCGTTCGGGCCCATGATGGCATGAACTTCGCCCGGGTTGATAGTGAGGTTGAGGCCTTTGATGATCGCCTTATCGGCAACACTTGCGTGCAGGTCTTTTATTTCAAGTAGTGGCATTGCTTAGTTATCTCCGTATTAAAATGGTTGTTAACCGACAGAACCTTCCAGACTGATACCCAGAAGTTTCTGGGCTTCCACTGCAAATTCCATGGGCAGTTCACGGAATACTTCCTTACAGAACCCGTTCACAATCATATTCACAGCTTCCTCAGTATCAAGGCCGCGCTGGTTGCAGTAGAAAATCTGATCTTCGCCGATCTTTGTGGTTGTGGCTTCGTGCTCTACCTGAGCACTGGGATTATTCACATCGATATAAGGAAAGGTGTGTGCTCCGCAACGGTCGCCGATCAGCATCGAATCGCACTGCGAAAAGTTGCGCGCATTTTCAGCGGTTTCCTGAATCCGGACCAGCCCCCGGTAGCTGTTCTGCGCCTTACCGGCCGATATCCCTTTGGAGATAATCGTGCTCTTCGTGTTTTTTCCAATGTGAATCATTTTTGTGCCGGTATCCGCCTGCTGCATGTTGTTGGTCACGGCCACCGAATAAAATTCACCGATCGAATTGTCGCCCTTCAGGATGCAGCTCGGATACTTCCAGGTGATGGCCGAGCCGGTTTCCACCTGCGTCCACGAAATTTTTGAATTATCGCCGCGGCAGTGCCCACGCTTGGTCACGAAGTTATAGATCCCGCCTTTGCCGTCTTTGTCGCCCGGATACCAGTTCTGCACGGTCGAATATTTAATATTGGCATCTTTGTGCGCAATGAGTTCCACAACCGCGGCATGCAGCTGATTTTCATCGCGCTGCGGTGCGGTACAGCCTTCAAGATAACTGACCGTTGCCCCTTCGTCGGCAATCAGCAGCGTCCGCTCAAACTGGCCGGTGTTGGCGGCATTGATCCGGAAATACGTCGAAAGTTCCATCGGACATTTTACACCCGGCGGCACATAGCAGAAAGAACCATCGGAAAATACCGCCGAGTTCAGCGTGGCATAATAGTTGTCTTTATATGGCACCACCGTACCCAGATATCTTTTAACCAGTTCCGGATGATCCGCTACTGCTTCCGAGAAGGAACAGAAAATGATGCCCATCTCTTCAAGTTTACCTTTAAAGGTGGTTGCCACGGAAACGGAGTCAAAGACGGCATCTACGGCCACAACGCCGGCAAGGACCTCCTGCTCTTTCAGCGGAATGCCCAGTTTTTCGTAGGTTTCAAGCAGTTCGGGATCAACATCATCCAAACTCTTGGGTCCCTCAATTTTCTGCTTTGGCGCAGAATAATAACTCAGCGCCTGATAGTCGACCGGCGGAAACTCCACCTTCGCCCAGGTCGGCTCTTCCAGCGTGGTCCAGTGATGATACGCCTTCACCCGCCACTCGGTCAGCCACTCCGGCTCATTCTTCCGTTTCGAGATGGCTCGCACGATCTCTTCGTTCAATCCGGGCGGCAAACTGTCAGACTCAATGTCCGTCACAAAGCCATATTTGTAATCCTTATCGGTCAGCTCATCGAATGATTTTTCGTCTTCAATTTTCATATTGGCCTAATTTTGTACTATTTTAAAATTCAGTCTAAACAAAGGAATATTAATCAGTAGATTTTATTATTTGGAGCCGCCGTCGGCCATATCGCCGAGTGTCAATCCGTTTAAAGCACCGAGTACAGCATCGTTCACCCGCTGCCAGCTCGGGCTGATCGGGCAATTCCGCTCACAGCCTTCAGCACTCGAACAGTCGGTGATGGCCACCGGGCCTTCAACTGCTTCTATTATTTCAGCAGCGGTAATCTGATCTGCTGTTTTAGACAGCGAATAACCGCCCTTGCTTCCCTGATGAGATTTAAGAATATGCCCCTGCGTCAGAATTTTGAGAACTTTACTCACAGTGGGTAACGGAATACCGATTGCAGCGGAAAGATCTTTGGCATTGTGCAGTTGATCTTTTTCCGCCTTGGCCATGTGGGCCAGCAGAATAAACCCGTAATCCGTAATTTTGGTAATTCTGAGCATACTTACAAATCCTTACATAGTAGACCTATTTGGTCTTAATTGCCACGTAACGTATCAGACGCTTACAGCTCCGCAAGCCTTTATCTCAAGAAATGGTACTATTTAGATCGGATTTAAATTTCGATGTTGCTACCTTTTCATCTCGACACTGATTTTCTTGCGGTCGTTAAAAAAAAAGAGTAGGCAGACAGATGCCCTGAGCGGGCGGGAGGCTAAGATGAAAACGCGCGTTTTTCTTTTCGTATCCACACAGCTTTTCATGCTGTTCACCGTTTTTTCGGTGCAGGCTCAAACCCCGTTAACCTGGGACCCCGGAACCGCTCAGTCCGGCACGGAGATCTATTCCAACACCGACACCAATGCGGGCAGTTACCTGTTCACGATCACCACCACCAGCACGGTCAATAATGTCGGCTACTGGCGGTCTGTGCTGACCGTAACCAGCGGCGAGGCCGATCTGTATATGAGTACCAGCCCTTCGGTCACCACCAACTACTACTCCCAGAAATCCGATACTGTCAGCAACGACCGGATCACCCGCGCACTCTCGGGAGTGCAGACCTGGTATATCCTCGTCGAATCGGAAGCCCATTCTACCTGGAGCCTTTTTGCCGGCGATATGCATGTCCATGACCTGACCTGGGACCCGGGCACAGCGCAAAGCGGAACCGAAGTTTACACCAACCCCGGCACGGCGGAAGGCAGCTATCTCTTCCGCATCGTCACGCAGGACACGCCGAACAACGCCGGCCTGTGGCGCACCGTATTGAACCTGACCGCCGGTGAAGCCGATCTTTATACCGACCCCAATGCCAACATAGCCCCCAACGAATATCAGTACCGCTCCGAAGCAGCCGGCAGCGACACCATCGTTCAGTCGCTTTCCGCCGGCCAGACCAGATATATTCTGGTCGAAGCCGAAGAAGGCGCGGCATGGAGCCTGTTTTCCGGGGATATCAAAATGAATACCCTCGCCTGGGATCCGGGCACGGCCGACACCGGAACCGCCGTATTCAACAATCTGAACACCGATGGCGGCGCATACTATTTTAAACTGACCACCGAGCTGCCCGATCTGGCAGCCTGGCGCACCGCGCTCTATGTCCTCGGAGGCGAAGCCGACCTCTACATCCGTCAGAACGCTCTACCCTACGTAAACAGCGGCGGGCAATCCTATACCGAAAACTCTATACGGACCGGCGATGACGGCTTCACGCGCTACCTCTCGGAAACCGGAGGAGCGGGTCAGGAATGGTATATCCTCGTGCTGGCCGATACCGGCTCTACCTGGAACCTGCTCTCAGGCGATGTCTTTGCCCGGGATCTCGGCGCACTCGCCGCCGACGCATCCAGCGGCAGCGGAATGGCTACCATCCCGCCCGAAGAAATCCGCTACTTCAAGACCACCATTCCCTCCGCAACGTACGCCTGGCGGCTGTGGCTCCAGGATGCGGCCGGAAGCACAACACTCAGCCAGCCTTTCTACGTCCGCCACGGCCTCGCGCCCCACCCCTCCAGCAGCAGTCACTACGACCGCGCCCGCACCGGCCAGGGGCTCCTTGTGCCAACCTATCTCGTCCCCGGCGACCCGGCATTCTATTATGTCGGCGTACCCGGAACCCCCGGCGACACCTTCCAGCTCGACTCCCGGCAGCATGAAATTACCGACGAAACCTACAACCATACCCTCAACGCCCAGTCGCAGTCCGGCTTCCTCTTCAAAACCTACCGCATTCCCGTTCCGCCCGAACAGATTGCCTGGGAAGTTACCGTTGAACCCGTCAACGGAACCGACCCGAATTTCGCCGTGCGCCAAAGCATGGTCCCCAACGCGTTCAATAACGACGCTTTTTCGGAAGTTGCCGACACCAACATCAGCGACAGCATCACCCTCGTGCCGGAAACGCTTTCCGACGGCACCTTCTATGTCACCGTCTATGGGGATGCCGCAGTGGAATTCAACCTGCGTAACCGTGAGCCGGTCATCACGCAGATCGACTTTATCGATACCGTAACCAACGACGATCCGCTGCGGGTCGGCTGGCGTTATTATGCGGTATCCGATATCGCCCAGCAGCTCGGCCAGCTCGGCTGGCTGCTCCAGCTCACCAACCACGTGGACGGAACCGAAATCGCGATCCGCCGAAACTATGTGCCCGGCCGCTGGAACTACCGAAAGAACGGCAGTGCCAACATTTACTCCAGCTCCGACAACGATCAGTCCAGCACCCTCGGGTTCCTGCAGGACCCCGATCACGACGCCGATGTCTGGTATATCGGTGTCTATTATCCCTACGCAGCCCTCGGCACCTTCACCCTCGACAGCGGCTCGCATACGCCGATCGAAATTCCCATGGACGGCTACACCAACACGACCCTCTCTCTTAAACCCAACAGCTACCATTTTTACCGCGTCACCGTCCCCGCCCAGACCAATGGTCAGAATGTCCTGGGCTGGGAACTGCGCATGACCTCCTGGACCAACGAGCGACCCTACATGATCATCCGCCGCGACCAGCTCCCCGAAGGAACCAGCCAGATTCCGCTCTACTGGTATCCCTGGAACCAAATCGACTGGAACAGCGGCAACCAGTGGCCGATGAACACCACCGACTGGACAGGCTACACATACGATCCCGGTGGTCAGGCTCACCCGCAACCCCTGCACTCCATGGCCATGGGCAACCCGCTTGAACCCGGGTCGTACTTCATCGCATTCTACAACAATTCCGATTCCGCAACGGCCGGATATACCTTCACCAGCAGCGCCATCGGAACCGGCATGACCTATGAACCCGCCACACTGGGCTTCATCGACAGCGCCATCATCACCGACCTGCCCGCCCGTGCCGTACAGTATTTCAAGGTGAACATCGCCTCCAACACCCCGTCCTGGCAGCTCCGCCTCGAAAATACATCCGGCGAATCGCAGCTCTACATCCGCGAAGCCCGCGTGCCCACGCGTCAGACCAGCACCGGCGACACCACTTCTCCAGGGCAGTATTTTACCTCCTTCACCCGCCTGCAGCAGACCGGCGATGAGTTATTCACCCTCCTGCCCGAAAGCGGCGAAACCACCATACCCGCCGGCGACTACTACCTCATGGTCGTCTCCGAAGGGCAGTCCCCCGCCGGCTCCACCATCGGCACCGGCACCGCCTCGGCCATTCTCCACAGCCTCGGCGAAGCATCTGTCAACGCACTCGGAACCCTCAATCCCGGCGGGCTGCTTTCCGATGCCCAAACCTATGTTTCCGGCGAAACCGTGCTCTATCAGTTCGACATTGCCGCCAACGTCCCCGCCCTCGAAGTACGACTCGAAAACACCACCGGCTCCCCCTCCTTCTACCTGAGACAGGACGAAAATATCCCGAACGGCCCCGGGTACGGCATCTATTCCGGTCATAACGACGAATACAACGACACCGAAATCCGGACCTTCGCCAATCCCTCAACCGGAACCTGGTCGATTGTAGTCGGCAAAGCCGGCAATCCCGCGGCAGGAGCCTACACCCTCGAGATCCACGCGCTCGACTACACCGAAATCACCTTAGACGGCGGCGGCGACACCGACGTCGCCCTTCCTCCGGAAGAGTGGATATTCTACCACGTCGATGTTCCTGCACAGACCAACGGACAGGATGTGATCGGGTGGGAACTCAAGATGACCGACTGGATGGGCGCACGCCCCCGTATGTATATCCGGCGCGATCTGCTGCCCTCTTCCTACGGTGTTCCTAGCTGGTATTACCCCTGGAGCTCTGCGTCATGGCCCAACGGTCAGCAGTGGTCAACTCAGTCCCAGGACTGGAGCGGCTACACCTACGATCCCGCCGGCACCGCCCATCCGAGCCCTTTGCTTTCCATGGCCATGGGCGCGCCGCTTGAACCCGGCTCGTACTACATCGGTTTCCACAACACCTCAACCACCGAAACCGGAACCTTCAGCTTTGCCAGCAGTGCCATCGGCACCGGCATGACTTACGACCCGCGGACACTCGCCGCCGCAGGCAGCGAATCCATCACCGACCTGCCGGCACGAAACGTGGAATACTTCAAACTCACCATCCCCGCCGGACAACCCTCATGGCGTTTCGAACTCGAAAACACGTCCGGCGAATCGCAGCTCTATATCCGCGAAGCCCGCGTGCCGACCTGGGGCATGGCGCAGTATGCCTACACCTCGCCCGGCGCTTCTTTCAGCTCCATGACCCGGTTGCAGACGACCGGAAGCGAGCACTTTACCCTCCTTCCCGAGAGCGGTCATACCACCATCCCCGAGGGCGACTACTATCTCATGGTCGTCTCCGAAGGGCAGAATCCAAACAGCTCCACCATTGGCACAAACTCGGCCTCCGCCATCCTGCACAGCCATGGAACAGCCCCTGTCACCGACCTCGGCATTCTCCTGAATCCCAACACGCTGTCGCATCCCGACACCTACGACAAAGGCCGAATCAACCGCTACCAGTTCACCGTCCCCGCCAGCGTCCAAAGCATGCAGATCCGGCTCGACGACGCTGTCGGAAGTCCTGAAATGAACCTTCGCCTCGATACCAGCTTCCCCAACGGCGCAAGTTATGGAGTCTACTCCGGATTCGGCGCTCAATATTCCGACACCGCGATCATCAACTTTTCGGAACCTGATCCGGGCACCTGGTCCCTCATGATCAACGATTCCCGCAACGCCGGGTCCATGGCGGCCGGGGCTTATACGCTGCGCATCGTCACCTCCGGCACCACCCCCGTCATCTTCGACGGCGGCGCCGCCACCAACGTCGTTCTTCCGCCCGAAACATGGCACCACTACAAAGTCGAAGTCCCCGTTCAAACCAACGGCAACGATGTAATCGGCTGGGAGATGCGCCTGACCGAATGGTCCAATTCGTCCGGTTCCCGCCCGCACATGTACATCCGCCGCGACGAACTGCCCGCCTCCAGTGGCGTGCCCGGCTGGTACTATCCCTACTCCTACACCGAATGGCCGAGCGGCTTCCAGTGGCGGACCACCTCCAGCGACTGGTCGAAGCGCAGTTACACCTCCGACGGCTCGCAGGCTCACCCGAAATACCTGCTGTCCATGGGCATCGATCGGCCGCTCTCCGCGCCCGGAACCTACTACGTCTCCTTCTACAACGCCCATAATGTCGCCACCAGCACCTACAGCTTCGTCAGCAGCGGTATCGGCATGGGCATGACCTACGAACCGCAGCCGATGGGCTTTGTCGACAGCGCAACCGTAACCAGCCTGCCCGCACGCGACGTGCAGTATTTCTCCGTCGAGGTACCGACCAACACCGCCAACTGGAAAATCCGCCTCGAAAACACCTCCGGCGAAACCACCCTCCATCTCCGGGAAGCCCACGTGCCGACCTGGGGCATGGCGCAGTATGCCTACACTTCGCCCGGCGCAAGCATCAGCACCATGGTGCGGCTCGATAAAGACGACGATGAATATTTCATCCTGCATCCAGAAAACGGGGCAACCACCATCCCGCCGGGAAAATACTACCTGATGGTCACCAGCCTCGGACAGAATCCCACCGGATCCTACATCGGAACCGGAACCTCATCCGCCATTCTGCACAGCCTCGGCGAACAGACTGTTCCCCATCTCGGCAGCCTGCCCTATGGCGGCAGCCTGACCGTCACCAACACCTATCTCGCCGGCGAGGCCGACAACACCTACCGCTTCGACGTCACCAATAGCCTGGGGGCCGTCGAGCTGAGCCTGATTGATGTCGCCGCAGGAAACCCGCGCATGTACCTGCGCAAAGATGCCGGCATTCCGAACGGCGTCAACTACGGGGCCTATTCGGGCTACAACGACGAACACTACAGCGATGCCATCATCACCATCGCCAACCCGTCTCCGGACACCTGGTCCATGCTCGTCGCAGATCCGGACTATGCTTCCAGTCTGCAGAACGGCGAATACACCCTCCGCATCACCCACAAGGCTCCCGCCGACCTCGCCTTCGATGCGCGGCTCAGCACCAACGCAATCACCAACGTGGTTTCCGGCCTGCTCGCCGACAATCAGCGCGACTTCTTCCGCGTCGACGTTCCGGAAATGATCGACGGCGAACCCATTCTCGGCTGGTACATCACCACCCAGACCACGCAGGGCGATGCGCTGACCCGCGTCCGCAAAAACCTGCTGCCCGCCGACGGTTTCGGCATCAACCAGGGACAAACCCCGTTCGACTCCCCTGCACAGGTCATTGTTCCCCCGCTGCTGACGCCCGGCACCTGGTATATTGAAGTTAAAGGCGACGGCGCCACCGACTACACGCTCACCAGTTCCGCCATCCGGCTGGAGCGGGAGTGGACCATGCCCGAACCCGGCCAGACCAACAATACGCCGGGTGTCGCTGATCCGTTCTTCGGCGATTCCGGAATCGATGAAGACGGCGATCCGCTCCCGATCGATCAGGGCGTCGACCTCGAAAACGGCTATTACCACTTCTACACGGTGGAAATTCCGGACGGCAACACCGGCCTGCTCCGCACACAGCTCGAAGCCATCAGCGGAAACCCCAATCTTTACATCCGCCCCGGCCTCGCCCCGACCACCGATTACTCTGTCAATTATGCGGTGCAATACGACCACCGGCTCGACAGCACCTCCAACACCGAATACGGCAACTGGGTTCCGAAGGACGGCCGCTATGAAATGCAGCTCGAACCCGGCATCTGGCACCTCATGGTCAAGGCCGACGGCGGCAGCACTGCCCGGTACCGCCTCCGCGTCTCCGGCGGCAACGTCTACACCAACGGCAACGTGCAGTCGCTCAGTCTGAACGATCCCGGATACTCCGGTCAGCTCCTCGCCGAGGGCGACTGGCGCTACTATCGCGTGGACTACCCGACCAACCCGCCGGTCGACTGGAACATTACCTACTCCCAGGAATCCGGCAACGTCGACCTCTATCTGCGCGATACCGTCCCACCCGGCAACCACACCCGTGTCGCCGACAGCTACATCCGCGACTGGGACAACGACGACAAAAACAGCGGCACGCTGCAGCCCGACTATCCGGAGGTCGGAACCCACACCGTCAACATGCCGCCGCTGCGGCCGGGGCACACCTACTACCTCGGCTTCCTCGCCCGTTCCGACGCATCCTTCTCCGTCAGCTCCGCCTCTGCCGGCGGTCTGATGCCGACCTATGAAAAGGTCGATTTCGAGACCGGGTTCGTCAATACGAATATTCCGGCCGGCGTCCAGATAACCTATCAGGTCGATGTACCCGAAGATGCGGTGCGCTGGATCCACTCCACCACCAACACCGCCGACATCCACGTCTACCTGGAACAGGGCACCCTCCCGTCGAAAACCACCTACGACCACTACCGCAACATCAACGGTCGCAGCACACCGCACAACAAATACCTGCTGCGCCTCTACGACGAGTGGCCCTGGCGCCCCGGTTATACCTACTACTTCACGGTAACCAACACCGCGGCTACGGCTCAGTCCTTCGTGCTCGTGATGGGCGGCAGCCGCGCACCTGAAATTCCGCAGAATGTCAGTGCCACCGACGGCACCCGCGAAAACGATGTCCGCGTAACGTGGAACTCCATCAGCGGAGTCGGCTACTACGAAGTCTGGCGAAATACCACCGACGATCCCGCCACGGCAATCAACCTGGTAAGCGGCACCTCGGGCAATTCGTACAACGACACCTCAGCCGTTCCCGGACAGCTCTACTATTACTGGGTCAGTGTGGCCGGCAAAACCGATACCGCCTGGTTCAGCGACGGCGATTCCGGCTGGCGCCCCGGCAGCGGCACCATCTCGCCGGCACAGGCTGTATTCACCTCCGCCGGCGGCAGCGGAACCGTTGATGTCACCGCACCGGCCGGCACCCTGTGGACGGCGGCCGAGAGTCTGTCCTGGCTAACCTTCGACGCCGGCGTTCCCGGTACCAACGACGGCGAGGTCGTCTACAGCATTTCGGAATACGGAAGCACCGTCGCGCGCACCGGAACCATCACCGTGGCCAACCAGGCCTTCACGGTGGTCCAGCTGCCGCTCGGCGTGCCGGTGAATGTTCAGGCCACCGACGGAGACTTCTCCGACCGCACCGAGGTCTCATGGGATTCTCTGGCCCATGCCGACCGGTATTACATCTACCGTAACCACACCAACACCACCTCCGGAGCGTCCTACCTGGGGTACGTCACCACGAATACCTTCTCGGACATCGGCGGGCAGGAAAACCGCACCTACTTTTACTTCGTGCGGTCGTGGTGTTCCGGCGGGTACGGCGGCTACAGCGCACCGGATACCGGTCACCGCGGCACTGAAGGCGTCACTCCGGAATGGATCAATACGCACTTCCCGTGCGGCGGCCCCGAAACCTATGGCCATATCGACAGCGGTGAAAGTTCGCCGGCCGGATTTGTCATCCACTGGACGGCTGAAACCAACCACATCTACGGCATCCGCCGCACCGGCGGTCTCGCAAATCCGTTTGTGCCGCTGGTTGACGGGCTGGCCTATCCGCAGAATGCCTACACCGACACCCTGCATGCGGCCGAGTCCACCGGATTCTACCGGCTCACCGTCCGCTGCATCGGCACAGGCTATCCCGGAGACGATGCGGATTCCGACGGGGACGGTTACACCAACTACGAAGAATTCCTCTACGGCACCGATCCGAACAATCCGCTCTCCTATCCAGGCAACGCCATCACGGGATATATGGCGCCGAGCGGATTTGTGCTCAACTGGACCTCCGTCTCCGGACAGCGCTACGGCATCCTCTGGACCGACAGCCTGACCAATCTGTTCACCCTGCTCACCAATGGAGTGCCCTATCCGGTCGGAAGTTTCACCGACACCCTCCATTCGGCGGAATCGCAGGGCTTCTACCGCCTTCAGATTGAACCCGAATAAACGGCAGCACGCGGAGGCGGCGATTCACGGATCAATCGTCACTCCGCGCGTTTGGCCTCATTCCAGAACGCATCGAGCTCTTCGAGGGTATACTCCGGAAAATCGCGGCCGCTTTCATGCACCCGGTCTTCCACATATTGGAAACGCGACACAAACTTATCGATATTGTGCCGCAGAATTTCTTCCGGATTGTGACCCAGATAACGGCTCACATTCACCACCGAGAAAAGAAGGTCCCCGAGTTCGTCCCGGATTTCCGCTTCATTTTCAGAGGCGATCGCCTCCTTCAGCTCTTCGATCTCCTCATGAAGTTTATCGAAAACATCCTCGATTTTATCCCAGTCAAATCCCGCCCGGGCCGCGCGCTTCTGCACCTGATGCGCCTTCTGCAGGGCTGGCAGATGCTTTGGTATACCGGAAACAATCGACACTTTTTTATTCGCGTCTTTCTTTTCCTGCTTTTTGATCGCATCCCAGTTTTTCAACACCTCGCCCGAATCGGACACAATCACTTCATCGAACACATGCGGATGCCGGCGGATCAGCTTGTCCGAAATCCCGTCGGCCACCTGATGAAATTCAAACTCGCCGTCCTCAGCGGCAATCTGCGAATGAAACACCACCTGCAGCAACAGATCGCCCAGCTCCTCTTCGAGCATGGAAGCATCACCGCTTTCAATGGCATCAAGCACCTCATACGCCTCTTCAATCAAATCGCCCTTAATCGATTCATGCGTCTGCTCCCGGTCCCACGGGCACCCGTCCGGAGCCCGCAGTGTCCGCATAACATCCAGTAACCGCTCTATAGATTCAGCATTTTTCGACATAGCCTATTTCTCCGTAAATGATCGCGAAACATAACAGGATCAACATTCAGGCTGAATGCTTTTGTCATAGAATGATCTCCAAGGTCTGGAAATACGAATAAACCGGTTTATACGGTCTCGCATCAATAGAGAACATTTCACCCCTCAAAAAGGACTTTTCACCCCTCAAAAAGGACTTTTCACCCCTCAAAAAGGACTTTTCACCCCTCAAAAAGGACTTTTCACCCCTCAAAAAGGACTTTTCACCCCTCACCTTTTTGGAACAAAAAAGCCCTGATTAAAAGGCTCCGAAAATGGCCTGCTTCAACAAAACAGGCATAGCCGTTTAGCCAAACAGCTATGCCTGTGTGCTTCTAAACAGAACGACCTGCTTTAACCGCGCCGTTGGTCTATTCGATCACCAGCGGTTTTTTTGCAGCCGCTTCTTTATCGAGTTTTTTCCGAAGGTCTTCATAGAATTTCAGACGGGCCTGCTGATAGGCACCGGACTGCAGAAATTTATTCGGTTCGTTTTTCGCATTCCATTTATTCCAGAGTCCGGCCAATTTCTGACGCAATTCCGGCTGCAGATCGACAATGTTATTACGCTCATAGGGATCCTGTTTCATATCGAACAGCATGGGGCTGTCACTTACCTGCTTACGCGGCAGAAGATATTTGGCATCCGGAGTGCGAACCGCCCAGTGCTGACCGTCCTGCATGCGCCAGAAGAGCGCGTCATGCGGAACCCCTTTTTTTTCACCGTTGATATACGGAATAAGATTCACCCCTTCAATTTCCGGTCCGGACGTATCGCCCCGGCCCAGCGCAACAACCGTCGCCGCAATGTCCAGCGAAATGACCGGCAGGTCATACGTTGCGCCCCCCTGCAATCCGTTCGGCCAGTGCAGAATAAACGGAACATGGTTCCCGCCTTCCAGCATACTGCCCTTTCCACCCCGGAAATTACCGCTGTCGCCCCAGTCGTGCGATTTCCCGCGCGGCGTTCCGTAAGGGCGGGACTTGTCCACAATTCCGCCGTTGTCCGACAGAAAAAAGATCAGCGTATTATCAAATTTGCCGGACTCTTTCAGCGCCTGAATCACCCTGCCGATTCCCTGATCCATCGCATCTACCATCGCCGCATAAATCCGGCGCTCCCGATGGTCAATATGCGCATATTTTTCAATCAGTTCTTTCGGGGCCTCCAGCGGAGCATGCGGCGCATTATAGGCCAGATAAAGGCAGAACGGTTTATCTGCTTCACGAACAAACTGCGCGGCTTCGCGGCTCAGTTTGGTGGTCAGATATTCATCGAACTCCGCGGCGTTATTGTTGCGAGACAGCGGCCAATAACCGCCTTCGTTCGCCGTATAATGCGGCTTCCCGTTTTCCAGTTCCAACGGGAATGTGGTGTTTACATTTTCCGGGAAATAGGAATGACCGCCCGACAGAAAACCGAAGAAATAATCAAACCCGCGATTATTCGGATGAAAAACATGCGATCCGCCCAGATGCCATTTTCCAATCATTCCGGTACGATATCCGGACTGCTGCAGACGCTTTGCAAAGGTCACTTCGCTCAGAGGCAGACCGCTGTGCTGATCAAAAAAGGCATTGGTTAAATTGATTTCCAAACCGAAACGTGCCTGATACCGCCCCGTGATTAATCCCGCACGCGACGGGCCGCAATACGGATGCGTCACATAGCCATTGGAAAACTGCACCCCGTCAGCCGCCAGTTTATCCAATACCGGGGTTTTGATTTCTGTCGACCCGGTAAATCCCAAATCGGCATACCCCAGATCATCCGCCAGAATAATCAAAAAATTAGGTCGCTCGGCAGCACAGACCGCACCGGCCCAAATCGCCATTAACAAGCATCTAAAAACATATCGCATCATTTACTTTCTTTTTTTATTACGTACAAAATAACAAAAAGGGCAGCAATAATCCCCAGCTGCCCTTTGATTTCACATTGACGAAAAGAATTCTCTACAACGAAAAGCACCGGCGGACAACCAGCATCCCGCCACCGAAAAGAGCAATCAGTCCCAACGTGGCCGGTTCAGGAATCACGGCGATATCCACATTGTCCAGATAGTATTCTTTCCCTTTGGATCCTTCAGGAATATTCCAATGGAACAGAACCGAATTAACGGATGCTTTATCATTTTGAGGAGTGGTGTCCCAAATCTGCGTGGCTCCTCCATATTCAGTCAGAGTAATTTTATACGTATCCGGATCGGCCCCGTTCGCCGAATATTCTCCGATAAAACGATACCAGGTATCTTCCTTCATCGTATTCGAAAGGGTAACATTACTATTACCGTCATGGTTCAGAAACTGATTGCTGTCCGTTCCGGATTTATTCTGAAAGAAACTTGTATTGGAAGCTTTTCCCGTGCCTGACTGCACCTGCATATTCGCCAGCGTGGCCGGGCTTGAATTCGGACTCATGAAATCAAACTGAACCTTCAGCGTTTCACCGGCACCGACACTTCCGCTGTCCATGGTGAATCTCAGGTTGACCTCTCCATTGGTGGAAGCATCGTACATAAGAAGCGATTTCCCCGTCGGATTGGAAGCTGCCGTGAATGCGGATTCCGCTCCGCTGGCAACCGCATAGGTATCCGCATCCGAAGTGCCTTGATATGAAATCGTCCAGGCTGCATCCAGGCCGCTGTCAAAATTATCCGTCAGCAATGATCCATGCGCCACAACTGCCGGAATAATCATAAGTGTGATCATCCAGTTTTTCATTATTTCTCCTGTTTGTTATTTGCTTAAAAAAATAAGAACTCCGCCTTACGACGGAGCCACCCGGTTAAGGGGTGATGATGAAAACATTCCTGCGCCGGAGGGCGCAGGAAATCAGGATTACTGTTCGCTGATTTTCAGGTCGATGAACTTCGCTGCCGCTGTAGCCGGAACAAAGTTGGTCACCGCCTTGGTATAGTAATCAATGTTGTCTTCACCGATTTTGACGATCTCTGCATCCGGAGCAAATCCCTGGTTTACGAGATCCCCGGTGGTTTCCAGTGAATATTCAATGCCCGGCGCCGGGTCGCGCAGTTCAACATTCACGAAGATGAATCCGTTGGTGCCCATATATTCTGCCGCAGTCAGCTCCGGCAATGTTCCGGCATCGTTCGGATCATTCGGATCTCCCAGGAAAGCATACTCTTTAAGGTTGCTCACCTTATCGCCATCCGTATCTTCATTCAGATTTTCGATGTTGTTATTTTCCGCCCAGTAGTCGATCGACGGCACCGAACCGCTGACATTAATGGTCAGCTGTACCGGTTTGACGCGCAGCTGTTCATCCGAATACCAGCCGATGGCATTGATATCGGTGAAACCGAGATTTGCGCCCGTATCAAAGGAGGAAGGCTGACCCATCTCCGAACCGATGATCACCGGAAGTTCTCCGAAGTTTGCTTCCGCAATATTCGGAATATGCAACGTGCCGGTGGTGTTCCATTCCCCGCCGGTTCCATTGCCGGCCGTGTCTTCACTGACATACCAGGTGCTGCCGTTGCGGACTGCAATCTGGAACGTACCGGACGAAAGAAGCTTGTTCGCAATCCGTACATCCACGGCATTGGCAATCGCATCAACCGATGCTGTCGGTTCCGCCCAGTCGGTCGACTCCACATACCACAGCAGATCCGCCCGGGGAGCACCGCCGTTCTGACGGTATTCAAAGTTGTCCGTGGTCACTCCATTTCCGCCATTGGCATTGTCAAAACGATACCCGATGCTTCCGCGTCCATCCGTAATATCTGCGGCCAATGAATCCAGCAGAGTATAGGCATAGAAGGTCGGGCCGTTGTATTCACTGCTGGAAATCAGCGGTGTAACGGTGTTGTCGATATAGACCAGCGAACCGTTAGTCGTGAGCCCGTCCGTCAGACTGAAGTTTACATCAGCAGACCCCATATCCAGATTGACCCCATCGAACTCAAGGACGGTAACCGAAGCAAACGGTGCCCCGGCGACTTCGTCCGATTCAGCCGAACCGGCATCAAAATTCGCCCGTATGGTATACCAGTTTGTCACCCCGTTGAACCGCGGTGAGTCCAGATAGATGATATCCGTAATAGTTGCCAGCTCGACCTGATCCCCGCCGGCACTTTCTGCAAACAGAATGTCATAACTGGTGGCTTCCAGCGTCGCCGGCCAGCTCACCGTAACGCTGCGGTCACCGCCAACGGTCGCAACATCGATCGGAGCAGTCACTTCCGGGGGATAATTGGTCTGCACGACGCTCAGTGATTCCAACACCACATCCGCTTTATTGGTCAGTGTGCCGTTTGTTTTCCAGGCATTCCTGTAATGCGACATCGTGAATTTAGAGGTGGAGCTGTCATACATATTCTGTTTTCCAGAACTCACATAATACGCCAGACTCGTGTTGGTTGCTGTCAAAGAACTGAGCGTGGCCTTGGCCTGATAGACTCCGGATTCACGGGTTTTACGGATGCTCCAATCCAGCGTGATGGTTTCTGTCATGAGATCATCAGAGGTTACTCCGTCGGCTTCTTCATCTTCCGGATCCCAGCTGAGATCTTCGCGTTGCAGTTCGGCCAGTTTTGTAGAATTATCGGCAGTTTCCGTGGTGAAAAGTACCGCCACATTGCCGTCCGCCGCTAAACGCACCAGCATCAGAGCTTTTTTGCTGTCCCAGGCCACATGCGCTTCATCCTCGGCAGAGGTCAAACCGAATGAAAAAATATCCGCATTGAGAAGAGTGGCCACGGTCTGTCCTTCTGCAAGATAGGACTGCACTTTAAATTCGATGGAACCTTCTAAGGTATCGTCTGCATTGTTATCCATCAGTTTGTCCAGATAGACTGCATTGCCGATATAGTTCGTATCCATAAAACCGTTTCCAATCGTCGAAGCTTCGCCGGTCGATGCGGCATTAACGATATTGAACGCATTGGGATCAGAATTCGCTGCAGCCACCCAGCCCTGCTGACCGGCCAGATCGCCATCGGAATACCCTTCTGCAGAAGTAAACGAGGTATCCAAAATGGTTCCGCCAAAGATTTCAGTCGGCGTAGCGGCAACTTCCAGCGAATTCGTTGAATTCCCAAACCCATCGTATACCGCCTGAACGGCATAGAAATATTCGGTATTATTAATCAGGCCGCTGTCGACGAGATTGGTCCCCGTCAAATTGGTAAATGCAACACCGTAAGATCCGCTCACGGTCGAACGAAATACATCATAGCTCGAAGCCTCAGTTACAGCATCCCAGATCAGGGTAGCCTGAGCATCATACGGAAGAACCACTAAATTGGTCGGCGCCGTTAATTCCGGCGAAACGATTGATTTAATCACCGTCAGATTCTCAATATCCATATCCAGCAATCCGTTGCCGTATACCGCATAGTTTGAGGAATACGCATCCACATGACGGCCCATGGCCAGCACTGGATCTGTTGAGTTATAAACTGCTGAAGATTTGTTTTTCCCTTCGGTCGAAACCACACGCCCGCCCAGCCCGTTTGTGCGTACATCATCGACCCAGGCTCCGGTATTTTTATTGGATACACTGCCCCAGGCCAGATAATTCCCATCCGTCGTTTTCCGGATGGTCCATGACAGGTGCAGCTCATCCGACTGACAGTCACCCGCTTGCGGGTTCATACCCAGAATTTCCTGCCCGGCGGGCTCCACCCAGGTGTCGCCATCGGAAGGCGTCTGAAAAATACGAAGATCTGCATCCTGTTCGGAACAGAGCTGCATATCAAGACGGTTGTTGGCCCGGTACCGCAGAAACAGTACCGCATCATTCTGGTCTCCCTGTGACAGCCCGTTTGTGGTTGATGAGGTTAATCCGATCGTGAAAAAGTTCGCATTGGGCATGGTACCGTTTCCGGCGTAAGTACCCTGCGGAATGCTGAAACTGAAATCCATCTCCCCGCTCCACTCACTGTAGAGTTCATTTCCGGCCGATATTTCATCCAGATAGATATAACTCCCGTTTGTGGTAACCAGAAAAGCGGTATCACTGACGGAATCGTTGATCAGCCAGCTGGAGTTATCCACCGTAAACGCATCCGTACCCAGCTGCGGAACAGCATTGGTGTCAAACTGCTGCAGAACGGTCCAGTTGTTCTGTCCATTCAGATCCCCGGCCGTGTAGCTGCCAGCAGAACGGTCAAACAGGATCTGGCCATACGACAGTGCAGTTATTCCCGCCGCACAGGCGGTAAGCACGTATTTTCTCATCTTTATCCTCCATTAAGTGTTTAACGCTCCGAACTGTACTCGCCAGCCTTGCTTAGAGAGCGTTAACATCTTTTTTTACATGGAGAATCTTTTCCGTCTATCTATCCGATGGTCGATATAACCTAAAGGTTAGGTTTTAATCATCTAGATGAAGAATTCCGCGTTTATAGGCGAAAACCACGGCCTGCGTCCGATCAGAAGCCCCCAGTTTTTCACGCAAATTGGCAATGTGCAGTTTGACTGTGGCCAGTGAAATACTCAGAATATCTCCGATTTCCTTGTTACTGTTCCCCTCCGCCAACAGTTTCAGCACCTGCATTTCACGTTTGGTCAGATCGGGCTGTTTAAGCCGGTTATTCAGTTTGGTCGCAATCTGAGCCGGGAAATAGGTCCCGCCCGATGCCACCTCCTGAATCGCCCCAATCACATCGCGTACTCCGCCGGCCTTTTTGGTGAGGTACCCCTTCACCCCGGCCTGTTTCGCCAGATAAATATCCTCTTCTGAATCGAACACCGAGAGCAGAATAACTTTAGCATGCGGATCTTCGGCCATAATCTTTTTCGTGCATTCAATGCCGCTCTCGCCACCGGGCATCTGGTAGTCCATGGTGATTACATCCGGGTTTACTCTCCGGAAAACCTCCAGCGCTTCCGCTCCGCTCGCCGCTTCCCCGGCCACTTCCAATTCCGGTTCGATACCGATGGCCTCGGTCAGTCCCAGCCGCATCAGCGCATTATCATCCACCACTAAAATACGAATCATTTAACCTATCCCCCATTTCCTGAGCGAAGGCAACAACAGAAGAATACAGGTGCCTTTGCCCTTTTCACTCTCAATTTCAAGTTCGCTATCCAGCTGAGCCGCACGTTCTTTCATGCCCCGTAAACCAAAATGTCCCAGCTTCACACTTTCCGCCATATCAAAACCGCACCCATCATCCTCGATCCTAACCCGCATTGCATCTGCCTCATATTCAATCTGCACGGAAATTGTTGAAGGAGACGAATGCCGCGCGGCATTACTGACAGCTTCCTTGATAAACAGCAGCAGGTGCCGTTCGGCTTTAAGCTGCAACCCCACCGGCTTTCCGATGCAGGCATAGTCCAGCTTTGCCCCGCATTCGCGGGCCAGCGGCTCAATGGTTATTTCCACAGCGGTACACAAATCCATTTTTTCCAGCAGACCGCCGCGCAGTTCGAGAATAGTCGCCCGCGCCTCTTTGCTGCAACGGTCCACCATATTGCTCACCAGTTCCAGGGCCCGGAACTGTTTTGCAGCCGATTTCTCGACCTCAAAACGCTGGTGCTCCCGTTGATCCTGAAGCCCATTTTGTTCCGAAGACCGCAAAGCTTCCAGAAAATCCAACTGCTGCTCCCGGCTCAATTCAACCAGCCGCTGACAGCCGCTCAGTTGTATGGATGCTCCGGCCAGACCTTGTTCCAGATTATCATGCAGTTCGCGCGCCATGCGCGAACGCTCCTCCATGACCGCCTCACGCTCCACCTTTTCGCTAATAATCGTCGTCTGCCGGTCCACTGTTTTACGCAATGCGACAATCCACACCAAAAACAGGGAAGACAAACTGACCGTAATCCCCGAAAACCAGACCAATCGCCGGGTATTCCACCATGGGGCAGCCGCCAGCACCTCAACATCAGCGGGATGCCGCACCTCCAGCCGAAAACCAACCACATCGAGATACCAATGCCGCTCAGGCCGTTTCAACACATGACACAGGCCGGTCAGACGAAGCTGAGCCCCGGGCTCCAACTCTTCGTTCCGAGGCATATCCCCCGGAAGAATCACATCAAAAACCTGTCCACCGGCACGGCAACGAAGCAACTGCATGGAGGAACCGTCCTCACTGAAATATTCACTGGAATAGTCGACCAGCTCAGCCGTTACCTGAATCAGGTTAAAATTCAGCCGTGCATCAATCGATCGATCCAAATCCACCGCAATCGGTTCCGGAACACCTGAATTTCCAGTCACCTCCACCGAACCGGCAATAAATGCCGGACTCACCGGAAGCGGCTCAACGATGCCGACCACGGCCACATCATCCCCGGGTTTAACCTGTGTTGCAGGAGGAACTGAAACCCGCAACCCTGCTTTTTCGTTCCGAATATAAATCTCACCTTCAGCCGCATGAATCACCGATCCGAACGTTCGGATCGGCCGGTTCACCACCATACGGAAACGCATCAGTTCATGAATCTGGGCATCAGTTTCCACATTCATCCGAAACTCTTTTCCGGCGGTCCGGAAATCATCTGCAGAATGGACATAAAATACGCGGTCGACCATCTGTCGGTTAAGGTTAAAGATGGTTCCGGCCACTGCATTGACGTGAACAAAGCTGAACAGATGTTCATTCAGTTTCACCATGTTCTCATCAGAATAAGGAACCTGCAGATTGAGAATCCGGGAATTCCGGCTGACTTCCACCAGGATAAACTTTGAATTGGAGGATTTATTAAACGCCAGTACACGGCCGCGAACCTGAACCCAATTCGAATCCTGCCCGGTAGAAAGAAAGTCGTTGTTCTGCACAGGCTTTCCGTCAGGAACCTTCTCATGACCGACCACATCTATCCTCGATGCCTGGATGTCCGGTGCAAAACCGCCCGCGGTCGTAATTCCGCGGACGATGACAATGTCCCCCTGCTTCAAACGACCGACCGTCTGAGTGTCCGGCGGTCCTTTGACAAAAGCCCCCTCTTCTTTGCCGTCAAAAATAAACAGCGAGTTCTGGATAGGGTTCGTGCGAACCACCTGCGCACGAATCTCAACCGGCCGGCCTTCGGCGGCACTCTGCTCGTTCATCCGTCGAAGCTTGAAAATGGAATCCACGGCTGCGTGAGCCTCTCCACAGAACAAAATCAGACTGAGAGTACACAGCAATACCCGGACAAACTTCATACAATAACCTTTCACGAAATCTGAAAATAGCAGTGAGGCAATACAGGAACAAGTCTGCTCGATCACGATCCCCGGGCCGATTGCACATCCGTTATTTCCGTTCAATCTTCAGAACATAGGCAAAATCGCAGGGTTTTTCTTTCGGGAACCTGACGGTCAGCGCCTCCGGCGACTGCGTCCATTCAAGTGTCTCCTCACACCCCAGAAGTTCCAACGACTGGAATTCGCCGGGATAGATTTTTCCGGCATGGCCAAGCGTCCGGATCTTCAGCTTTTCCCCGGGCCACCCCAGAACGATGGCATAGAGAATTTTGTTCTTCTGCGTGAAGCGGATATCCTCCGCGCCCCAGTGCGGAATATTTTCATCCTTCCCGTCCCAGGTGCCATGCTGATGGTGCCCCGGCGACGTTTCTTCAGTCGGCCCCTCCCCGAAATAACTCCAGGGAACCGTATCATAGACGGCTTCGCCATTGAGCTTCAGCCAGTTTCCAAGATCGGTCAGCTGCTTCACCTGATCCGCCGAAAAAGAACCATCGGCCATCGGCGGCACACTCAACAGCATGCGGCCGTTTTTACTGGCGAGATCCACCAGCAGATCCACCAGATGGTTCGCCGACTTCATCGGATTGTTCGGATTATAAAACCACGGCGTTCCCCACTCCAGATGATGCGCCATGTTGATATCCGCCATCCAGGGATCGTACTGCAGCCCGATCAGACTGCCGTTTTCAATATCCCGCATGCCGATGCCCGGCGGAATATCGAACGACTTATAAATAAACTCCACCTCACGCCCATCCGCAGCGGCCTGATTGAAATAATAGGCCAAATGCTTCTGCTGCCACGGCTCGGGAATGGTACGGATGGCATTATCCTTTCCCGGAAGATGCCGCCCCTGAATACTGCGATTCTGCAATTCAGCCCCCACCGTTCCGCCATAACTTGTATCCACCCAGACCATATCCGGCGCGTACTTATCAATCGCCTCCTTCATGCGCGCAAACCAGCCCTCCAGCAATTGCTCATCGCGGCGTCCTTCATTGGCAGCATACAGCGGTTCCTCCTTTTCTCCGGCCGGATCCAGAACCAGCTTGTTTTCCGGCGAAACCTGACCCCAGATCGACCGGTTGTTATGGAACGACATCAGCACCTTCATATTGCGTTTCCGCAATTCGGAAACCAACTCACCGACCATATCGATTTTCGGCCCGCGTTTCGCCATCGTCCAGTCCGAGAAATCGCTGTCCCAGTTGAGAATACCCGACCCATGCCACGCCACCGGACCGGCAAACTGCGCCCCCGCTTTTTCGAACAGATCAACCCATGCTGCGGCATCAAACTTTTCACCCCGCCACATCTCAAAAGCCTCAGGGCGGGAGATTTCATTCCCTTTCTGTTTTTCCACAAGCTGAATGGTCTGCGGCCCCCAATGGCAGTAGATGCCGAACTTCATACCATCCAGCCACTCCGGCACGGAATGCCGGCGCAACGAGCTCCAGTCTTCTTCATATTTTTCCGCTGAAGCACTGACGGCCAGCAGCATCAGCATGATGAGCATCATCGTATTTTTCATTGTTCTCCTTTTCGTATCGTAATAACCGCCGGTTCAGCCGTTGCAGGCCATTCCGCAACAAACAATCCGTTTCCACAGGATTTAAACACGGCCCCGTCAACATATGGAACGCCCTTTTCCAGCCATATCGCCAACGGCCCCGCTTCATGCATCCTGACAGAAAGCTCTTTTTCATCGCAGTGCAGCACATCAACCGCCGCCGCAGCCAGATATTTATCCGGACGTCCAATCACAGACCATCCGTTCTGAACCGGACTCAGCTGAAGCAGGTACTCCCCGAAACCGGCGAGTTTCACCCGATATCCGGAGCAGGGCAGTTTGACGGCCGACCGGGTCTGAAAATCATAAACCAGCAATCCTTCTTCCGGAATATTCCAATCCCCGGGAAACGGCTGAATCATGCCCGACGCCGACGAATAGTGCTCAGGTTTAATGATCGTCTCCAACACCGGCTCTGCACGCTTTCCATCACCCTGCAGATTAAAACAGGCAAAAGCTGCAGAACGGTTCGGCAACGGAGACATCGTACGAAAAATCCGCATCGTGTTTTCGTTCATAAACAGGTCTTCCGGCAGCGGTGCACCGGGAGCCAGCGGACGCAGCAGCCGTCCGTCCGAATAACAAAGCGGCCAGACCACTTCCGGAACAAGCCGGTCCGGGGCATCGGAAAGATAGGCCGGTCCTCCGGATAACGCCTTGGAAACGGCCATCATCCGTGCGGCCAGTTTATCGGAGGAATGAAACATATCGTGATCCCCCCACGCCACCTGCCCCAGCCAGGGGATGGTACTGAAATTGGTGAAAACGGACCGCCGCGCACGTTCCACCGTCAGTTTATAATCCGGACCGCAGCGTCCAACGACACTGTTTCCAGAATTAAAAATAAAATGAGGAACGTGCCAGTTACAGTTCAGCACCCCGTCAAACCGTTCTTCTGCCACACTCTGGTAAATACGCGAATAGAGAGCCGCCATGGCAGAAGGATTCCCGATGGCCTGCTCATTCGTCTCCGGAAAATCAGAAGCCGCTTTCTGCGTTTCCGTTCCGGCAATAAAAGGCAGCAGGGTTCCGCAGAAATCAACTTTTATAAAATCGATATCATCCTTTTCGGAAGAGCTGAACAGATACTCCATGAACATGCGGATCGAACGGGCGTCCGGTTTCGGAACCGCCTTCCCGTTCCGCAATGTCATCATGGCATCCGAAAGAGCCGGAGGGTTCCCCGGCTCCAGTCCTTTGGCCTCACCCAGCAGTGCATGCCACATCCCCACCCAGGAAATACCCCGGTCATTTCTAAGGGCGGTCAGCGGCGCATATCCCTCCGGAAAAGTATCCCTCTTCGGCAAAAGCGTCTGAGCCGAAAAATGCCCGTCATCCACCAGCATGTAGCGAATCGGCAGCTCATTTTCTTCCAATGCCTGGAAAACGTTTACCAGCAGATCGGAACGGATTTCTTTTTTAAACTCCTCCCATGAGCACCAGCCGAGATAGTTGAACATTTCTGGATAAGGTTTCTGCCCGCGCAGTTTCATATGGTCTCTGATCGGCTTTGTTTCCGCCGCCAGTTTCCAGACCTCGGAAGCCGCTTCATAGGGCGACGCTGACCGCGACCATGCCACCACCGGAAGGTTTCCCGAAACCGTTGCAGTACCTTTGGTCCCCAGTTTCAGTTTCAGCTCTCCGTCGTCCGGCGCAAACCACGCCCAGGCCTGATCCCCGCAGAGCGGAAGCACTGCCAGAAAAGAACCGTCGTTCAGTTCCAGAATCGAAAATAAACCGCCCTCTTCAGAATCACGGGAAAGCACTTCACCGCAAACGCGGTTTCCTCCATAGGGCCACCATTCCCCGCGCCAGTAAGCCGCCTGTTTAACCGCCGGTATTTTCAGCGCATAAACCTCCAGAACACCGCTGCTGTCCGGGGTGCCGCTGTAATCCCTCAAGACTTCAACCCCGTTCCTGCTGCGGGACAGATCAAGCACGTCAGCCCCACAGGGGGATACCCATAGACAGAACACACCAACGAGATAACCAACACCCAACAACCACCCAGACATACGCCCACTCTCCTTTTGTTATACAGAAAATGCAGAACAACCTGTATTCCGAACCGAATCAATCTATCTAATAGAATACACCACGGTTCCCCGGACAGGAATCCGACCGGAAAAGGCCCGTTTCTACAAAAAGAATTCCCCATCCGGACGTTATATTTTAACGGCTCCTTTACCCCCTCTAAGCCGGAGTCAGCTCGCTTCGTTTCAGCGTGATCGAATAAATCTCTTTTCCCGATTCGTGAATCAGACGCATCGTCACCTCGGGATCCGGTTTGGAACTGTCGATATCAAATTCACTGAATGCATACTCAGCGGCAATACCGTAAAGTTGCGTTTTCCAGGCCGGATCCTTTGCCGGCGGTCCAATCCGCCCGCCGAAACAGGCACCGCCGAATTCGTAAAACTTAAATCCGTTATTCCGCGGAATGGTAAAACCGCGCGCACCGTGCCGATCTCCGGAAATCAGCAGAACACCGCCGATTTTATGCTCTTCAATAAAACGGAAAAGCTCCTCGCGGCCCTCTTTATCATATCTGCCCCAGGAGTCCTTTCCATTGGAAACATAATCGCTCCACATGGTTCCGCAGGAAAGAATGATAAACGGTGCTTTGCTCTCCAGCAGCTGCTTTTTCACCCAGTCCATCTGCGCTTTACCGAGAAAGGAGTTCAGTCCTTTTCTGTGATCCCGGAAATAGCGGTTGTCGATCATAATCACATCCGCCGGACCGATCTGTGTTTTGAAAAAGATACCGCTCCGTTCTTTCTCAAATCCGTATTGGGGATTCACCCAGGTCTGCATCCACAGATCCCGGACATTCGACCGATCCTCCGCTGAAAACTTTCCTTCAACCAGACCGCCGATATCATTGCCCGCATAATCATGATCATCCCAGGTGGCATAAACCGGAACTTCCGAACAGAATGTCGTCCACCGGGGCGTCAGATCGCGCAGCATGACATCAAAACGGGCTGCACCGGTTTTACCCAGCCGATCCTGTACTGCGCTGTCTCCGATCATCAGCAATGCACTCGGCCTGCGTTTCCGGACCAGATCCATCTGCGGATGCCCCAGTCCCCAGCGGTGCCAGCAGCTGCCCCAGGCAATGCGGGTGATTCCCGGCTTATCCGACGTGGTACGAATCACGGTATTTCCATTGAAACGAATCGGTTTCCCGTCAATCCGCACACGGTATCCGGTTTCGCTGCCCGGTTTCAGTCCATCAACCCGGATCACGGCCGTCAGATCACTTTCCTCCAAACTGTCAACCGGTCCGAACATCCGACCGTTCGCTTCAACGGTAACTGAAGCCGGCTTTAACGTCCGGATCCATACCGATGCCCCCGTTTCTGAAATACAACCGAGCATCGGACCGCCGAGATGAGTCATTCCGGCATCCGCACAACGTTTAACAATTTCCGGATGCCGCATCAGTTCCGCAAACGTCTGATTTTTCTCCGCAAACAGAATGGGATGCGAAGCCTTAAATAAATTCTGAATGGATTTCGGCTGTTCTCCATGAAGATTGAGAATTCTCAGACTGACATCCAGCGCCCCCTTTCCGAGCTTCTGATGAATCGGCAGTTCTTTTCCGGCAACCCGATGCCCGAACAGACCGAACACCGCTGATGCCGTTGTAAATTTTCTCCGATTCATTCGTTCCCCTTTATTTTGTATTTTATACCGGAATTCCGCGCCCAGGCATTCCACTGCGTACTCATATGTAGCAACCGCTCAGGATAAGCTTCAGAAAGATCATTCAGCTCCGTGCGGTCTTCGGAAAGATTGAACAGCTCCCACCGCTTCAGCTCTTTGGCATAGGCAATTTTCCAGTTGCCATCCAACATCGCACGATTCCCGGCAAATTCCATAAAGACCGGCTTATCGCGGTTACGCTCTTCGCCCTGCAAAACCGACACCAGCGTTTCACCGTCGAGCGGTTTCTTTTCAACCGGGATATCCTCAACCGGATCCAGACCCGCAACCGTCATAAACGTAGGCTGAAAATCAATGATATGCCCAACGGCATCCGTCCAGCTTCCCGCCGGAACCGTAACCGGCCAGCGTACCACACAGGGGGTACACATGCCCCCTTCATGACCATAGAGTTTAAACTTCCGGAATGGTGTGTTCGCCGCATTCGCCCAGTTCAAACCAATCGACCGATACGATCCGCGCGCACCGATTTCCGCCTGTTCAACGCAATCATAATTATGCCATTCCCGGCTGGCCCCGTTATCGGACAGAAAAAAGATCAACGTATTTTCTGCCGTACCGGTTTCATCCAGCAACTTCAACACACGGCCGATCTGCTGATCCATCCGGTCCACCATTGCCGCATGAATTTCCATCAGCCGTTGATAATGCGCATCTCCAGTCCATATTTCAGTTTTGGGATCCAATGGAGAAAGCTGCACCAAGGAATCAATGACGCCGAGCTCAATCATCCGCTGATATCGTTCCTCACGCAGGACTTTCCAGCCTTTGGAATAACGCCCCTTATATTTTGCAATATCCTCAGGAAGGGCATGCAACGGATAGTGCGGAGCCGTATAGGCCAGATGAAGAAAATAAGGCTGTTGAGCCTCTATCGATTTTTTTATTTCTTCAAGTGCATGATCGGTGAATGCATCGGTTGCATAAAAATGGTCAGGAAATTCGATGATCCGTTTTTCATTATGCCCGAAATAACGCATGCCGAAATTGGGCTTATCGGGATCGGTGGGATAAAAAAAGCTTGAGCAGCCGTCAAACAGGCCATAGCTCTCATCAAAACCGCGATCTATCGGAAGACTGCCTTTTCTATGCCCGAGATGCCATTTTCCGCTGAGGATCGTACGATAACCCGCCATCTTCATAGCTTCCGGCAAGGTCAGACAATCCTGCGGTAACAACCCGCCCTTTCCCCGATTCGGATAGCGGCCCGACATCAGCGACGCCCGCGTGGTGGTGCACTTCGAATTATTGTAAAAATTACGAAAACGCATCCCCTCCTCGGCCAGCCGGTCAATATTCGGCGTTTCAATTTCACCGCCATAACAGCCGATATCGGAATACCCCATATCATCTGCAAGAATCAGGATGATATTCGGCCGTTCAGATCCCGCGACAACCCCCGACAGCAACAGAACCCCAATAAAGCATATGAACCGACTCATTTTTATCTCTCCCTGCCTATTTTTGTAATCTTTGCATACAAAAGGGCGTTTATAACCCGTTGTTCTGGACAATCCTTTTGGCTAGATGGCTCATCTACGATTCCGGATCGGCGGCCCGAATCTCTACCCTTATCCCTTTCCCCACACAACCTTACGATGACGAAGCGGATATTGAGCCCGTGCGTCTGCCCCTGCCGAGCGCAGGATGAACGCTCATCCCCAAGTGTATGCGCCCGGCAGAGTGCACACAAAAAAAAGCCGACCCAAAACGAGTCGGCTTTTCCAAAATTTGGAAGATTATGAATTACATCCGCAACGTCAGATCAAGCATCACATCCGGTTTTTCATCGGCCAGCGTATCGAGCACCATTTTCGCTCCGCTGAAATCCTGATAGGAAGTGAATTCATCCGGCACCGCAATGCATGCTGCACCGGCGGTAAGTGCACCTTTGCAAGCCACCTGTGAAGAGACCACAGCAACCAACGTGCTGTTTTCCTTGCCGCACTGCTTCAGCATTTTCAACCAGTCGTCAGCACGCGGGAAGGAATCTTTAATCTCTTCCGGGATGAGCAGTTCAACCCCCATTTCATCCAGACCAAGTTTAGCCATCAGCGCTTTGGCGTCGGATTCAGGCAACGCACTAAAGGCCACCACCGGAATACCGCGGGCCATGGTTGCTTTAATCAGCTTTTCAAGTCCGGCATCCAGCTCCGCTTCGTTCGCACAGAATGCGGACACTTTTTTATCCACTTCAGCAACAGCCTTTTCAATGGCATCGGCTTTTTTACCGGCCTGCAACAACACTGCTGTAATCGCCGGACGGTGCAGCGGGGACATCCCCGAACGGGCAAAAGCAATCGGTGAAAGCTCAACACCTTTGGTTCCGACCGCACTCTTGATCGATTCAAATTCAACCTTGCGCGTGGCGGTGGCTACATATTCCAGCTCGAAAATAAGGGCGTGGGTCGTGCTGGCTGCTTTTTCTTCGCTCATGAAAGAAACTCCGTTTCGTTTTTAATTATCCGTTTGTGGGTTGCGGCATTACGGCTGTGTAACCAACGAACCGACAACCGGCTCCTCCAATGGAGCTTTTTTTAAAAAATGAGCGCGTAGTGTATGGAGCTTCACCGTTGGCGTCAACTCCCTATTTTCGGGCCCAAAACCCCCGATCCGGAGCAACCTGAACATTTCCCTCATAATAAGGGTTGCATGCCGCGCACCGGACATGGATGATATGCCGAATTTTGGAAAAACAAGCTCTCTAAAAGGCGGAATTTCACAGGAAAAACCATGAAAAAAGCGATTATTGCACTCGAGGACGGCACGTGTTTTGAAGGCCGCGCATTTGCCGGTTCCGGCGAATTTTACGGGGAACTGGTCTTCAATACCTCCATGACCGGCTATCAGGAAATCCTGACAGACCCCTCCTATCATGGACAGATTGTCACCATGACCTACCCGCTGATCGGCAACTATGGCATTAACGAGGAAGATGTGGAGTCCCGCGGCATTTTCGCGCAAGGCCTGATCGTCAGCGAATGCTCCCGCATCCACTCCAACTGGCGTGCCAGTAAATCGCTCGCGAAATATCTCGAGGAAAACGGAAAAATCGGCATCGATGATGTCGATACCCGCGCCATCACCTTGCACATCCGCGATAAAGGTGCCATGAAGTGCGTCGTTTCCACCGAAAACGTTGACCACGACAGCCTCGTTCAGAAAGCCAAAGATTCCGTCGGCCTCATCGGGCGCGACCTGGCTTCTGAGGTCTCGATCGATTCAGCCTATGTCTGGCCCGAAGGCGGCAAACCTGACGCCGCCTTTAAAGTCGCCGTCATCGACTGCGGCATTAAACTCAACCAGTTGCGTATTCTGGAACAGCTCGGCTGCGAATGCACCGTCTATCCGAATACAACCAAAGCGGAAGACATTCTGGCCGCCAACCCGGACGGCATCTTTGTCTCCAACGGCCCCGGTGATCCGGCCGGTGCTCCCGAAACCACCGAACTGGTCGGCAAGCTGATCGAATCCAAGGTGCCCATGTTCGGAATCTGCTTCGGTCACCAAATGCTCGGTCGCGCCCTCGGAGCCGACACCTTTAAACTCAAATTCGGACACCGCGGCGGAAACCAGCCGATTCAGGACCTGCGCACCACCAAAGTGGAAATCGCCTCCCACAACCACGGCTTCTGCATTGATGCCGACACCGTAAATCCGGAAGTGGCCGAAATCACCCACCTGAACCTGAACGACAACACCGTCGCCGGCCTGAAGCACAAACTGCAGCCGCTCTTCTGTGTCCAGTACCACCCGGAAGCCGCTCCCGGCCCGCACGACCCGTTCTACCTCTTCGAGGAATTCATCGAATTAATGAAGGAAAATAAATAATGAATCATCCCGAATGGATCGCCATCCTCGACTACGGCTCCCAGGTCACCCAGCTGATTGCCCGCCGCCTCCGCGAGCAAAAGGTTTACTGTGAAATTATCCGCTTTGACACTCCTGCCGACGAACTCAAAAAACGCAGCCCCAAAGGCATTATCCTCTCCGGCGGCCCCTGCAGCGTGCCGGATGAAGACTCGCCGAAATGCGATCCGGCAATTTTTGACCTCGGGCTTCCAATCCTTGGAATCTGCTACGGCATGCAGCTCACCGCTCTGACGCTCGGCGGTTCGGTCCATCGCGGCACCAAAGCCGAATACGGCAAGGCCATGATGAGCATCACCAAAGACTCCCCGCTCTTTAAAGGGCTTTCACCGGACGTACAGGTCTGGATGAGTCACGGCGATAAAGTTGAATCCATGCCCAAAGGCTTCGAAGTCGTGGCCCAATCTGACAACTGCCCGCTGGCCGCTATCCAGAATCTCGACCGGAATATCTTCGGCGTACAGTTCCACCCGGAAGTAGTCCACACCCCGCAGGGCAAAGAGATGCTCTGGAACTTTGCATTCAAAGTCTGCCAATGCTCCGGCGACTGGGAAATGTCCAAATTTATCGAAAACACGGTTAAAAACATTCAGAATCAGGTCGGTGATGACCATGTTCTGCTCGGCCTCTCCGGCGGAGTCGACTCCTCCGTCGTTGCCGCGCTGCTCCACAAAGCCATCGGCGATCAGCTGCACTGCGTTTATGTCGACAACGGCCTGATGCGCCACAAGGAAACGGAAGAGATTGAAGAACTCTTCGGCAATGCGTTCGGCATCGACCTGACTGTGGCCCACGCAGGCGATCTGTTCCTCGGCAAACTTGAAGGAATTTCCGATCCGGAAGAAAAACGGAAAATCATCGGCAACACCTTCATCGATGTATTTGCCGAAAAAGCACGCGGTCTGAGCGATAAAGTAAAATTCCTCGGTCAGGGCACACTCTACCCCGACGTCATCGAATCCGTCTCTCCAATCGGCGGCCCGTCGGCCACCATTAAGAGTCACCACAACGTCGGCGGTCTTCCGGAAGACCTTCAGTTTGAACTCGTCGAACCGCTGCGCGAGCTCTTTAAAGACGAAGTCCGCGAAGTCGGCCGGGAACTCGGGCTGCCGAGCTATGTGGTAGACCGCCAGCCCTTCCCGGGCCCGGGCCTTGCCGTGCGCATTATCGGTGACATCACGCCGGAACGCATTGACGTACTCCAGCAGGCCGACCTGCGCGTCCGCGAAGAAATCATGAAAATGCCGAATCACCTCGATGTCTGGCAATACTTCGCCGTGTTGCTCCCGATCCAGTCCGTCGGCGTCATGGGCGATGACCGCACCTATGAAAACGTCGTGGCGGTCCGTGCGGTTGAAAGCCGCGACGGCATGACGGCCGACTGGTACAAACTGCCATACGACGTAATGGATTCCATTTCCAACCGAATCATCAACGAAGTGCGCGGCGTGAACCGGGTCTGCTACGACATCAGCTCCAAGCCGCCGTCCACCATTGAATGGGAATAGATTAAACGCAAAGGTGCAAAAGAACACAAAGGTTCGCAGAGAAATGACCGAGAACGAATTATCCAAGGAAATTATAGGCGCTGCCATTGAAGTACATCGCCACCTTGGTCCCGGTCTTCTCGAAAGCGCCTATGAAGAAGCTCTTTGTTGCGAATTGGATTTGCGGGAAATAAAATACGAACGCCAAAAACGTCAGGAACTGAAGTATAAAGGCAAACAACTTAAAACCGATTACCGAATTGATTTGCTTGTTGAGAATAAAGTGATCGTTGAGAACAAAGCTAAGGAAGAAGTTACCCCCAGAGACAGGGCTCAAACCTTGACCTATCTCCGCCTGGGCAATTTCAAATTGGCGCTTATAATCAATTATCATGAATCAATGCTAAAAGACGGAATCAGCCGAATAGTAAACAACTTATAGATTAACTTTGCGAAACTCGGCGCGCTTTGCGCCTTTGCGTTAAGGACAGTATTATGCCTAAGAGAGAAGACATCCACCACATTCTGATTATCGGCTCCGGCCCCATCGTCATCGGCCAGGCGTGTGAATTTGACTATTCCGGAACCCAGGCGTGTAAAGCACTGCGGGAGGAGGGATATACCATTTCCCTGATTAACTCCAATCCGGCAACCATTATGACCGACCCGGCGACGGCGGACCGGACCTACATCGAACCGATCACTCCGGAAGCGATCGAAAAAATCATTATCAAAGAAAAGCCGGATGCCATTCTTCCAACCCTTGGAGGACAGACCGCACTCAACGCCGCCATGGAGCTCGTGGAACAGGGGATTCTGGAAAAGTACGGCGTGGAAATGATCGGCGCCAAATACGATGCCATCATGCGCGGTGAAGAGCGCGACCTCTTTAAACAGGCTATGGCCGAAGTCGGCATCGAAACCCTGCGCAGCTACGAAGTTCACGACCTTGAAGAAGCCAAAAGAATCGCAACCGAAGAACTTGATTTTCCGATCATTGTCCGCCCCTCCTTCACGCTGGGCGGAACCGGCGGCGGTTTTGCCAACGATATGGAAGAACTGCTGGCCATTGCTGAAGGCGGACTTAAAGCGTCACTGACGACAGAAGTGCTGCTGGAAGAATCCGTACTCGGGTGGAAAGAGTACGAGATGGAAGTGATGCGCGATAATAAAGACAACTGCGTCATCATCTGTGCCATCGAAAATATGGACCCGATGGGCATTCATACCGGCGACTCAATCACCGTGGCCCCGGCCCAGACCCTCACCGACCGTGAATATCAGATGATGCGCGATGCTTCGCTGGCTGTTCTGCGCGTGGTCGGTGTTGAAACCGGCGGCTCCAACGTTCAGTTCTGCATCCATCCGGAAACCGGACGCCTGGCGGTCATTGAAATGAATCCGCGCGTATCGCGCTCATCCGCACTCGCCTCCAAAGCCACCGGCTTCCCGATTGCCAAACTGGCGGCCAAACTGGCCTGCGGATACACCCTCGACGAACTGCCGAACGATATCACCAAAGAAACGCCGGCCTGCTTCGAACCTTCCATCGACTATGTCGTAACCAAGATTCCGCGCTTCACTTTTGAAAAATTCCCTGCAGCAAACCCGAAACTCGGTCCAAGCATGAAGTCCGTGGGCGAAACCATGGCAATCGGCCGGAACTTCAAAGAATCACTGCAGAAAGCCTTCCGTTCATTGGAAATCGGCGTAGACGGGCTCGACCTAAAAGCCGAAGCCAAGATTGATCAGGACCGTCTCGACGATTATCTCAACACCACCTGCACGGAGCGCACAATTGCCATCAAATCCGGTCTGAAAAAAGGATACACGATTGAAAAAATCCAGGAGATGACCCATCTCGATCCCTGGTTCATCGACCAGATCCTCCAGCTCGTGGAAATTGAAAAACAATTGATGGATGCAGCCGAACTGGATTTTGATCTGCTGAAATATGCCAAGAAAAACGGATTTTCCGACGAACAGATCGGTGCCCTGCGCGGCGTTTCAGGCAATAAAATCCGTGCCCTGCGGAAAGAGCTGGGCCTGATTCCGGTGTACAGTCTGGTGGATACCTGCGCCGGTGAATTCGCGGCGTCTACCCCCTATTTCTATTCCACCTACGGCGGCCAGCTGGATGAAACCCGAAAAACCGATAAGAAGAGCGTCATTGTTCTGGGCTCCGGCCCGAACCGGATCGGCCAGGGGATTGAGTTCGACTACTCCTGCGTTCACACCGTGAAGGCCCTGCGGGAAATGGGCTATGAAGCCATCATGGTCAACTCCAACCCGGAAACGGTTTCGACCGACTATGATACCTCCGACAAACTCTATTTCGAACCGCTCACCTTCGAAGATGTGATGAACATCTACGAAGCCGAAAAACCGATGGGTATGATTGTTCAGATGGGCGGACAGACCCCACTCAATCTTGCCGACCGCCTGCTGGAAGCCGGTGTTCCGATCCTGGGAACTTCACCGAAATCCATTGCGGCCGCCGAAGATCGCGAACAGTTCCGTCAGCTGCTGGACAAGCTTGAGCTTAAACAGCCGGAATCGGCCACAGCCGTCACCCTGGAAGAAGCTGAAGTGATTGCTGAAAAAATCGGGTTCCCGGTTATGATTCGCCCCTCTTTCGTACTGGGCGGACGCGCCATGATGGTGGCCTATGAAGAAGAGGAACTTGAACCGTTCGTGAACGCCGCCTTCGCAGCCAGCCCGGATCATCCGGTCCTGATCGACCGCTTCCTCGAACATGCCATCGAAGTGGATGTTGATCTGGTTTGCGACGGCACCGACGTCTATGTCGGCGGTGTAATGGAACACGTTGAGGAAGCCGGCATTCACTCCGGCGACTCCGCCTGCTCGATTCCGCCCTATACCCTCTCCGACGAAATGGTGGCGCGCATTAAGGAAGCCTGCACCGCCATGGCGATGGAGATCGGCGTGAAAGGCCTGATGAATGCGCAGATCGCAGTGAAAGACAACGAGTTCTACATCATCGAAGTCAATCCGCGCGCATCCCGTACCGTTCCGTATGTCTCTAAAGCCACCAATGTTCCGATGGCCAATCTCGCCACACAAATCGCCATGGGAAAAACGCTGAAGGAACTCGGCATGGTTGGTTTTGAGCCCAAGATGGAATGGTATGCCGTGAAAGAAGCCGTATTCCCGTTCAATCGGTTTGCCGGCGTCGATCCGATTCTCGGCCCGGAAATGAAATCCACCGGGGAAGTGATGGGCATTGATTCCAATTTCGAACTGGCTTTCTGGAAAGCCGAAGTGGCCGCCGGACAGGTGCTGCCCGCTGAAGGGGCCGTTTTCCTGAGTGCCAAGGATCGCGATAAAGACTGGATTGTTGCCGTGGGCCGCGAATTTTCAGCTCTCGGATTCAGCCTTGTGGCCACCGAGGGCACCGCCCAGGCCCTTCACAATGCCGGTCTGGAAGTCAAGTTGACCCATAAACTCAGCGAAGACGGAAAAAATGTCATCGATCTGATGAAAGAAAACGGTGTGCAGCTTCTGATCAATACACCCAGCGGACCGGTTGCCCGGGTGGATGAAATCAATATTCGTTCCGAAGCCATTCTGCGCGGACTGCCGATTGTCACCACCCGCTCCGGCGCGGAAGCCTCGGTGAAAGCGATTAAATACATCAAGGAAAACGACTGGGACGTTCGGTCCATTCAGGATTTCCACATCTAACCGCATAATCCCAATTCAGAAAGCATGCCCCGGTTTCCGGGGCATTTTTTTGAACACCCATAAGGCGGCCGGGTCAAATCATACGAATTAGAAATCGCCGGTAAGGTTTTCTTTCTCCTTTTCCTTCCGGCAAATGAAGAAAGCGGTCGTACCAGCGGCCGCTTTTTTTTATACCATCAGTTCCGCAGCAGATCTCATAACCTGCTCCGGCGTGATGGATTCAAGCGTTTTTACCGCCTCATCGGAATTCCGCGCAATATCGCGGGATTTGATAGTGCTGTTCTGAATCACCCTGAATTTCCGGGCCAAAGGCCCCGTTTTTTCCGGATCGGTAAGGCCATAAATACCCACCACCGGAGTCCCTACTGCACCGGCAAGATGCATCCCTCCGCTGTCGTTGGCCACGGCGAGTTTTGCATTTTTCAGCAGGGCCGCCCATTCTTTCAAGCTGGTTCTGCCCGCCACACTTTCCGTACGACCGCCGAGTTTTTCCGCCAGTTCCTCACAGGCCGGTGCATCTCCGGAACCTCCGGCAAAAACCAATCGCAGATCGGTCTGGTCCAGTAACATCCGAGAGAGCTGCTCAAAGTGACCTAACGGCCACATCTTAGAAGCCCCTCGCGCCGCACCCGGCATTAGAACCACATAGCGCTCAAGATTCGGAAATTTGCGTTCCAGGGTTTGGAACGCCTCATCGGGAACATTCAGTTCCGGAAGCTCTTTAACCAAATCGACCGATTTCGGAGCAACGATGGGGAAATATTCATTCGACTGATGCCCTCCGGCCACCGGCACCACATCCGTCAGCATCAACCGGCGATGATCTCCCCGGAAACCGATCCGTTGCTGAACTCCGGCCAGCATTGGAATAAGAGCCGACCGGAATGAATTCGGGAGAATAAAGGCCTTTTCAAAGCCGTAGTCGCGAATTTCCCGGATTGCCCCGCCCATAGAGTCCAAAGTCAATATCCGGTCGGGAGCGGCATGCATTTCCCAGAACGGTTTAAGATAGGGTTTCACCAGAATACCAATGTGAGCATCGGGGTTTTCATGTCGGCAAGCCTGAATGGCCGGCATACTCATGACCGCATCACCAATCCAGTTGAGCCCCATAATAAGAATACGTTCAGCCATTAATCATCCCGCGGAGTTTTAAAACAGATACGCATAATCCAATCCATGAACTCCTCTTCGCCGGAAAGCATCTCGATTTCGACACGCATGTAATGAATCGGAATATCCCGCCGCTCGACAAACGGAAAACGTACGGCATCTTTCTCGGTCGTAAGAATCGCCTGAGCCCCCCGTTTTGCACTCCAGTTGATGGTATTGATAATCTCCTGCTGCGAAAACCGGTGATGGTCGGCAAAACGGCGGACATAGACGATTTCCGCCCCGAAGGCCTCCAGCGCGCTTTCAAAACTCTCCGGCACCGCAATGGCCGAAACCGCCGCCACTTTGAGCCCCTTCAATTTTTCCAGCGGATAGGTGGTATCCCCAAATACATCTTTAAGATATTTCGCCGCATGCCGGCATTCTGAAATTTCCGCAACAGGGTTCAGCCGGCGCAACTGTTCTTTGAGTTCCGGAGCCCCGTCCTCTTTACATTTGGTAATGAAAATAAAACCCGCACGTTTGATATTCCGCATGGGTTCGCGGAGCAGGCCGCGCGGCAGAAGATGGCCGTAGCCAAATGGATTGGTGCTGTCGACCAGCGCAATATCCAGCCGATGTCCGACCTTCAGATACTGAAAACCATCATCAAGAATCAGCGTATCGCACCCCAGCTCGCGGATGGCATATTTTCCGGCTTTAACACGGTCTTTATCCACCACCACCGCGACCTCCGGCAAATTGGTGGCCAGCATGTACGGCTCATCCCCGGCCGTCCAGGAATCGAGCAGCAGGCGCTTACCGTCGGAAACAACCCGCGGCGGCGTTTCAATTCTTCCGGTTGTGATCCGCTGGATCATCTTATCCTTGAACGAGGCTTCCTTACTTTTATAGCCGCGGCTCAGAATCGCCACTTTTCGACCCTGCTGTTGCAAATTGCGCGCAAAAACCTCCACCACCGGCGTTTTTCCGGTTCCGCCCACGGTCAGATTGCCCACAGAAATCACTTGGCAGCCCAGTGTATTCCCCCGAATGATGCGGTGCTTATACAGCTGAATCCGCGTTTGAACAATTAAGGTAAACAACCATGAAAATATCGCCATAATGACCCGAAGAACCGAGGGCCATTTCCCCTCGGCCGAGCCATCGATCACCGACAGGAGATACGTTTCGAGCTGTTCAGATTTTCGCTTATGCGCCATGAAAAAAAATACAGGTTAATAATCAGCGGCCACTATACCCCCACCGTCTTTTACTTCAAGGCAGTACATTAAAAACCGCAACAGCGCTTGTTTATGTACGAATGTTCAGTTTAAATTCCAAGCACTGGAACACAAAAATGAACTCCGAAAATCCTCTTTTAAACTGCTCTTTTCCACAAGCTCTGGTTCATGTGGATGCCGATGCCTTTTTCACTTCGGTGGAACAGGCTATGCACCCCCACCTGAAAGGCCGGCCGGTTGTCACCGGTAAAGAACGCGGCATTATCGCCTGCGCCAGCTACGAAGCCAAGGCCTTGGGCATACGCCGAGGAATCAGTCTGGGAGAAGCCCGTAAAATCTGTCCCGATCTCATTGTGCTGCCGAGCGACTATGAGAGCTACAGCATCTATTCGAAACGAATTTTTGAAATCATGCGGCGCTTTACCCCGGAAGTTGAAGAATATTCCATCGACGAAGCCTTTGCCGATCTCACCGGATTACGCCGCTATCACCGGATGTCCTACCCCGAAATCGCCCGGAAAATACAGAAGAGTATTGAGGCGGAGCTGGACCTCGGCGTTTCGGTCGGCCTCAGTTTATCCAAAGGACTCTGCAAAATCGCCTCGGATTACAAAAAACCGAAGGGCCTTACCGTAGTGCAGGGGCGGCACATCCATCTCTTTCTCAAACGCATTCCTCTGGAAGAGGTATGGGGATTCGGCCGGAATACCGTGCAGTTGCTACGAAAATACGGCCTGCAAACCGCCTTCGACTTTGTACAACAGCCGGAAAAATGGGCCAAAAAGATGCTGGGGAAACCCGGTCTGGAAATATGGCACGAACTGCGCGGCGTCAACCTGCTTCCGGTAACCTCCTCCCCCAAACCGGCCAATATAAGTATCGGAAAAGGAAAAACCTTCACCGCTCCATCAGCTGACCAGGCGTTCATTTATGCCAAACTCGTGCGTAACGTGGAATCGGCATTGATCCGGCTGCGCCGCCACAAACAGCGAACCAAAGAAATACACATTGCCCTCCGTCTGAAAAATTTTCATGAATTCGGCCTCGGCGCCCAGCTTAACCGGGCAACCGATTCCACCCAGGAAATCCTGCCGGTGGTGAAACAGCTTTTCGAAAAAATCTACCGTCCCGGCTTTGAATACCGAACCACCCAAATCTGGCTGTCCCGTCTCGAATCAGCCAACAGCACCCAGTTTGACCTGTTTGAAAACCGGATCGAAATCGACCGATATGAAAGGCTGACTAAAACCATCGATGAAATAAACGCACGCTTCGGAAAACATAAGGTACACACCGGCACCGCCTTAAAACTCAACGACGCGCCGCAAAACAGCCGCGCCGAGCTCCCTTGGCGGAAAATGAACCTGCTGCCCGGCGAAACCGCGCGCCAGCGCCTCTATCTGCCATTGCTTAACATCAAGGTTTAGCAACAGAAAACGCGCACCCGAAACGGGCACGCGTTGGGTACAGCATCTGGAAATCCGCTTAAATATTCAGCGCTTTTTTCAGCGCATCCACCTTGTCGGTTTTCTCCCAGGGGAACTGGTTGCGTCCGAAATGCCCATAAGCCGCCGACTCACGATAGCTCCAGCCCTTCGGATGTACCAGATCCAGATCTGCAATCAGTGCGCTCGGGCGGAAATCAAAAATATCACCGCTTTTGAGCACCGCTTCAATTTTATGATCATCCACCTTGCCGGTTCCATAAGTATCCACATTGATACTCAGCGGTTCCGGAACCCCGATGGCATAAGCCACCTGAATTTCACACTTTTCAGCCAGCCCCGCCGCCACAATATTTTTCGCGGCGTAGCGGGAATAATAGGCCGCGGAACGGTCCACTTTTGAGGGATCTTTACCGGAGAAAGCCCCGCCGCCGTGACTGCCGACCCCGCCATAGGTATCCACAATAATTTTACGTCCGGTCAGTCCGGCATCCCCGTGCGGGCCGCCGATTACAAATTTACCGGTCGGATTAATGAAATATTCCGTATCTTCTTTAAGCAGGCCCGTCGGCTCCAGCACGGCTTTACAGACCTTGATCAAATCTTCGCGGATCGTTTCCAGCGGCACATCATCGGTCTGGTGCGAAATCACCACCGTTTCAATGGAAACCGGCTTTCCTCCTTTATACTGAACCGAAACCTGCGATTTGGAATCGGGACGCAGATAGGAAAGGGTTCCGGCCTTGCGGATTTTCTGCAATTCGTCGAGCAGACGATGACTGAACGCAATCGGTGCGGGCATCAGCTCATCTGTTTCGTTACAGGCATAACCGAACATCATACCCTGATCCCCCGCTCCCTGTTCGGCAAAAAGGCCTTCGCCTTCCGTAACCCCCTGGGAAATATCGGGAGACTGACCGTGCAGCCGGTTGATGTATTCAAACGTTTTATCGCAAAATTCAAGCTCCTCGCGGTCGTAGCCGATCTCGCGGCACACTTCGCGGGCAATGGCTTCCGGATCAACCTGATCCCAGCCGGAACACGTAATTTCGCCGGCATTCACCACCAGATTTGTGGTGGTAAGGGTTTCGCAGGCCACGCGGCTTTTAGGATCCTGCGCAAGACAGGCATCAAGAATGGCATCGGAAATCTGGTCACACACCTTATCCGGATGTCCTTCGGAAACGGACTCGGACGTAAAAACGTGATCTACGCGGATTTTACTCATGTTCTAAACCTCTATTCGTTTATTCGGATTTATGAATATAGTTGCGCAATTTAGCGGAGCCCGGCCGTCGGATCGATATAATTTTGCAGGAAATCGCCTTTTGCGGCAGAAAGCTTGATCCCCGCCTGTTCCCCACCTACTCTTTCTCTTCACTGGAAAAAACTATGCGCGAATTCACTAAAGACGATCTCATCAATTTTCTTCCACAGTTCGAAACCTTTGTCGGAATCGACTCCGATGGATGCGTATTCGACACCATGGATACCAAGCAGAAGGATTTCTTCCACCCGCACATTATCCGGATCTGGGGCCTTGAAGCCATCGAGACCGAAGTGCGTGCTGCGGCGGAATTCACCTATCTTTACTCCTGCTACCGCGGGTTGAACCGATTCCTCGGTCTATGTAAAACGTTCGAACTGCTGCTCGACTGGCCGCAGGCCCGGGAAAAAGCCGCCATTCCTGATCCCGCCGATCTGCGGGCCTACTGCGACTCCGGCCTCCCGCTCAGCAATGCCACCTGTAAAGTAGAAGCCGAACGCACCGGCAGTGAACTGCTCGATCAGGCACACCGCTGGAGCGTTGAACTGAACGAAGATATCGATGCCAACATGCCTGATCCGCCGGCCTTTCCCGGTGCGGAAGATGCGCTCAAACAAATTCAGAAGAATTCCGATGCCGTGGTGATGTCTCAGACCCAGGCCGTTGCGCTCCTCAAAGACTGGTACCGCGACAACCTGGCCCGATATGTCAGCGTCATCGCCGGACCCGAAATCGGATCCAAAGTGGACTGCTTTTCCATGGCCGCCACGGAGCGTTATCCCGGCCATACCATCCTCATGATCGGCGACGCCACCGGCGACCTCGCCACCGCCCTGAACATTGGATGCAACTTTTATCCGATCATCCCCGGGCAGGAAATCGAAAGCTGGAAGCGCTTTATCAACGAAGCCTACGCCCGCTTCCTCGACGGCGGATTTTCCGACCACTATCAAAAACAGCTTATTCACGAATTCAATGCCAAACTCCCGGAAACACCGCCATGGAAATAGATAAACTCGAAGCCCTGCTCTCCCGATTTAAAAACGACGACTCCGATATGGAGGCTACACTCGCCGCACTGAAAGACCTTCCGTTCGAAGATATGGGTTTTGCCAAAATCGACCACCACCGCGCGCTCCGCACCGGCTACCCGGAGGTGGTGTTCTGCCAGGGAAAAACCCACGAGCAGGTGGAACAGATTTTCCAGGCTCTGGAAAAACGAAATGACCATATTCTGCTGACCCGTGCCGAACCGGAATTGTTCCAACGATTGGAAAAAATCAATTCGCGTCTACGTTACAACGAACTCGGACGAACCATCGTTCTGGAAAACACAGAAAAAGAAAAAACCGGCAGCGTACTGATTATTTCCGCCGGAACCGCGGACATCCCGGTGGCGGAAGAAGCCTATGAAACCGCTTCCATTTCCGGAGCCCGCGCGGAACGGATCTACGACGCCGGCGTGGCCGGCATTCACCGCCTGCTGGCCCACAACGAAAAAATCCAGCAGGCCCGCGCTATCGTCTGCGTGGCCGGCATGGAAGGCGCGCTGCCCTCCGTTGTCGGCGGTCTCGCCCCCTGCCCGGTCATTGCCGTCCCCACCTCCGTCGGCTACGGCTCGCACCTCAATGGCCTCGCACCGCTCTTCACCATGCTGAATTCCTGCGCCCCCAACATCACCGTCGTCAACATCGATAACGGTTTCGGAGCCGGCTTTAATGCCGCTCTGGTGAATGCCTTGAAATAGCGATCTGTCTTGATTGTTGCTCCCGGTTTGGAGATATTGCGCCTTTTCTAAAATAAGGAGCAATTTATGATTAAGGCCTGTGACCTCAAGAAACAACACGTAATCGACATCGACGGCGCGCCGCATACCGTCGAAAATATCAGCCAGCAGTCGCCCACCGCCCGCGGCGGCGGCACCATTTATAAAGTCCGGTTCCGCAACGTCTCCACCAAAAACAAGGTCGACATGACCTACCGCGCCGACGATGCTCTGCAGGAAACCTCGTTCGAAACCCAGGAAGTTTCCTACGACTATAAAAACGGCGACCGCTACGCCTTCATGGACCTGGAAACCTATGAATCCTTCGAACTGACTGAAGAGGATATTGAAGACATTCTTCCCTTCCTCATTGAAGGCATGGAAGGCATCACCGCCCTCGTTTCCGAGGGCCGTATTCTGACCCTGCGCATGCCCGACACCATCGAAATGGAAATTGTCGAATGCCCGCCGGCCATGAAAGGCGCGTCGGCCACATCACGCACCAAACCCGCCACCATGCCGACCGGCCTCATCATCCAGGTTCCGGAATATATCGAACCAGGCGAAGTCATCAAAATCGACACCAAAGAACGCAAGTTCCTCTCCCGTGCTTAATATATAATTCACTACAGAGCGCACAGCGGATAACGAGAAAACCGCTGTGCGCTTTGTATCTTCAAGCCAGTGGATGATAAAAAATGCCCTCTTCCAGCCCCACTCTAATTCTGGCCCCCATGCGCGGCATCACCACCATGCACTACCGCCGCGCCTTTGTCCGCCATTTCCAGGGACTGGATATCGAGATGGCCCCGTTCATCCCGACGGTCAGCGCCGAACGCATCAATCCGAAACTGCTCAAAGACGTTCTTCCCGAAAACCAGTCCGGACTGCCCATGATCCCCCAGGTCATTGGCAACAACGCCGACGATTTTGTGCAGATGAATATCGCTCTGGCCGACCTCGGCTACACCGAGGTCAACTGGAATTTGGGTTGCCCCCATAAACCCATCCGCAAAAAACGCCGCGGCTCCGGCCTGCTGCCGTTTCCCGATACCGTCGATCAAATCCTCAACGAAGTCTGCGAACGCAGCCCCGTCAAAATATCCGTAAAAGTCCGGCTCGGGGTTTCCGACAAATCGGAACTCATAAAACTGATCCCCGTACTCAATCAATTTCCGCTCAGCGAAGTCATTATTCATCCCCGAACGGCCGAACAGATGTATGAGGGACACGTCGACCTCAACGCCTTCGACGAAGCCTTCCAGGCTCTGGAACACACCGTCTGCTACAACGGCGACATCAACGATCCTGCATTCTTCCAGACCCTGGAAAAGCGTTTTCCGACAATTCAACGTTTCATGCTCGGCCGCGGACTGCTCGCCAATCCCTTCCTTTGCGAACAGATTAAACAGAGCTCCATTTCACACATTGCAATGTATGAAAAACCGATTCCCCGCATCCGCGCTTTTCACGATGACCTTGTGGACCAATACGAAGCCGTCCTCCACGGCGATCACCCTGTGCTCGGGAAAATGAAAGAATTCTGGACCTATCAGGCCACCCACCTCTCCAATGGCCGAAAAATGTTCAAGAAACTCAAAAAGGCCCAGAAGCTCAGTACCTATAAAGCCATCGTTGCCGAATTCCTTGCCGATGCTGAATGGCAGGCTTAACGAAAAAAGGCCGGTTTTCGTTTAGAAAACCGGCCTTTTAAGATGGTGGTGGGAGATGGATTCGAACCATCGAACTCTAAGAGGGCAGATTTACAGTCTGCTGCGTTTGACCGCTTCGCTATCCCACCGTTTCCCCGAAAGGAGCGAATAACATACCCGAATTTTTTGCATTGTCTACTGTGATTTTAAGAAAAAGTTCGGTTATTGTTTCCGACTTATGAGCTCATCATCAAAACCCATTATCTGTTGCGGATTTACGCCAGCGATCCAGCGAATCATTACGTTAAAAAAAATTAAAAAAGGAGCCGTCAACCGTGCCGAATCGGTAACGATCGGCATCGGCGGCAAAGGAGCCAATGTGGCTCGGATGATCCATCAGCTCAACGGCAGGGCCGAGCTGATCGAATTTTCGGGCGGAAAAAACGGGCGCTTGCTTGAACAGCTTCTGAATGCCGAGGGCATCGGCTACCGCCATATTGAAGTCGATGGAGAAACGCGGATTTGCCAGACGCTGGTGGAATCCGGCAACCCCGACACGACAGAACTGGTGGAAGAAATGCCCCCGATCACTTCCAATGACTGGAAAAAGGCGTTGTTGCTTTTCCAGACACTGGAACATTCCGGGAGCTGGACAGCCCTCTCCGGAAAACTTCCGGCCGGAGCTCCGACGGACGGATATGCCGAGATCTGCCGTATTGCAAAAGAAGCCGGCGGAAAACTGATTGTCGACACGCAGGGCGAACCGCTGATGCATACGCTGCAGCACCATCCCGATCTGGTTAAAATCAACAGCCGCGAACTGGCTGACGCCACAGGAACCGATGAAATATCCGCCGGTTGCCGGAAATTGATCGAGCGCGGTGCCCAGGCCGTTTTTATCACCCGGGGCAGGCGGCCGTCGTTGTATGTTGATGCGCTCCGATCCCTGGAGATTGATCCTCCGGAAATTCAGGCGGTGAATCCGACAGGAAGCGGCGATGCAGTAACGGCGGGACTTACACTGGCCTTAAACTCGGGCAGTTCCCTGAAAGAGGCCCTTGTGCAAGGCACAGCATGCGGTGCAGCCAATGCACTGAACCTGTTGTCAGGACACCTTATCCCTAAAGACATTGAACGTCTGAAAACCAAAGTCCGTGTAAAAAGGATAACATAGACAACGCTCCCGGCTTCGCCATGCAGCCCGCCAGAAAACAGAGGGTTTAGCCTACATTCCATCAGGGAACAGATCACCGAGTTTCGGATTCTGTCCGGGGCGGATTTGTTTTCCGGTTGTTTTCCGCGCATCGGCGTTGCACTGCGCCAGAAATTCAGAACAGGACATCACTTGTGCACCATCGCTCAGCACCGTATCGGCTTCTGCGCGGTCAGACGTCACAACTAAAATTTTTCCAGGGGTTGGAAACTTGGCCACAAGCCGCTCGATTACCGTATCGGCCGTGTGCTTTCCCGGCGAAAAGAAAATTTCGAGGTGTTTCGAAGTCAACGCGGCATCCTGCCCCTGCTCACGTCCGTCAAAAACAATGGTGGTCTGAGGAGCCATGCGATGGGCGGTTGCTTCCAGCATACGGACCAGTTTATGGCGGGCCAGTTCCATATCGCGGTGCAGCAGGACGCTCAATTCCTCCACCTTGTGCAACAGATTGTAGCCGTCGATAATCAACCATTCCAAACGCATTATCTTCTCCGCAGCCAGTTAAAAATCGGATGATTATTTTCGATCAGCTTCGTCAGCTGGCGTTTGAATTCCCCTTTTACAGCGAGCCCCTGATTGTAAATCAGTTCCGTTTTATGGAAATCAAGCAGCTCGGCATCCACCAGCGGAATACGCAGAAAAATATCTACAGGATTGGCCGCAAGTTTTTCATCGGCAATCGTGCTCATCATCACTTCGTAAGTATGAAAAACAGCCTCGATGGGATTCGGCACTTTTGTTTTGGGTTTGGAGCTCTCCCCCATCACATCGACCGCAATGCGGATATCGCATTGGGAACTCAGTAGATCCAGCGGAACATTATTCACCAGTCCGCCATCCACCAAAACCCGGTCATCCATACAAATCGGTGTGAACACATAGGGGATCGCCATACTGGCGCGAATTGCCGGCAGCAGTTCGCCCGAACTGAACACCACCTGTTCATTTCTCCAGAAATCCGTCGCTACGGTTTTGAGCGGAATTTCCAGTTCTTCAAACGTGGATACCCCGATTTTTTCATAAAGGAAATTCAGCAGTTTTTCCCCTTTGATCAGCCCTTTCGGCTTCAGGCTCAGATGCGGATCGAACAGCTCAATAAACTTAAAATTTTCTGTTGGTTTAAGAATTTTTTTTATGCCGTTTTTCTTCGGCGGACCAAAGATACCACTGACCATTTCATGAATTCCGGCGGCAGAGTTACCCGCTGCATACAGCGCACCTATAATGGCACCAATACTCGTTCCCGAAATATACGAGGGTTTAACACCCAGCTCATCGAACACCTCAAGCACCGCCAGATGCGCAAAGCCTCTTGCGCCGCCGCCCCCTAAAGTCAGTCCGATCTTTTTCATGGAAAAACTATGCAGAACTTTGCGTCGGACTTGAAAGCCTATTCTTCCGGGATCGCATCCTGTTCCGCAACCCCGGCCCTAAAGCAGCGAACAGATTTCGTCGGTCGTATCGGCATCGAGCCGGATCGGTTTTCCGGCTTCGATCGTGACGGTTTCCACCCCCTGCGCACATTTTTCCACCAGCGGAGCCCAGTCAAAAAATGTTTCATATTTTTCGCATTTTTTGAGCGACGGCGAGGTACTGGGATATTTCGGCACAAAAACGGTGCAGCAGTCCTCGAACGGGCGGATCGAAATTTCGTACGTATCGATCTTCCGGGCCGTTTCCATAATATCAACTTTATCCATACAGGCCAGTGGACGGATCACCGGCAGATTCGTCACGGCATTGATCGCCCACATGCTGTCGGGCGTCTGCGATGCCACCTGCCCCAGGCTCTCGCCATTGGCCAGCAGATGAATCGTCCGGCTGTTCGCAATATTTTCCGTCACCCGGTACATCATGCGCCGCATCACCGTCATGCCATAGCTCTCCGGCACATGATCAAAAATCGCCTTCTGCAGTTCCGTGAACGGGATCATATGAACCTGCATTTTTCCGCGCGGAAGGTAATGCGCCATTTTTTCGGCAAGGTCATAGACCTTCTGGCGTGCCCGCGCCGTGGTATACGGCGGCGACTCAAAATGGATGCCCTCCACCACAAGCCCGCGTTTCATCATATAATAACCGGCGACCGGCGAATCCAGCCCGCCCGAAAGCATCAGCAGCGCCCGTCCATTCAGGCCGATCGGCAATCCGCCTGCCGCCTGCCGCACGTCGGAAACAATCAGCGTCTGATGTTCTTTCACAAAAACGCGGATGGCCAGATCGGGCTGTTTGACGTTGAATTTAATCGATCCCTCGGGCGCGTGCGTTCCGACATACCGGGCCACCTGCTGAGAAATTTCGATGGAGTTGAGCTCAAACTTTTTCCAGTTTCGTTTCGACTCAAACTTAATACTTTTGCCGTCCCCGCATGCGCGGATTGCCGCCGGCAGTGCGGTTTCGCAGATCGCATCCATATTGGAATCGCACAGGGTCCCCAAAGCATAGGAGTGAATACCGAACACCAAATCGAGCCGCTTCAGCACGGCTTCAAAGTCGGTGCCGTTAAGCAGCACCATAAAATGGTCACGCTCCTTTTCCAGCTTCAGCTCCGGAAAAGCAGCCAGTTTATTTTTTGCGGTCTGAAACAGACGGTCAATAAACCGCTGCTTGTTCTTTCCTTTCAGGAACAGCTCACCTAACCGAATCAATATGGCATCGTACTGCATCTTAACATTCCTACCTGTTCTTTTTTGACCGCCATCAGCGGAGGGTTTCAATCAGTTCCGGCAACGTTGCGCAGAGACCATCAACCTCATCCTGCGCAGTAATGGAAGCCAGACTGATACGAATGCTGTGCTGCGCGCGCTTCGTATCCCCCGTCACCGCCTTCACCACAAAACTCTCGGCCGTCTGCCGGGCCGAGCAGGCCGAAACCGTGGAAATATAGATCTTCTTTTCCGCCAGCCCCTGTAAAATTGTTTCCGGCTTAATCCCCGCCACCGAGCAGTTGATGATATACGGCGACCCCTCATCCAACGACCCGTTGATTTCAACCTCCGGAATCTTCTGCAGGGTTTCCTGAATCTGGAACCTCAGCTTACTCACCCAGGCAAAATCCTCTTCCCAGTTTTTCAGCGAAAGCCGCAGCGCCTTCGCCATTGCCGCCGCGCGCGCCGGATCGGCCGTGCCCGAACGCAGACCGAATTCCTGACCGCCGCCATAGAGCAGCGGTTTAAAAACCATTTTTTCCGGAAGCAGCAGTGCTCCCGATCCTTTCAATCCATAAAACTTGTGCGCCGAAAATGTCAGCAGATCCACCTGAAGTTTACTCAGATCAATCGGCAGCTTGCCCGCCGACTGCGCCGCATCAACGTGAAAAACCGCATCGGAACCTTCCTTGATCACCTTTCCAAGGATGGGGAGCTCATTGATCGCGCCGACCTCGTTGTTGACATGCATCAGCGAAACCAATGTGGTATCCGGACGCAGTGCATTTTTTAATTCCTCAGGATCAACCGTCCCGTTTCCAAGGACCGGAAGAACCGTCACATCAAACCCCTCGCTTTCCAACGATTGGAAAACCGTCAGAACCGACGGATGTTCCACCGCCGAAGTAATCAGATGTTTTCCGCGCTTTTTAAACCGGTACGCCGTCCCGCGGATCGCCATATTATTCGATTCCGTCGCTCCGCTCGTGAAAATACAGCGGAATCCGCTTTCCGCCCCCAGCAGCGCAAGCACCTGACCGCGTGCCTGCTCCAGCAGCTGCTCCGCCCGCAGGCCCGGCCGATGCAATGCATGCGGATTCGCCCAGAAATCGCGGTTTACAGTATCAAATGTTTTCAGCACCTCATCATTCGGAGGCGTCGTGGCGGCATAATCAAAATACATGGCAGTTCCCCAAAAGCGCGCAACTTAGCGAACCGCGACGGCTTTTCCAATCCCCGGATATTCATTTATGATCACTTTAACTCAACAGATAAATCCGGCCTGTTAAAAATCATACTACGGATCTTCATTGCCCCGTTTATAAACCGCATAAGAAACTGCATTCCCGGAAAGCGGTTCGACGGAGCGTTTTGTCCGACAAAAAAAGGCGCCCCGAATGATCGGAGCGCCTTGAAATGACTACTGCAATTTGTCGTTTAGAACGGGCGTTGCTGCCCTTTGGCATTCATGCGCACACGTTGCTGCTTCGGTGCCGGCGGGTTTTCAAGATAGAGGCTGTACCAAGGATCACCGAAACCGGCATTGGAAAAACTCTTCGCGCGGTTATTGGAAAGCATCTCCCAATTCCGGTTGATGATTTCGTTGTACATTTTGTCTTTAGCTTTCGCGAGCAGGTCGCGTGCTTCGTCGGTCTTTTTCTCTTTCACCAGAATCCAGGACATCAGGCCGTACAACAGTGCGCCGCGATCATCGCGGAACCAGCGAATATGGCGTTTAAACGTTTTCTCGGCTCCCGCAATATCCTTGCCGGCATACTGCCTCGCCATTTTCATGGCCACCAGCAGCGGATCCGAAAGCACCGGACTGGACATAAAATTCTGTTTGAAGATTTCATCGACCTGATCAAATTCCTTCAGCTGATAGAGAAACTGCAGGCGCATCGTGGAAATCTGTTTACCCATAAGAATGTTCCATTTTTTATAGGCCTCGAATTTAGGAATAAAATCAAGGGCCTGCCGGAAAAGCGCCTGTTGGTCGGCCTCAAGCTGTTTCTGGATCAAGCGCGGATTTCCGCCGGGCTTGCTCTGGAACTGGTGAATTTTATGCTGGATTTTTTTCTGCCCGGCACCGAGAGCTTCCTGCATTTCATTATTGATGGCCTTGAATTTTCGGCGCGTCACCAGGCTGATCACCACCTGCGACAGAATAAATCCAAGAATCCCGTAAGCAATGGATCCGTGTTTTACACCGGCCGCCATGCAGGTGCCGCTGATGATGCCCCAGATTGCAAAGGAAATGAGGAGAGAAATCATTTCGTAAAGTCCTTAAGTTAAATTCGTTGTACTGTCAAAGGGGCGAAGTTATCCAAGAAAAACCCTTCTGAGTACAGCGGTTTTCACAAAAAAACCTTCCCCCGGCCGAAAAAACGCCGCTTCCGGGCCCCTTCAGACCGCCCCGTTAAGGCACGCAGCCATGACGCACCAAAAAGTTAACTGCCTCTGAATCGCCGGGTTCCAAAAACCGACATCGGATTCAACGGCCGGGTGTGATGACGAAAACAGGGGCCGCCGCATTCCGCCTCCGGCTGTGCTGAATTTCCACCGGATCATCTTCAGCAGAAGGCTCAGCACAAAACACCACGCGGATTATTCAGTTCAAAGTGCAGGTACCTGACTATTGATTCCCAATCACAGGCAATGCGCCTTTCCAACCCTTGGAAAGCCGGACCAGCAGTTCTTTTACCAGTTCCGGATATTGCCCGGCAATGTTCACCATTTCATCAGGATCGGTTTTATGATCATAGAGCTCGACAAATACCGGTTCCGCTTCGGGATGCTGCGTATCCTTCCAGGCAATCAGACGATATTGCCTGGTGCGCATGGCATAGCCCATCAGATGATTTTCAAACAGATCGCGTTCCCACTTTTCCCCCATCTGATCTTTGATCCGGTCTTCCACCTCCATCAGCAATGGACCGAAATAGGTTTCGCGCATCGCGGGCCGAATGGGATAAGCCCCCCATTCTCGTAACGCCGGACTGGGGAACTGACTGAATGCAGCGGTTTTCCAAGGTCTGGAAGGATCTTCGAGCAGCGGTGCAAAACTGGTGCCTTCCAGATGCGCCGGTTTTCTGATTCCCGCCAGGTCGCACAGCGTCGGATACATGTCCACCAGCTCAACCAGCGCGTCAGTGGTTTTTCCCTGGCTGACTTCGGGCATATTCGGCGTCCAGATGATCATCGGAACGCGGGTGGAAATTTCATAGTTGGTCGCTTTACACCACATTCCCATTTCGCCGAGATGATACCCATGATCGCTCCAGAGAATAATGATCGTATCATCGCGAACACCAGATTCCTCCAGTGCCTGGATCATCCGGCCGATCTGTGCATCCACATAACTGACGCAGGCCAGATAGGCATGCTTCATGGTGCGGGCCAGTTCCGGGTCAAAGTCGCCGCTTTTCGGAATACCGGCGCGAACACGCAGTTCAAACGACGGATGAATGCCCACCATAGCTCCGTCTTTCGGCCCCTGTGACGTTGCAGCAAGCGGAATCGTTTCGGGATCATAGAGATCCCAGTATTTTTTTGGAGCCACCCAGTTGAGATGCGGTTTATTCATCCCGAATCCCAGGAAAAAGGGCTTATCATTCTCGGCGACCATCTCCTTCAGCGTGGCAATGGCAAGGTCCGTATTGTAGCCATCCCGATAGGTATTATCCGGCACATCGGCGCACTCGAATGCCGGCCCCATGGCAAGACCCAACCGGGCCACTTCCCCATATTTCGCGAGCATTTTTTTGCGCGTTTCAGCCTTAAGCTTTCTGTTTTCAGGAAGTGCAAACCCATCTTTCACCGGATGAGTTCCGGCAGGAAGTTTATCCACCGCAGGCTGGCGGTTCCACGAAGCCGGATCCAGATCGCCGTGATGATAGACCTTACCGCAGTAGACCGTATCGTATCCCTGCGCAGCAAAGGCCTGCGGCAACGTGAGAATGTCAGGATTCAGATCACGGAATTTCACATAATTATGCGTGATGCCAATGGTATCGGGACGGCCGCCCGTCATGAGACTGGCACGCGATGCTCCACAGATGGCCTGCTGACAATAGGCCCGATTAAACTGCAATCCCTGCGAGGCCAGCTTGTCGATATTCGGTGTAATGGCAATCTCAGATCCATAACAGCCCAACTCGGCCCGCAGATCATCGATGGCAATAAACAGTACATTCGGCCGATCAGGAGCAGCTGCAGCACCGATCCCGATGGCACAGAGCAAACCGACAACAATTCCATATTTCATCATTTCCCTTTCCGACTGATTTCCGAACCCTTAAACGGTCGGTCAATAAACGTTACTCGTTCCGGACACAATACCATCGCCGCTGCCCTCCATGCGGCAAATGTTTTTCCACGACAGCTCTGCCCGCTCCCGGCTTTCCGGAAACATCACGGACCTGCCCGCACTGAAAGATTCCGATTTGGTCACATGCGCTTCCTGTCACGTCACCGCATTCAGCCTCTTCAGGAGATCCAGTGTTAACAACAGAACCAACATTAACTCGCAGAAAAGGCCTAAGGTTTAAACATGATATCCATCCCGCAGACAACGGCAAACTATACAGATGAATAGGCGACACGGCCCCCCGTTTCTCCCGCCTCTTACTCTGACAAAAAAGCGCATGTCTTTTACGAAAACGGGTATAGCCCGCATCCCCGCGCTAACGTATACATATCGTTTATCACGGGTATCTGGGTTTAGCCGTGTATAGATAAAGAGAAAGGTTTGGGTTATGAAATCACTTTTAGCATGCACTGTCATTCTGGGTGCGCTGGCCGCGCAGGCCCGCATCATCAATGTGTCCGATCACGGCATCGCTCCGGGAAAAGACAACACCTTCGCGCTTAACCGTCTGCTCGAATCCATCGGGAACGAATCCGGCGTTACACTTAATTTCCCCAAGGGAACTTATGATTTTCATCAAGACAATGCCGCCGAGGTGTACCGGGCGGTTTCCAATCATGACAACGGCCTCAAACGCATAATTTTCCCGCTGTTTGACCATAAAGACATCACCATCGAAGGCAACGGATCGCTTTTCCTCATGCACGGTCGCGTCGTCCCGTTCACCCTCGAACGCGCCAGCGGCATCACACTGAAAAACTTCTCCATTGACTGGGAACAGTCGTTCCACGCTGAGCTCAAGTGCATTGAACGCGACATCGCCAAACAGTCAGCCGTCTTCGAATGCGATGAAACGCTCTACCCCAACAAAATCGACAACGGTATGCTGATGTTTGATCGCATGGGACAATGGGACCCCATCGGGGCCAATATGGTTTGGGACAAAGACACCCATGCCCCGATTTACAACACCGATCGCTATGCCGTTCAGGGCTGGAAACCGAACAAGGTTTCCAAACCCGGTAAAAACAAGATCAAGCTGGAAAAATGTTTCAAAAAAGAACCGCCGCCGGTCGGTTCAACACTCGTGGTTTACGGCGTTCATCCGACCAGCCGTCTCTGCCCGGCCATTCACATCACCAATTCAAAGAATGTGAAAATCGAAAACGTCACGGTTCATGACGCCGGCGGCATGGGCCTGATCGTTGAACGTACGGAAAACATTGAACTCGACGGCATGAAGGTGACTTCCAACAGCCAACGCGTCGTTTCCACCCGGGCGGATGCCACCCATTTCATCGGTTGCAAAGGGCTGATTAAGGTCGAAAACTGCGTATTTGAACACATGCTCGACGATGCCATCAATGTGCACGGTGCCTACGTTCCCGTCGTCGAATATCTCGGCAACAACCAGTTCCTCTGCAACATCAGCCATTTCCAGCAGTGGGGATTGATCTTCGCCGAACCCGGAGACCGCATTGCCCTCATGGACCGCAGCACAGTCCTCCCCGTTTCGGAAACTACCGTAACCGACATCAAAATCCTTAATGAGCACCGTTTTGTACTCACCGTTGCCGGCGTTCCGGAAAAACTTCCCGAAATCATGTCCGTGGAAAACCTGACCTGGAATCCGGATCTGGAATTCCGCAACAACATTGTGCGTGAAAACCGAGCCCGCAGCATTCTCGTCACCACTAAAGGCAAGGTCATCATTGAAAACAACTACCTCTCCTCGCAGATGCACGGCATCCTGATCGAAGGAGATAACAACAAGTGGTATGAATCCGGGGCCGTACAGGACGTCATGATCCGCAATAATGAATTTGTGAATCCCGGTTACGCCCGCGACAACCGTTACCCGCTCCTCGCCTCCCCGCTGTTTACCAAAGATCAGCGCATGGGCGAAGGACGCTATCATCGCAACATCACCTTCGAAAACAATACCGTCCGCAGTTTCAACGGACATCTGGTCGAAGCCCGTTCCGTTGACGGCCTCAAAATCCTGAATAACAAGCTGATTTATTCGGACGACTATCCGAAAGCCGAAGAAGGCGAAACCATTGAACTGGAATACTGCAACAATGTGGAAATCAGCGGCAACTCAGCCTCCGGTTTCGACCATCCGATCACCATCAAAACCGAAGATACCGAAAACCTGACGATCGGAAAAAACAAAGGATTCACGGCAAAAAAATAAACCTTTGCGCTGTTCCTGAAGGCCGCCTGCGGGCGGCCTTTTTTGTGCCGTTTCCAGCCCCTGGAAAACCGATGAGCCGCCCCCGAATTTGTCCAGCGGATCATCGTGGAAGCGTTATGTAGAAAACGAAAGGAAAGAGGATCATGAAAAAAATTCTGGCAGCAGCCCTTCTCATTGCCGGAGCTGCTCAGGCCCGCGAACCGAATGTACTGCTGCTCTGCATCGACGATCTCCGGCCGGAGCTGAATTCCTTTGGTGCAGATTATATTGAATCGCCCAACATCGATGCACTCGCCGCCGCCGGCCGCGCCTTCCACCACCACTACGTCAACGCCCCGAGTTGCGGCCCCTCCCGCTGTACACTCCTCACCGGCCGCTACGGTGCCCCAGCAAACGATGCACTCTTCCGCCGCGCAGAACAGGTTGCCGAAAATCCGGAAACGGTTCCTCCCAGCATGCCCGAATGGTTCCGTCAGCACGGCTACACCACAGTCTCCGTCGGCAAAGTTTCGCACCATCCCGGCGGCCTCGGCGGACCCGACTGGAACGACGAATCAAAAATCGAAGTACCCGGTGCCTGGGATGCCCGGCTTATGCCCTGCGGCGAATGGCAACATCCGCGCGGGGCCATGCACGGCCTTGCCCACGGGGAAATCCGGGAAAAGGCAAAAGAGATGGATATCTTCCAGTCTGCGAAAGGTCCCGACACCATCTATCCGGACGGCCTCATCGCCGAAGAGGGCATTCATCAACTCGAAACACTGGCCGGAGCGGATAAACCCTTTTTTCTCGCTATCGGCCTGATCAAACCGCACCTGCCTTTCGGCGCGCCGGCGAAATACATGACCCCCTACAAAAACATCACCCTTCCCCCGATCCCCCATCCCGCCAAGCCCGCCGGCAAAACCACCTGGCACGGATCCGGCGAATTCATGAAATACAACCGCTGGAAAAAGAACCCGAACTCGGATCCGGATTTTGCCGATGCCGTACGCCGTCACTATGCCGCCTGCGTCACCTATGCCGACAAGCATGTCGGCGATATTATGGCCGCACTCAAAGCCACCGGAGCCGATAAAAACACAGTCATTGTTCTCTGGGGCGATCACGGCTGGCATCTCGGCGAACATGCCATCTGGGGAAAACACTCGCTGTTCGAGGAATCGCTGAGATCCCCGCTCATCATCAGTTTTCCGGAGCTTGGTGATCCCGGCCGTTCATCCGAAGCCGTAGTCTCCACGCTCGATATTTTCCCGACCCTCTGCGATCTGACCGGTATCGAATCCCCCGACTTTGCAAACGGCCGCTCCCTGCTGCCCATCCTTGAAAATCCCGATGCCTCCGGCCACGGCGCCATCAGCTACAAAAGCAATGCCCGCACACTGAGAACAGCAACCCACCGCATCATCGTCCACAATAACGGGTTTGTTGAACTCTACGACCACACCGCTCCGGAAAAGGAAACTCTCAATATAGCCTCACAGCATCCGGACCTCGTTGAACAGCTGAAAAAGCAAATGGCCGCGATGAAAGAATAACCGGTCTAATACCATGTTTGATTACTTCTCGGTATAAATCCCGCACGAAGTTTCACCACGGAGAGGACCCAGCGGAACACGGAGGAAGGACTCTGTGCTCTCCGAGTCCTCCAGCGGAGCGGGTGGTAAATATATACCCGTATGTTTTAGTACGTGGTCTAAAATGAACCGATCAGTTTGATTTCCCGCTTGAGCTCGAAATTGAATTTTTTGCGCACGGCGGCAATCATTTTTTCGGTCAGCTCATACACATCCGCTGCCGTGGCTCCGGAATCGGCAATAATGATATTGGCGTGCTTTTCAAAGAGGTGGGCCCCGCCGACCCGGAAATCCTTGGCACCGGCTTCCTCCAGAAACCAGCCGGCGGCCTGACGGCGATCGGCGGCAGACGTCGGTTCGATATTCCTGAACACACTGCCTGCACAGGGGTTGATTTTCCAGTCGGGATGCTTGGTCCGGCGCAGTTCCAGAATACGCTCCCGCTCTTTCTGCATGGTTTCGGCATCGCACGGTTTCAATTTCAGCACGGCATCCAGCACAATGGCCCCGGATTTTTTCAGCGCCGAAGAACGATATTGAAAATCAAGCGCATCGGCGTCCACATCTTCAACCGATCCATCGGCATTCATCAGCCGCACCGTTTCCACCACATCGCCGATCTGCTGACCAAACGCCCCCGCATTTCCGGCAATGGCCCCCCCGACCGTTCCCGGAATTCCGCTGCAAAACGCGATATCCCCGAGCCCTTTTTCAATAGCGATTCGGGCCAGATCATCCAGCAGCGTATTGCCCGAAACAGCAATACAGCACCCCTCGTTCTCCACAGCCGGATGCTCTTCCGAGCAGTAGCGCAGCACCACACACTCCAGGCCGGCATCCGACACCAGCAGATTCGATCCCTGCCCGATCACCAGTCTCGGAATATCCTGCGCAGCCAGCAGCGAAGCCGCACCGGACAGCGCTTCCGCATCGGGGCAATCAATCAATACCGGACAGATTCCGCCGAGCTTAAAAGTGGTATAATCCCGCATCATCGGTTTAAAAATCACACGCGCCGTTTCCGGCAGCTGTTTCAGGAGGGTGTCATCAATCATGGTTTCTTCCGCAAAATTCTCGTAAAGGTAAACGCCCCTCGGCTAATTTCCAAGCATTGGACGATGAAGAAGTTGATTATACCCCTGATAACCCTGCTTTGCCTGCGGATGTTTGCCGACGTCGGCGACGTTACCTTCGTGGCCTTTGACACCGAAACGACGGGATTCAGCCCGGCCCGGGAGCGGATTATTGAAATCGGCGCCGTAAAATACCGTAACGGAAAAATTATTGATTCCACGCATTGGCTCATCAATCCGGGCATACCCGTCCGCAACAGCCACGTGCATGGAATTACCGGTTACGAACTGACCGGATATCCGGGATTTGCCGACACCTACCCTGCATTCCGGAACTTTGCCGGCGATGCCGTGCTGATTGCCCATAACGCGTCGTTCGATGTCCGCTTTATGGCCGCCGAAATTGAGCGCAACAATCTGGACCCCATGCCGAACCCGGTCATCAATTCCCTCACCCTTTTCCGCCGCTGGTATCCCGAAGCCGGATCGCATAAGCTGGGCCTGCTGGCCGAAACACTCGATATTCGGGTTGAGACAACCCACCGGGCCGAGGCGGATTCCGAAACACTGCTTAAAATTCTGGATCACAGCCTGAAAGCACGGCCGGATATAACCGTTCAGAACATCGCCCTCACGGCGAACGGAACCTATTACTTTGATGGAACCCGAAAAAAATGACCCGAGAAATTACATCTTCCACCAACCCCCTCATCAAAACCCTGCGCGCCCTGATCACCTCCAAAAAAGCACGACAGGAATCCGGCCGGTTTATCGTCGAGGGCTGGCGCGGCATCAAAACCCTGCTCGAACACGAAAGCGAATACTATACCCTCGAACAGCTGGTCGTTTCCAACAACTGGAACCAGGCTCCGCTTCCCGATACCATCGAAATCATCAGCGTGCCGGACCACGTGTTTGCAAAAATTTCCGATGTCCGCAGCGCACAGGGTATTCTCGGAGTGGTTTCAAAGAAAAACGACGCGCCGGATGTTCCAGCCACCGGAAAATTCCTGCTGTTGGATAATCTGCGCGATCCCGGCAACCTCGGCACGCTTATCCGCTCCGCCGTCGGCGCCGGCTTTGATGGGATCCTGCTCTACGGCGACTGCGTCGAACCCGAAAATCCCAAAGTCATCCGCTCCACCATGGGCACCTTCGCCTTTTCCAACCTTTGGAACATTTCCCGCAATGAACTTTTCCAATGGCTGGAAAACGGATTCGAGCTCTGCGTTACCACCGGGCTCGACGGCGAAAACCTCTACGAATCCACCTTCAGCGAAAAAACAATTTTAGTGATCGGCTCCGAAGCCCACGGCGTATCCGACGAACTCTTCGGCCGCGCCGCAAAAAAAATCACCATTCCCCTGCAGCCCGAATGCGAATCCCTCAACGCCGCCATCGCCGGCAGCATCTGCATGTTTCACATGCAAAACAGCCGGTAGAGTATGCAGGGGCGCAGGTTAACACGGATTATTTTTCTTCCGTATTTATCCGTGGCTGCGGTTGATATTCAGGAGCACTAAATCGCCACGCGGCCGTTGAGCTGATCAATCCGCTTCACAATTTCCTACGCCACATCAATCCGGCCCTCAAACAGATCAATCAGCGAGCCGTTCCGCGTGAACGGGTGTTCGTTCAGCGCACTTTTCTCCAGATAGCCGTTCGCCATATCGCCCGCCTTTCAGAAAGTCATCCATCCAATCCCTGGAAATCGCTTTCGGCAACACCCAGAAGATTTGCGTCGATCCCGCCCGCAGCACATCCCGGCACGCCCGCCCGGCGAGAAAAACATACTGCACACCACGCCCGGAAAATTCGACACTTCCCCCTGCACGGCCCGAACCTCCGCCGTTCTTCACCAGCCGCGTCTTGATACCTTTGAACATATTCCACACCCGGTCACCGCATGACTCAAAGAATATATCTATTTATATTTTAAGAAAATTTCTTCAGCAGTTTAATGCCATTATTCATCGGGTAATCTAAATAAATCAACAACACCTGACGGGAGAAAAATGGACATTATATAATAAGTCAGCTTCAGTCTTTAAACACAGAGAGCGTGCGCCGGAGCAACACCACTCGAATGCATCACAAAAGCTTTCGCGTAATTAAATAGGTTCTCCGGTACCATCTTTCAATCCAATATAACTGACAGATAAACTAGGGTGTCTTAACACACCGAAAGTATATCTACGGTGAGTGCAGAGTGAATAAAGGCGAGAAACATCACATCGATGATTCTCGAAGCGTGATAAAACTCGGAGGAATTCTTTCAGTCGGCGAAATAGACGCTCTACCTCATTGTGTTGCTTATACATTTCCTTATCGTACTCCCAAAAATTAAGTCGTTTTACTTTGGGCGGCGCAACCGGGATGAGGTCAAGGTCGAACACCGAATGCCGAATGCCGAATGCCGAATGCCGAGTTTCCTCCCCTTCGCAGGTCGTGTCCATCTCAATATTACAAACACCGACTGATCGATCTTCGCCCCTGCTGGAAAGAAGCTTACGACCTTCCGATCCCTCGCTCGTATGGCCGGGTGATAATGACAAGTCCAGTGCGGTCCAGGCATCGGCCGCAATCAGATGAATCCTGGTCATCCAACCTCCACGGGATTTTTCTATGGATTGTCTGCCGTTTTTTTAATGCGACAGTTCCATCGGGATGCACTTTGCATCGAGGTGCTGGCGATGGATACCGCTTCAAGGTTGATCTTCACGACCTGCTGTTTTTGCAGTTCGTCGAAGGCCTTTGCCAGTACGCCCCTCTCGGACCATCGGTTCATCCGAGTGTAGATGGTGTGCCATCTTCCAGAACGGGAGGGAAGCCCCGCTATTTTCAACCTTGCTCCCCAACATACAGGACAGCATTTAAAAGCTCCATGTGTGAAAAGGTTACCTTACCTCGCTGGACCGGCAACAGGTGGCCGCTCTTGCCGCACTGTGCTTTCATTTTTACAGTAAGACTATGTCAGTCTTTTACAACAGACTCAGGCGATAGTACTAACAGGCCCTAGTCGATTTAACTCCCCGGATACGTCAGATCACATCCAGCTCCTTGCCTTTAAGGATAACCTGAATTTCATCCCCTTCTGATTTTTCTCCTGCAATGATGCTTCGGGAAATCGGCGTTTCCAGATGCTGCTGGATAAAGCGTTTTAACGGCCGCGCTCCGTAGACCGGATCAAACCCTTCTTCGGCAATGTATTTCAGAGCCTCTTCGCTGATTTCCAGTCCGATGCGCTGCTGCTGCAGCCGATCCTTCAATTCCTTCACGAGCAATTTCACAATGCCGGCAATTTCATCCAGCCTCAACGGCTTAAACAACACAGTTTCATCCACCCGGTTCAAAAATTCCGGACGAAAATGGCTCCGCAGCGCCGCCATCACCTGATCCCGCGCAGACTCCGAAATATGCCCCATATCATCGATACCGTCGAGCAGGTGGGTTGAACCGATATTACTGGTCATGATAATGATCGTATTCTTGAAATTCACCGTACGGCCATGCGAATCGGTCAGCCGCCCGTCTTCAAGAATCTGAAGCAGCACATTGAATACATCGTGATGCGCCTTTTCGATTTCGTCGAGCAGCACCACGCAATACGGCTTCCGCCGCACGGCTTCCGTCAGCTGGCCGCCCTCTTCGAATCCCACATAACCGGGAGGTGCCCCGACCAGTCGCGACACGGTATGTTTTTCCATATATTCAGACATATCGATTCGGACCATATTCGCCTCCGAATCAAACAGCTCCCAGGCCAGCGTACGCGCCAGCTCGGTTTTCCCCACCCCGGTCGGACCGAGAAACAGGAATGAGCCAATCGGCCGGTTCGGATTCTTGATGCCGGCCCGCGCACGCAGCACCGCATCGGCCACCGCCTGTACCGCATCATCCTGACCAATCACCCGCTCATGCAGGACTTCATCCAGTTTCAGCAGTTTTTCACGCTCGCCTTCCAACAGCTTCGTCAGCGGAATTCCGGCCCAGCGCGAAATCACCTCAGCAATTTCCTCCTCAGTCACCTCTTCACGCAACAGCGTTGCATCACTCTGTTCCATTGCTCCCTGCGCCTCGGCCAGCTTGGCCGCAATATCCGGAATGGTTCCGTGCCGCAGCTTCGCCACGCGTTCCAGATCATATTCCCGCTCCGCCTTTTCGGCTTCCATACGGGCAAGCTCCAGCCCTTCACGCAGTTCACGAACCCGTTCAATGCCGCTTTTCTCATTATTCCACTGCGCACGCATGGCATCGGCATCCGCCTTCAGATCCGCCAATTCCTGACGCAGCGATTCCAGCCGCTCCCTGCTCGCCTTATCCTTTTCCTTCTTCAGGGCGGTTTCTTCAATTTCCAGACGCATCACCTTACGGGTAATTTCATCCAGCTCGGCCGGCATCGAATCAATTTCCGTGCGGATGGTTGCACACGCCTCATCCATCAGATCGATCGCCTTGTCCGGCAGGAAGCGGTCCGAGATATAGCGATCCGACAGCACCGCCGACGCCACCAGCGCCGCATCCTGAATGCGCACCCCATGATGCACCTCAAAACGCTCTTTCAATCCGCGTAAAATCGAAATCGTATCCTCCACGCTCGACACATCCACCACCACCGGTTGGAAGCGCCGCTCCAGAGCCGAATCCTTTTCAATATATTTGCGGTGCTCATCCAGCGTCGTCGCTCCAATACAATGCAGCTCCCCGCGCGCCAGCATCGGCTTCAGCATATTCCCGGCATCGGAAGAGCCTTCTGTCTTTCCGGCCCCCACAATCGTGTGCAGTTCATCAATAAACAGAATAATCCGGCCCTCGGAAGCCTTAATCTCCTGCAGCACCGCTTTAAGACGCTCCTCAAATTCGCCGCGATATTTCGCCCCCGCCATCAGCGCCGTCATGTCCAGCGCCCAAATCGACTTTTCCTTCAGTCCTTCCGGCACATCACCGCGCACAATACGCTGCGCCAGCCCTTCCACAATAGCTGTTTTCCCCACACCGGGTTCGCCGATCAGCACCGGATTATTTTTTGTTTTTCGCGAAAGAATACGAATGACCGACCGAATCTCCGAATCGCGTCCGATCACCGGATCCATCTTACCGGACCGGGCAATCTCCACCAAATCCTGGCCATATTTTTCCAGCGCCTCATACTGTCCTTCCGGATTATCCGACGTCACACGCTGATTTCCGCGCACCTTTTCCAAGGCCTGGAAAACCGAATTTTTGTCCACGCCGTTTTCCTTCAGCACCGGCAATGCATCCGTAAACACCAGTAACAGATGCTCCACGGAAACATATTCATCCTTCAGCTTTTTAGCGGCATCGCCGGCCTTCACCAGCAGCTGATTCAAACGCTGCGTAATATAAACCTTGCCCGACTCCGTCGCCCCGGAAACCCGCGGCTTTTTCTCCAGCTCCTGCTCCACGCGCGCCGTAATCACCGGCACCGAAGCACCGATCGCTTCAATCAGACGCGGAACCAACCCATTCTCCTGCTCCAGTAATGCAAAAAGCACATGCTCCGCATCCACTTCCTGATGCCCGAACCGCAATGCTTTCACCTGCGCCTGCTGCAACGCCTCCTGTACCTTCTGTGTCGTTTTATTCAAATCCATTGTATGACTCCTTTCATAAGGTCATGTGCTTTAACGCACCGACTGTGCCAACGCAAAAAATGCCCCTTTTCCAAAGATGGGCAGTTTCCAACCGCTGAAAACCGCGCCATTTCAACCCGCAGCGGTGTCACACTGAGTCAATAAGAGTTGTTCCGGAGATTCAAACTCGTGTACAAAAAGACACATGCAATGCTTTGAACAACTGATCGGCACACAATCCGGACTGGTACTCGCTTTTATCGCCACTGCGGCCCTCGTGGTGGTTACCGGAATTAAACTGAGCATGTACGGCGATGCGCTGGGCGACCGCACGGGTCTGGGCAACGGCCTGATCGGCCTGATCTTTCTGGCGGGAGTCACCAGTCTTCCGGAACTCGTCGTTTCGCTGACGTCGGTATTTAATGCGGCAACAGCGGCCGACGGAGCCGACCTGGCCACCGGAAACATGCTGGGATCGAATGTCTTCAACCTGCTGATTCTTGCATTTATGGCGATTTTTTTCACCAAACACTTCAAGCCCGCAGCGATGAAATCTTCGCACACCTCTTCCATCATCTACGGCCTCCTCATGCTGGGCCTCTTCGCCGCCGCCTACATCCGCGCCCCGCGCGAAAGCTGGATAATTCCCGGGCTCGACTGCTCGGCACTGGTGCTTGCCCTGCCGGTATTTTACCTCGGTGTACTGTTTCGCGAACACCGGCAACTTAAAAATGCCGCCGAAGAAACGGAGGAACATCTGCCTGAAGAAGATGCCCTTGCCCATATGCCGGCAACGCGCTTTTACAGTATTCTGCTTGGTCTCTGCGCACTTATTATCGGCGGCGGCGTTATTCTCTCCATTCTCGGAAGCCGAATGGCGCTTCCGCCGGAACAGGGCGGGTTCGGCCTCGAAGCCAGTCTTATCGGTACCATTTTCCTGGCCATTTCCACCAGCCTGCCCGAACTGGTCATCTCATTCAGCAGTATCCGCCTCGGATTTCTGGATATGGCGGTCGGAAACGTGCTCGGCAGCAACATGTTCAACCTGCTGATCATTTTCGTGGCCGACCTCGCCATGCGCGGAGACAGCATGCTGGCAAAGGCCTCTTCCAAACATTGGACGAGCGTGGCACTTATTTTTGTGCTCACACTGGCCGGCTGGCTTCTGCTTAAAACAAAAACCCGAACCGCCTCTCTGGCCGTCGCGGTCAGTATGATTGTGCTCTATGCCGCCTCCATGGCGCTCTTTATTTAACAGGAAAAAACATGACCCCTGAAGAAACCCGCACTTATGTAAAAAACCAGCTGCACAGCATGGGCCTGCCGATTGTTGAAGCAAACGGATTTCTGGCGGTAAAACGGCTTAAATCGCATCCGGCTTATGTCGCCGCTGAAAAAATAGGAGCCTATGCCCCCCAGCCGGAACAGATCGATGTTACCCACCTCATGACACAGAATGAGCGGCAGTTCTACATCCCCGCCCTTGATGAGACGCTCGGCATTTACCGCATGGCTGCAATGGGCGAAACCTTCAAACGCAATACATACGGAACCGTCGAACCCGTTGAACCGGTTTTCGTCGATGCGGATGAACTCGACCTGATTCTCGTCCCGGGGGTTGCATTCGACAACGAAGGCCGGCGCTTGGGTGAAGATCTCGATTTCTATGACGATCTGTTGAAATTCTACAATGCGCCCGTTATCGGTCTCGCCATCGATGCCCAGCGACTGAAAGACCTCCCGGTACCGGATGATGCACCGCGCATGGATGTTGTCATCACCGAATCCTACTGCATCGAAACCGAAAAATAACCCGTCCGGCGAGCCGGGCGACTCATTTAAATAAGGTCGAAAGCCCCAAAGGGACTTTCGACCTTTAACATTATCCTGCCGCCATGCTGCTCAGGCAGGAACGCCTGCGGCCCCTTTACCGAACCCCCGGACGGCCGGAAACGCACCGCACAAGCTCAATGGCAGCCGCGATGATGATTCCCTGCGACGGTATTCCGTCAAGCATCATGCTGATCAGTCTCGCGATCCCGAAAGCCCCGAAGACAAGAACGCAGAGCAGCAGGCCGACCGGACGATGAGACGGCCGGAACACCCCGGTAAGGATTACCAGTGCAGCACCCGCCAGCATGGCGCCGGGCGCCCTGATTTCTGATCGCAGGCTGGGATCTTCGCCGAGCGCAATGCCGTTCCCGGCAAAGAACGAGTCCGGCACCGCCAGAATCGAACATCCGATGAACAACAGCATCACGCCGGAGAGAATGAGATAGCCCGGAATGAATCGCTTTTTCATGACCGCTCTTCCCAGACTCCGGTGGCCGCCGCCTCTTCGGCATAATCGCGGAAATCCCGGGCAGGCCGTTTGAGCGCCCGCTCTACCCCGTTGGTGATATACGCATTCCGGCCATCCAGCACGGTGGAGAACAGATAGTCCATCAGCCAGACCACATCGTCCGGAGCTCCGGATTCCTTCACTGCACCCACAAAGGCCTCGTGCGGAATTGCTTCATAACGGATGTCGCGCCCGGTGGCGGAAGACAAATCCGCTGCGACATCGGCCAGCCTCATGAGGCGCGGACCGGTGACCTCGTAAACTTCGCCGGTATGCCCGGGCTCGGTGAGCGCAGCCGCAATAACGTCGGCGATGTCATCCACATCAATAAACGGCTCACGAACACTCCCGGCCGGGAGTGTAATCACCCCGGCCTGCACCATGTCGTTAAAGGCGCCTTCCGAAAAGTTCTGGTTGAACCAGCCCGCCCGGACCACCGTCCAGTCCAATCCGCTCTCCTGAACAATGCGCTCACACGCCTGTGCTTCCGACTCCCCGCGCCCGGACAACAGAACCAGCTGACGGACCCCAAGCTCCCGGGCCTTGTCCACAAACCGCGCAATGGAATCCGTGGCACCGTCAATCGCCAGGTCGGGCGCATAATTGATATATACGGCATCGACTCCCTCCAGACAGGTGCTCCACCCCGCTTCATGATTCCAGTCAAACGCCGGCACTCCGCTGCGCGAACCGATGCGAACTTCCCGCCCCAGCGCTTCCAGACGCGAGGCCACGCGACGGCCGGTTTTTCCCGTGCCGCCGAGAACCAGGATCAGACCTTCCCGGGTATAACTGCATGTATTCGGTTTCATCATTTTTGTCCTTTCAGGTTAATCGTGTTGATTCACGTTCTGTGTTAATGCATGCAACCTGACAGAAACCCTGTGCAAACGTATTGACCGCCCGCGTCAATTTATTAACCCCCACTGCCAACCGTCCCCTTCCCCCGGCAATTGTATCGGCATCGGGATTGCATGAGCGGCGCGGGATTGCTTAGGTAGGGCCATGGGACAGATTTCTTTACTGTTTGCGCATAAAGTGGCCTATGCGGCGTTTCAGAGCGAAGCCGGCGCCGAAGAAAAACGCGTCGAATTACTTCGCAGTATCGGCGTTGATCCGGACGCACCGGTGGATCCCAAACGCATGATCCCCGCATCGGATTATTATCAACTCTGCGAGCAGGCGGCACATGCCAGCCCGCTGGGCGCATCCCTTTCCCTGGCGGTCGGCGATTCGATGGTATGTGATGACTACGGAGCCTTCGGACTGGCGTGGAAGTCGGCCGTTGACCTGCGCGGATCTTACATGCGGGCCGTGCGATACGGTGAAGTCCTGACCAGCGTATCTGCCCATGAGCTGCACACTGAAGGCAATAAAATCTACATGATGCTCCACCGCGCAGGAGAGCGCCGTCTGGGCCTGCGCCTCTCCAATGAACAGACCATCGCCGCCATCGTAAAAATAAGCCGGGAAGTAAGCACCCAGGACGTTGTCCCCGAAGCGGTGTTCTTCAAACACCCGGCTCCCGAGCGCCCGGATAAGCATGAAACCTACTTCGGCTGCCCGGTGCATTTCGAGGCGGATTGCGATGCCGTTTTAGTTTCCGAAGAAACGTTGGCCACGCCCAACCGGCTTGGAGATGCAACCATCTGCGCATTCTTCGATGCGCATCTTGAAACCGAGCTTGCCGAACGGTCCGACCGGCACGGCCTGAACAAGCGGGTCAGCATCCAGGTTTCCCAATCCCTGAGCGAAGGCGCTCCCTCCATAGAGATAATTTCCCGGCGCCTGGGTATGAGCTCCCGCACCCTGCAACGACGCCTCGCCGAACAGGACCTGTCATTCAAACAACTGGTCGATGAATCCCGCCGCGAACTTGCACAACGCCTTCTGATACAGTCGGAATATTCCCTGAGCGAGATCGCCTTTCTCACCGGGTTCTCGGAACAGAGCGCCTTCAACCGCGCATTTAAGCGCTGGGCCGGTCAAACGCCCCGCTCTTATCGGTTGCAGACCCGCAATTAAAAAAGGGGCGGTTGTGCAACCGCCCCTTTCCATTTCCAATACTTGGAAAGCCTAGTACCGGTAATGCTCCGGTTTGAACGGGCCGTCTTTCGGAATACCGAGGTATTTGGCCTGCTTGTGCGTCAGCGTATCGAGCTTGACTCCGATCTTTTCGAGGTGCAGACGCGCCACTTCCTCGTCGAGAATCTTCGGCAGTGTGTACACACCAATCGGATATTTGCCGGGATTGCAGTACAGTTCCATCTGCGCCAGCACCTGATTCGTGAAGCTGTTCGACATCACAAAACTCGGGTGTCCGGTCGCACAGCCGAGATTCACCAGACGACCTTCGGCCAACAGAATAATGCTGTGCCCCTTCGGCATGGTGATTTTATCGACCTGCGGTTTAATGTTCGTCCACTTGTACTTCTTCATCTTTTCCACCTGAATCTCGGAATCAAAGTGGCCGATGTTACAGACGATCGCCATATCCTTCATTTTTTTCATGTGGCGCTCCGTGATGACATCGCAGTTTCCCGTGGTGGTCACAAAGACATCGCCCAGCAGACAGGCGTCATCCATATTCATCACTTCATACCCCTCCATCGCCGCCTGCAGCGCACAGATCGGGTCAATTTCAGTAACGATCACGCGGGCACCCTGACCGCCCAGCGACTGCGCGCAGCCTTTGCCGACATCACCATAGCCGGCCACTACAGCCACCTTACCTGAAAGCATCACATCCGTTGCACGCATGATGGCATCGACCAGCGAGTGACGGCATCCATAGAGATTATCGAACTTGGATTTCGTGACCGAGTCGTTCACATTGAACGCCGGGAAAAGCAACTCCCCTTTTTCGGCCAGCTGATACAGACGATGAACGCCCGTGGTCGTTTCCTCGGATACCCCGCGAATTTCCTTTGCAATACGGGAAAAACGGTTCGGATCCTTTTTCAGGGCTTTTTTCACCTGCGCCAGAAAAACAGCTTCTTCTTCGGACCCCGGTTTTTTATCAAGAATTGACGGATCCTTTTCCGCTTTATAACCCACCTGAACAAACATAGTGGCGTCGCCGCCGTCATCGAGAATCACATTCGGTCCCGTACCGTTGCCCCAGTCGAGGATGCGGTCGGTGTATTCCCAATATTGCTCAAGCGTTTCACCTTTCACCGCAAAAACCGGCGTCCCCTTTTTGGCGACCGCCGCAGCCGCGTGATCCTGCGTGGAAAAAATATTACAGCTCGCCCAACGCACTTTCGCACCCAGCGCCTGCAGGGTTTCAATCAGCATAGCCGTCTGAATCGTCATATGCAGCGATCCGGTAATACGTGCACCCTTCAGCGGTTTTTCCTTGCCGTACTTTTCCCGAAGCGCCATCAGACCCGGCATTTCATATTCCGCCAACTCCATCTCTTTGCGACCGAAACCGGCCAATCCGATGTCCGCAATAATATAGTCCTGCACCTTTTTCTTTGATGCTTTCTTTTTCGAAGCTTTCTTTTTTCCAGCCATTGGAAGTCTCCTGTTCCTTTTATGTTAGATCACACATTTCCGATCGATGGAACTCAACCTCTTCAGGCCCCAGTTGCCAAACACGGAAATGAAAACTCAAACTTATTTCTTAATGCCGACGACGATTAGAACGGACAGATCAGGCGTCGATCCCGGCAGCGAATCAATCACCATCGGCTCCAGTCCCGCATCCGTCAACCAGTCGCGGATTTCCAGACGCTCAAAACCGAGCCACTGATCCGCCCACTCCTCGCGCGTCCACTCGTGCTCATGCCGATCAAGATCCAGTATGATCAGCTGTCCGCCTTCACTCAGTCCGTCCGCAGCCTTTTCAATAACCTCTTCCGGATTCGATGTATGGTGCAAGGCCTGACTGATGAATACCGCATCATAGGCATCACCGCTCAGATCCAGATCCTCCAGATTACCGACCTTCAGCTCAAGCCGCTCCCCTATATTCTGCTCTTTTGCTTTTTCCGATACCAACTGCAGCATATTTTCCGACTGATCGTAGGCCGTAACCGAAGCTGCAAAACGGGCCAGCAATAAAGCAAGTGCCCCCTCGCCGCAGCCCAGATCAGCAACACGCTTCCCAGAAAATCCGGCCGCCAGTCCGGCCGCCAACGCCTGCCAGCCGCCGCCCGGCTCCGTCAACGTTCCGTAGCGCCCCGCAATTTCATCAAAAAAATCACGGCTTTTTCTGCGCCGAAGGTCCAGCACCCGTTCCACCGCCGCCGCATCCCGGTTGGCCACCGAAATTTCCTTCAGTCGTTCATTCAAAATCCGTGCAAACGCATCATCCCGAAAAAGCTCTCCGCGATTATAGAAGACCGATGTGCCGTCGCGCCGCGACGCCACCAATCCCGCCTCACGCATCGGCTTCAAATGCCGGCTCACCGTCGATTGCGGCATTTCCAATGCCTGAACCAGCTCCGCTACCGAAAGCTCCGCCTGATCAATCGAACGCAGAATCCGCAAACGCCCTTCATCCGCCAACGCTTTAAAAATATCAAGAATATCACTCATTATTCATATATCCGAATTTCCGGATAAAAGGATATTTACTCCGGCCTGTCAACGAATCAGACAAAAAATCAAAGTGCAACACCCCTCATTTCATACATTGCAATGTATGAAATTTATAGACTTTAAGTGACATAGCAATGGATTCGACTTGTTTTTGAACCTTCAGCGGGAGAGGTTGTCGGACTTCTGACATTACAGGACTACTTTTGATGAAAATGGAAAACAACACACTTGTGCTGGGCAGCGCCTTCGGCATACCGATCAAGGTGAGCATGACGCTCCTCATTCTTTCGCCGTTGCTGGCCCTGCGCTACAGCTCTCAGAACCTACTGCTGGGACTGGTCATCGTTATTGGTATTTTTGCGAGCGTCGCCCTCCATGAACTCGGTCATGCCCTCACGGCAATCCGGCTGGGCGGACATGTGAAAGATATTGAACTGGGCATTCTCGGCGGGGTTGCCCGCATGTCTTATATGCCCACTCATCCCAAACAGGAAATACTGATTGCTCTCGCCGGTCCGGCGGTGAGCCTGATATTGGGCGTGGTGCTGACGTTCATAGGCATCCAATCGTCATCTTCAGTTCTTTTTTTCATCGGAGCCATTAATCTGGTACTTCTGTTTTTCAATATTCTGCCCTGCTTCCCGATGGACGGCGGGCGGGTTCTTCGTGCGGCGATAGCATTGAAAAAAAACCGGGTGGAAGCCACCCGGCTGGCGGCAACGATCGGAAAATATTTCTGCATTCTGTTTGTCGTCTACGGCCTTTGGAGCATGAACCTGATTCTGGCCCTCATCGGCGGCTACATCTATTTTGCCGGCCAGCAGGAGCTGCGCATGGTTATGATGGAACACCAGGCGAACCATTTCACCGGATATCGCGACGGCCAGATTGATGTGGAAGTCAGCCCGCCGCCTTATGCACGCGGTGGCGGGACCGGAGAAACGTTTGCAGATAAACTGCGGAACTTATTCCGAGGCTGAGTCCCCGGCCGATCCTGACGCGGTATGTTCCCCCATCAGCGGCTCACTGCTTGCTGTTGAAATGACGGGCAGATATTCGGCATAGTCTTTGTTATTTTCTTCCTGGCGAACGAGCCGTTCCTGAATAAAAAACTGCCAGATGGCAATCGCCACCACCACAATCAGCAGCCCAACGCCGAAGGCCGTCCAGATCACCTTTTCATTTTCTGCTTTTCGCGAAAGATGCAGCAGACGACGCAGCCCGCTGTTTTTACTCCGCCGTTTGCGCGTATGGTCATCGAATGACCGATGGGAATCAGAACGTCGCCGGCGACGCTTTTTCTCCGGCTTTTTTCCCATCGGAATCGGCTCTCTTTTTTTATAAATATCGCTCTCAGACATCGTAATTTCGTTTCCTGTAAATTTTTTAAAAAGTGACAAAAAGACCGTAGTGCGTCCACCCTATTCGCCGATGAGCCCCACCGTACGTTCAATGGCCCCGCGGTTTTCCTCCACCGCCCGGGCGGCCCGCTCCCCAAGGGCCGTGCGCTGCGCCGGATCGTTCAGCAGGTTTTCCACAGCCTGTTCCAAAGTCCGCAGGTCAGCCACCTGCAGCAGGGCATGGCGTCCCAGAAAGACCGGCATCACGGCCGGAAAATTTTCCATATTCGGGCCAACCACGACGGCTTTGCCATACATCGCCGGCTCGATCGGATTCTGCCCTCCGTTTTCACAGAGACTTTTACCCACAAAAATAATGTCCGCCACCGAATAGAAATTGCGCAATTCACCGGTGGTATCGATGAATAAAACGTCGGGCCGTTTTTCCAAGGTCCGGAAGCCGTCTGTTTCGCTGCGGCGCACAAAGCTGAGTCCGTTCTTTTCCAAACACTGGACCACTTCCGGCGCACGCTCAACATGGCGCGGTACCAGCACCAGAAAAAGTTCCGGAAATGCTGTGCGCAGTTTTTTGTATATTTTGCACAGCGCATCCTCCTCACCGGGCCAGGTGGAACCGCCCAGCAGCACTGCAGCCTTTTCGGGCACACCGATTTTCCGCATCAGCGTCCGGGCCGTCTCTTCGCCGGCCGGATCGCGCTCGGCCACATCGAACTTCACGGTACCCATAATATGCACCTGATTCTCCGGTGCCCCGATGCCCAGCATCCGTTTTGCATCGAGTTCGCCCTGCACACAGATCGGGTCTATCCGCCGAAGAATATCCGCCGTCAGCGAGCGCAGTTTTTTATAGCCTTTATACGATTTTTCCGACATGCGGCCGTTGACCAGCGAAATCGGAATACCCCGTTTGTCCGCCAGGCGGATCAGATTGGGCCAGAATTCGCCCTCCATCAGAACAATGCGCTGCGGGTTGATGATACCCAGCACCTTGTTAATGATGATCGGCAGATCGACGGGAAAGTAGAACAGTACGTCCCGCTCATCGATCTCTTTGCATCCGATTCTGTGAGCCGTGGACGTGGTGGTGCTCAGCGCGAAATGAGCGGCCGGATGTTTTTCCCGATAGGCTTTGATGAAGCGCAGTGCCACATAGATTTCGCCCACGCTTACCGCATGCACCCAGATGCGCCGGTGTTCCCGCAGCTTTTCTTTGGTGCCGTGCCCAAAGTGGCCGATGCGCTGTTCAAAATGCTGCCCGTAGCCGCCCCGCTTCAGCATGCGCGAAATAAATTTCGGCAGCATGAAGAGGAAGACGATCGGAAACAGCAGGTTATAAACAATCCAGAGCATGCAAACACACTAAGGGCGGGAAGATGAAAAAACCATTCCCGCCCTCCGCTATTTTCAGAATTTCAGGTCTGCCTTCAGCAGACGTTCTTTCAGCTCGTTCAGCACGCGCTCGTCGTCGTCTTCGCCGGCAGATTCAAAAACGGCACCGAAACGCACAAACGGCCCGGTGTTATCCCACGGCACCGTGGAAATACCGTAGTTTTCAATCAGGAACAGCGAAGCCTCCTCAGCGTTGGCAAATACAACATCGCCGGCTCCCTTGGGCGCTTTCAAATACATAAAGAAGGTGCCGCCCGGCATTTTTGCATCGAAACCAACTTCTCTAAGCACCTCAGCCATTTTGCGCAGGCGCTTGGCATAATGATCACGGATACCGTCGGCCAGACTTATGTCCGCAATGCCGGCACAGGCTGCTTTCTGAATGGCCAGAAACTGACCGCTGTCGCAGTTGTCTTTGATGGTGGCCAACGCATTCACCGCCCATTCAGCTCCACAGAAAAAGGCAATACGCCATCCGGTCATATTATAGGCTTTCGACATGGAGTGCAGTTCGAGGGCACAGTCTTTGGCCCCGGGACGCTGCAGCAGCGAAATGCGTTCAGAATCGTATACCAGCGTGGAATACGGAGCATCCTGCACAATCAGAATATTGTACTTTTTCGCGAAGGCGATCAGCTCATCATAAAACTCCGGAGTTGCGACGGCTCCGGTCGGATTGTTCGGATAGTTGATGTAAAACAGTTTGCAGCGTTCCGCCAGAGCCGGATCAATCTTTCCAAGGTCCGGAAGAAATGCATTTTCTTCAAGCAGCGGAATGTCCACCACCTCGGCACCGAGATATTTGGAATGCGTAGCCATGACCGGATACCCCGGAACCGTCTGAAAAACGACATCGCCCGGATTCACAAAAGCCAGCGGCAACATAGCCAGTGCCGGCTTGGTGCCGATGCTGTGGTTAATCTCTTTCGCGGGATCCACTTCCACACCGAAAAAGGTTTTCATATAATCCGCAGCCGCCTGTTTGAAGTCAGGTCCGCCGTTATCGGCATAGCCGCGGTTTTCCGGTTTATCGCACTCCACCTTCAGGGCTTCGCGAATCGGCGCCGGTGCAATCTGGTCGGGTTCGCCCACACCGAAATCCAGGATTTCAAGATCCGGATGCAGCTCACGTGCTTTTGCTTTGGCCCGTTTGATTTTTTCAAACTTATAAATTTCGGTGGATTTACCGAACTGGGTACCGCCGATGCGTTCGGCAAACAGTGCTTCATAGTTCATGTTTATATCTCCTTAATTAAATGAGGTCCTTCATCGGCGAAATCAACCGATCGAGTTCTTTCTCCAGATTCGCAGAATCAAATTTTCGCAGGTCCAGTGACCGCGTCTGATTGTCGTAAACTCCGTTTTCAATGGTCGGATTCTCCCGATACAGCCCGATCACCAGCTTTTCGCTCAGCATATCCGTACAGAAATAGACCAGATCGACCACCAGGCCGCTGCGCGTCTGATATTCCTTGGAATACACATACTGGAGATTCCGGGCATATTCGCCCCGGATCGTAAACTGATCCTCGGTTCGGCGGTGCTTAAAACCGCGTTTGGTCATGGCTGTTTTAATGATGCCCCCGCTTCCGAGCATGGAGCCCTCCTTTTCCAATGGTTGGAACTGATTGCAAAGGCGCAGATAATTGGAAATCCATCCCCTCAGTTCAAGGCTAATCGGGAAATCGATACATTCGGGCCTTTCCCGGCCCGAACCTTCGACTCCCGGAATATCACAATCCCCGCCGAAATACCCGTATGCGTGCTCAATTGAAATCCGCCAAACCGTGAATCTGACAACTTCTGCTAATTGTTAAAATAATAAACTTATGGTCACTCAGCAACCTTGTGTAGATTTACAGGATGTCGATGTTTACGTACTCACCAATCGGTGATTCAAATCATGGGCGGACAAATAGGAGAACATAACAATGAAGAAATACGCACTATTGATGTCTATAGTCGCCGTATCCACGGTCGGTCTGGCCGAAATGGTTACAGTGACCGACCAAATGGACACCTTAAGCAGCTGGTCGGCAAATGCCAACTGGACCACCACCGGCGGAATTGCAGAAACCACTTCCGACGCGCAGTTCATGACACTGCAGACCGGTGTCGCTGCCCCGGAAGCCTCCGGAGACTGGGTATCCGCAAAGATCAAGCAAAGAGTCACCCTCGGTTCTGCAGGCCTGAGTGCAGCCAACCAGTATGCAAGCCGAATTGCCATTTCCGGTGATGCCACAGGAGCCTCCGGTCTGGCAAAGTCTATGTGGACCCGCAGAGATGCTGATGCGGTCCCCGGCCAAATCTGGGGTTCCGCCGTATCCGTACAGGGCGCAACGCCAAACTGGAAATTCGGTGGTTGGAACAACATCTCTGAAATCGGGCTCAGCTCCACAACGAATGCCATGAGTGACTGGTTTACCAGCGAAATCGTAATTACGAAGACCGAAACGGCATATGACGTGGTGATCAACTATTACGACGGCACAGACGCTGTGGTTTGGACCGACAGCCTGGCGGGTACCGATTTGGGTGATCTCGCAAACTCCGGAACCTGGTATCTGAACATGGGCTCGGAATACCAGTTCACGACATCGGCCGATGTCGCGAAACTGGAAGTGGATCAAGCCACTCTGACCTCTTCGATTCCGGAACCGGCCACGCTGGGACTGGTTGCTGCGTTTGGCGGAGCAGTACTGTTTATTCGTCGCCGCTTTATGCTTTAGACGTCTCCTCGTCTAAAACAAACCCCGGCCCCCGTCTTGTTCAGGCGGGGGCTTTTTTCAGGCCTTTTACTTGCTGATCAGCGAACACAATACCGAATAATTCTGTTCCGCCAGCTGCTCGGAACCGTAAGCGGTAAAATGAACATTCCGAGGAATCATCAGCTCCTTCATCCGGGGCAATACAAAGGCATAGAGATCATTCACCGCAATCCCCGCTCGTTCCATCAGCTTTTTCGCCGGCTCGTTATACGCCGACTGATCCAGAAAGACGATGGATCCTGAACAATCCTTCGGTATCGGGGTCGTGGTTGCAAAAACCAGCTGTGCACCGGTCCGCTTTAATTCCGTAACGAACAGCTCCAACTGCTGAATATACTCCTCCGGCGAAAACTGAATCCGGGCGCCGGGCTGATCGGCATTGATCGTCTTATGATCAGCATCCACATGCTTCATGGCATGAAGCCCCCAATTGAACTGAATTACGTCCCAGCCGCGCGCTCCCCCCTTTTCAATATATTCATCCACGATTTTTTTCCAATCGGGCTGCGCATCATTATAGGTGGTACCGCCGGAATAAACGATGGCCTCGCCGGCGAACCGGTTGCGTGTAGCACCGTAGTAACCTCCGACGATTGAATCGCCCACCATCAGAATACGCGGCCGGTCAGGATCCTGTCCTTCATTGAACGCTTCAAAAACAGCATTGGCCACCTGCTCCGCCATCAGCTGAGCACCGAGAGGCGTCGGCAGATTCGAATCATTCTGCACCATTTCAGACAAACGTGTACGCGTGTAGTCGCCCAGGTCGTTAATCTTCACGCCGCTGGGCCCGAGCATCTGTTTAAACCGTGCATTGTAATTCCAGTCAACGGCACCCTCATAACCCGGCATTGCTCCGCGAACCGGTGTCGTGGTGCACCCCACCAGAAAAGCCCCCGATTTCCGGAGCGCTTTAATCAGACCGGTATAAATTCCCCACGTCTCTTCATTTTTTCCCCGCGGTTCACCGTTTTCATGAAACATCAGTTCGCGGCCATAGGAAAAATGAATAACATCATACCCTTTTCCATAGACGTACGTATTACAGAAGGTTTCCCAATCCGGCTTCCCGACTTTTGGAAACGGAACAAATGTGCAATGCGCTTTATCACCGATCAACTTTAACAGGTCCGGCTTATAAGCGAACATAACCTCATCGCCTAGAAACAAGACTTTTTTGGATGCCACGGCCCATGCCGGCAGAACCGCCGCTGAAGTCAGGGCCATAAAATGGCGCCGATTCATGATACCTCAGGAATGATTGCGGCCGGAATATCCAACTTTTTATCGTCCGCACCGAGCGCAAAATCGGTGATGACATAATCATTTTCCTTCGACCAGTTAATCTCCGCCCGGCGATCGCCCAAAACGATCGTACCGAGTTTATTCCGGAACCAGTCCGCAAGTTTTTCATACTTCGGATCATTCGCCACATTCCAGCGCTCATCCGGATCGACCCTCAGATCGTAAAGACACATCTGAGCGTCTGCGCGCGGGCAGTCGAGCGCCCAACGGATATTCGCCCCAGGCTTCTCGCCCCACTTATCGCCCGGCTTTCCATCCTTGTTTCGGGTCTTCATGGAAAAGGCAAAATCGCGCGAACGCATGTAGGCGCGCGGTCCCACCACATGATTCATTTCGCCGACGATATATTCACGCTGCCCATTCTGCACGGATTTCCAAAGACTGGAACCGTCCAGATATTGGAAATCACGCCCGTCAGCTTTCAGCCCGGCGGCCTCATAAAAGGTCGGCGCAAAATCGACAAATTCCACCAGATTTTCTACATGCTTTCCTTTAGGGAAAAGACCTTTAATGGACGAAGCCGCGATAACGGCATTGTGCGTGGATTTATCCCACGGTCCGAATTTGGCTTCAATCCCCTGCTCACCCAAATGCCAGCTGTGATCCCCGCAGACATAGACGATAATCCAGTCGCGCCCCGTTTTTTTATTATATTTCAAAAAAGCGTCAATGGATCGGCCTATCTGCGAATCGCCATGTGCACAAAACGCATAATAATCACGAATCGCCTGCAGTTTTTCCTCTTTCCGAAGATTGGAAAAATTCATTTTTTCGTGCAGTTTTTTCAACTGCGCAGGAGCCAGCTCGATTTCCGCGGGATCGAATTCCGGTATTTTATAAGGAATCTCTTTTTCCTTCCTTTTAAAGCGATCACGGAATTCCTTCGCCGGCAGTACGGGCGAATGCGGAAAATGGAAACCGAGATACACAAACTGCGGTTCGCCGGTGTCCGCCTCGTTTTCCAGATACCGGATAAACGAACCGGCAATTTCTCCGTCCAGCGTTTTTTCCGTTGGCTGCGAACTTTCCCCTCCGATAATCATACCGCTTTGATCGCGGGTATAAGCCCGCAGAATTCCGCGCTCCCGATCAATCGCCTTACGGTTTTCCTCGTCTTCGGGCAGCAGATCCTTTCCTTTGCCGCGAGAGGTGTAATATTCCTTCGTCGAGCCATCGGGATAATAGAACCGCTCCACGCGTTTTGAACCTTCCTTGCTCCAGACGGTCTCGGGAAAGAAGTCGGTTTTTCCACTCTTCTGCAGATCGTTTTTCTTTTCCACAACCACGTCATACTGATCAACTGTTTTCCAGGTCAGTCCGGGGCCCCAGTCAAAAATATAGTATCCGTGCTTACCGAACTGGCAGGTGGTATAGCCCGCCGAGCGCATCACCTGCGGAATCGTCTTTTTGCATGGATCGGCCGCCTGATGATTCTGCTCGAAACCATACACCCCATTGCGGAACGGATACTGCCCGGTATGCATCGAAGCGCGCGACGGCGCACAGGCCGGCGCATTACAGTAAGCCTGACTGAACAACGTCCCCTGCTGTGCCAGCCGGTCAATATTCGGCGACATCACATAACCGAGCGGACTCAGCTTTGTTCCGCGTACTGCTTCGTTATAACAGGCCAGCGAATCCGGCCGCTGATCATCAGTGATAATCCATAGAATATTCGGCTGCTGCTTTTTTCCAGCCAGCGTTGCGGCGGCCATTCCGGCCGCCAGGGAAGTTCCCAGAAAACATCTTCTATTCATTCCGTCATTCCATTCCGTTGCATTTAATTCGACCGAGTATTAGACCATTTAATTCCCGAATCGAAAATACGCCTTTCAGTTAGATTGGACCCCTTGGTTCAGCTCGGCTGTTACGCGGTAAAACCGGTTGCTTGAGAGGAATTCATTCACAATTTCAATTCTGCTTCCATTTCCGGCAATCCCGTTGGTAAGCAGATTCCATTCCTCGGAAAGATCGTCACTGGTTTCGATGCTGTACAACCGCCCCGGTTCGGCATCGAAGTAAATGGTAAAAGATCCGGCATCCGGAACACTGCTTACCTTGAAAACACTTCCCGCATCCTGCGGATTCGTTCCGGCAATAAATTCATCCCCGGAAAATGATCCGTCATTATCCGTGTCGGATTCATAATCATCCGCCGTCACATCCAACTCATTTTCCACTTCCCACCAGTCCGGCATTTCATCGAGATCGCTGTCGGAATAGGTGATCAACATAGAGTTTGGATCGCCCACCCTATTCCCCGAAGCCTGTGATAAACCATTAATGGCCGATTCCGTACTTTTATCCCCGTTATAATTCACATGCCCGTCCGGATGGTCAAAGAACAGGTTATCCTGAAGCCAAAAATCCGAGTGGTTGGCCCAGAAGCCTTCACCCCCGTTTCCTGCAATAAGACTGCGTTGAATTGTAATCATGGGTGATCCCCATTGATCGGATTCGACACCGTCGGCGCTATTATTGATGATCGTGCAGTCCACGAGTTCAACCGTACCGCAATTATGCCGAATCACACCGCGCCCAACCATATTGGTGTTGGCGGAAATCAGACAGTTGGTCACCAAAATCGATGTATTTTCCTCATCCCACTGCATATGCAGGAACCCGCCGGTTCCTGATGTTTCGTTATGGATTATCTGTGAATCTGCAATCTCCACCACCGCACCGTTCCGGGCACCAAATGCCGCACCGCCGGCATATTGACCGAAAGACTGATTACCGGAAAATTCGCAGTTTTCAAAACGAACCTGCGTCAGTCCCAGCCCATCAACGCCATCCACGTAGGCACCGCTTCCGCCACCGTTGGCGGGGTTATGGTCAATAGTCCGGCAGTTGGCGATAACCACATTGGTGCAGGGACCTTCGATATCAATGCCGTGCTCATAATTTCCGGTGGTTCCCGTAACCGTAAACCCATCAAACCGGAAGCCCTGAGTGCCTTTTATACTGACTGCGGAATACCCATCCGGCGGCGTATCAATGAGGGTTGGATGTTCGATAAAATCGCGATCTTCAATCGAAATATCGCCCACTGCAAATCCACCGTACACCTTCAGATTATGCATACCGTAAAAAGTAAGATATTCGGGATAATATCCCCCCGCAACCCAGATGGAATCACCGTCATAGGCTTCATCAATCGCAGCCGGAATCGTTTTTTTGGCCTCGGTCCAGTTCAGCCCGGAATAACTGTCGTCCCCGTTGGCTCCATCGACATACCACGTCGTATCGGTTTCCGGCTTAATCCACGCACGGACATAATCTACCTCATATGACGTCCCCAATTTATGCAGGTTGGAATTGATCTCCACGATATCGTTGAGCCAACTGTTGTATTCATTCCCTACCATAAGCCGTTGACCAACCGTAAAACTTCCGGTCTCACGGGTGCGGTAAAGCACGCCGTCAATATAGATTTTACAGGAGTCCTTATCCCACTCGAACCCGTACACGTGAAAATCATCCACCATATCAAACGGCAGATCATAATGCTCTGGATCGGCAATGGACGTTCCTCCGTTGTCATCCACGCCCTCCGGTGTCGGCGTTTTCCAGATATGGAAATTACAGGAATAGTAATCTTTGCGCCCTTCGACTCCGGACGGGCATTCCAGCATATCAATTTCGCGACCGAATGAGCTGCTGCCGCCGGTCAACCACCAGGTGGTCATAATCGGAAAATCAAGCGCGCGGCATTTGATTTCAAAGTAACCGTAACGACGAACCGTCGTACTCTGAAAATACCCCGATGAAATAGAATATTCACTTTCCGATACCGAACCGACCGGACCGTCTTTCCAGTCGGTGGTCAATACCGCAACGCCATTGGACAGGGTCACATTGTTATATTCATGATAAACCGGCTTTCGTCCATCCCACGAAAGCGGCTCCCACTTTTCCGCATCCAGCACAAAACCGTCGAATTCATCCCACATCGGCTCATAGGCAATCCAGCCCGTCAGATTAGAGGAATCAGTGAACGGATAAACACTCCCCGGCTCCGGATCGCCCATCCATACCGAGAAGTTGTCCATATGCACTTCCAATATTTTCCCGAATGCCTCGATACTCATTCCGGTATTGTTCCAGCCTGTGGAGTATCCCGCAAAAATCTCGGTTCCTGTCGGAATGCTGAGTTCCTCTTCTGTTGAGGTATAGTTTACGGAATCTCCATCGGTCAGAACCGCCTGTGCTTGCAACGCCCCGCCCACATCGCGAATGGTCCACTCCACCGAAAACCAAATACTGGTATCGGTATTGTCCGTGTTCACCCCCAGCGTACTGTGCGATATCCACCCTTCAATCCACGGGTCATCATTAAGCCGGTTGCCGATGGCCCCGCCACGCTGAGCAATATAAAACCCTTCGGTCGATCCGCTCTCCCAGTCAGGCGTAGTGGAAATCATCAAACCGAAAATATGATTGTTGAAGTAATTCGTTATATTTCCGCCGCCGGCATAGACATAACGGAAATCAGAACGGATGACCGCTGACCCACCGGATCCGATTGTAAATCCGGTCTGGTGCGGAATGTGATAATTCAATTCCGCCTCTCCATCCAGCACCGCATACTCACTGTTCCAGCCGGTAAAAAGGTCTTCCTGACTTCCCCCATCCGATTTGGGATCCCAGTTCCCGGCAATGGAAACTCCCGGGGCATAGATACTGAAATCATCTGAAACAACCGTGATGGCCGACTCCGCCGAATGGGTCAGAAAAAAACACGAAACAACTGCAGTTAACACTGAGATTCTCATCGTTAAATCACTCCCTTTTCCTGTGATTATTCAATCTCCACATCAATACGGTAAAACCGGTTGGAACTCAGAGCAGGATCGATGATATCGAGCATATTTCCAGTGCCTGAAACACCGTTGGTCAAAATCTGCCACTCTCCGGACAGTTCACCCGCCACCCGGACAGTATACGTGCGATTGCTGGAGGACGGAAAAGAAATACCGAAACCGGAATCCTCCGCCCCTGCTTCATCAATTCGAAAACGCGACAACGAATCGAGCGGATCAGTATCGGCAATAAACTCCGCATAGGTATCAAATCCATCACCGTCATCATCCACACTTTTCACAGCATTGCTCAGGCTGAGCCCCTGCTGCAGCACCCAGTCGGAATACACCGGCCCCGATGCAACGGCCCGCACAGCTTTAATGGCATTGATTTTGGCATGGTTTACCGCAGCATAGAAATCAATATCCAGTGACCCGTCATTTACGGTGGTATTGAACGGCTGATCGTACGCCACGGCGCGGCCGGCTTCCGCAACCAGGTCCAGATTGCTGATCACATTTTCCCCTTCAAGGTCCACACTGAAAATGCGGCCGTTCGTGACATCGAACCAATTTTCAGCCATATGCAGCGTCACAGTATAATCTCCGTCAGGTACCGGCACAGCATACGAAAAATCTTCACCATACCGTTCATGAACATAGAGGGTGTCTTCTTCGGTTCCTGAAAAGTCGGACGTGCTGTCCATTCCGACGGAACCGCCGGAATAATAGGCGTCGGCACGATATACCGTACCATCGGATGCGATGTATTCCGGACCGGCACAGTTTACAGCATAGACCTGCTGAACATCCGGCTCCTCCAGCGCCGCCCGGATCACTACTGAACCGATACCGCCGATACCCGAACCCGGAAAAGAAACCTGAATCGTATTTTCAGCCTGCAGCAAATTCGCCGGTAGCGGAATCAGCTTGAGACTTCCGTATTCACTGCCGTTATCCAGCCGATCGGCGCAGTCTTCCAGCGGAACATCCAGTGGTGTTCCGTTAAAAACCACGTCGAGATCATTATCCAATCCGGAATCACGGCCCACGGAAATACGAAGCATCGCCGAACGGGCCTGCGCATATTCAGGAACCGCCACATTGAATGTTCTGCTTCCGGCAAATTCCTGCCGAACCAGATCTCCATAGTACGGCACTTCATTGAGACGCATTTTTTCAGCAAAGCCGGTACTGTAGTTTATCTCAATGGCCAATGCTTCACGAGCGCCGATCTGCAGGCCTTCCAGCGTCTGCACCTGTGTCTCCGTGAAAAACGGCGTAAAATCAGTGTTCCGGCCGAAGCGGCGCAATGTAATCGTTTCTATTCCGGTCGTCGGAAGATTCAGGGCAAGAGCGTCCGCTCTATCCGCCAGATTATTCATCAGAATAAACAGCTTTGTTCCGCTGACATAGGCCTGCGTCTGAATATCCGGATCCTCAAGCATCACGCGAACGCGCCGCCCCTCCACATTCCGGAAAAACTTAAAAAAGTTCACATAGGTCGACTCATGCCACACCTCACTGTTTTTATCAAAATTTTCTTTCACCAGCAGTGTTGAATAATAGCGAGGATTCCATCCCGCTGATTCCAGCAGAATAAAGGGAACGGCTTTGCGCACCACATGGGGATTATTCATAAATGCCAAGGTATTCGCGATGGCGCTGCTGACCGCCAGATGTTCACTCACCGACCGCCGCTTCATCTCCCATTCAAACACCGTTCCGGCAAATGAATTGCTGGGAAAATAAGTATCGGCAATCAGATCCAGTGCCCCTTCCTGATCGGTCGAGATATATCCCCCGTGCTCACTCAGCACCATATCCACGGTTTTTCCATGCGTATTGAGTGCATAGTTTTCCACCATATCCAGCACCCCTTCAATAGGCAGCCCCGTGGAAACCCGCCCGACAAAATCGTTCTTATTCGTATCGAAACTCATGTAGTCATAAATATGGAACGAATAAAAATCGAGATCGCAGCCGGTATTGGCCATAAACGTATCGAGCCCGAAATTCTGATAGTTGTTTTTATAAAAATAGCCGACCGACATGCAGGGGCCGCCCACCGCCACATCCAGCCCATTGGATTGAACATGATTTTTAACGGCAGTATGAAGATCGGCAAAACGCTGATCGCGCCAGACCCGCCAATTCGGCTCATTCACAATTTCATACGTTTTCGGGCGCGTCCAATCGGTGTAGCCATATTCCAGAACCGCGGCGACATATTCCGCATAGGCATTGATATTCACCGCATGTAAATGATTGGCACTGTCTCCTTCTGCATACCAGGCATCCATAAAATCAGGAACACTTCCGTATCGGTCGTGCGTGGCCACATCCAGATTCGGATTGAATGAATCCATCATCCAGGCGGAACTGCCGCCATTATCAGCCCTCAGGTTATTCGTTAGATAGGCTATGTCTACCTGTCCGGGATTCTCTGAATCCTCACGAACCGCGCTGCTCCATCCGGTTGTTCCGTATGCGCCGCCCAGTTCGCGGCCGAAGTTCATCCCTAGCTCTTCAATATAATAGGTTTCCTGAGCATCATTGTTCGTCCTTGTTTCAAACTTACGGCCGGCATCGCTCAGGTTAATAAATTTCCGGCGGTCGAGCTCAAGGTGCCCTCCAATGGCCACACTCACCTCCGGATCAATCAGCAGATGAACCGGTTCGGTTTCCAGCGGCGGCTCTGCAGCCGCCTGCGTATAGACCTTCCAGTGGTCCACCTGCAACTCAACCGGAAACGATAAATTCCACGCCCGGAAACCCGGACGCATGGTTCCGCCCCACGAGCCGTCATCAGTCGATTGCGTCCATGCAGAAGCTGTGGTTCCCAGATCCGTATCCCGGCTTACATTATACGCATGGACGATGCCGGTGAATGTATTGGAGAGCGTGCTGCGGGTGATCACCTGCGAAATTTTAATCCAGTCATTGGAAGCCGATGGAGGAATAACCACCACCGCTGCGTCGCGACCCACCGAATAGCCGCCGTCGGCCCGTGCAGAAAGCTCAGCCCCGATTGAGGGGGTGTCCGCCCCGGAATGCTGCGCCTTTTCAGCAAACCCGATTCTGAACAGATCTTTTGCGGAAAACGCCGAACGATCGCCCTGCAGCCGCAATGTGGTTTCAATAATCACCGACTCACCTTTTTCCAGCGTGTAACCGGCATAATTCTGCGCCCGGTTATAACTGCTGGTGCAAACCATATATCCAATGCCTGCGGTATCTTCCGCAATCCAGCCGAGCTGGGCACTCATCCCCTGAATCGTATTCACGGAGGTGCCGTCGAAAAATCCCTCCGAGTCCGAAAATCCGATTTCCAGTACAGATGTCCCCCAAACCCGTGCTGCCGCAAACACGAACAGCAATAGCCGCTTCCGATACCTCATTATTAATTCCTCTTCATTCTATATAGAGAAAAACCCCGCCGCAGCGGGGTTTTCCCTGTTTCTTATATTTCCGCGTACCGATGTTTACTGGGCATCCAATTGAATAAACAGCTGATTGGAAATAAGCGGAATATAGTTCGTTACCGTCATCCACTCATAATCCAGAACGGATTCTGTGGATGTGAAGGTGGCCGGATCCCAGCCCAGCATAAGATTCTCGGTAGATTCCAGATTATAAGTGATACCGCTGACCGGATCCCTGCGTTTCTGATAAACATACACGAACGAATCATCTCCTGTTCCCGGTGCCGAATGTATGGAAGTATCCATGACCGGAAGATTCCCGACATTTTCAGGATCCAGCGGATCGCCACCGAAGGCATATTCAGCGCTGTTCACAATCAAATCGCCATCGGGGTCAAGCCCTGCGGCCGAATTCGAACTGACCAGTCCGCTGTTCTGTGCCCAGAAGTCATACGACGCCAGCGCACCGGAGATCTTCACTTCCATTTCGTAGACATAGGCATTAGCGGCATTGTCAAAATACCAGCCCATGGCATTGACGTCCGTGAACCCGCTTCCGTCTGTTGTCGCGCCAGGAGCCAGATGGGCTGATGGATCGGAAATATCGAGCTCATACCACGTTTCCGCAGCCACGTCCGAAACATACACCGGTTTCGGTTCACCGCCGGAAACATAGTTGGCGGCATATTTCGTATCACTCACATACCAGGTGCTTCCATTACGAACAGCGGCGCGTACGGAACCGTTGCCGGCCCCCCAGGTCCAGCTGCCGAAATATACATACGTACTTAACGGCGCGTTATTTACAGCATCAAGCGTCGATTCGCCATATCCCATATCCGACACCGGCATGAAAAACAGGCCGTTACCAAAGGCATTCCATCCCGACGTGCTCATACCGATTTTTCCACCTCCGGCGGTATTGGCCTCCGCATAAAAATTCGCGGTGTTTGCATGAATATCCTGCTGCAGCAAGGCATACAGCGTGGGACCGGTATACCCGTTCTCATCCGTTACAAACAGCGGCGAGGACAGATAATCAACATACCGCACGGTATTTCCCGCATTGGTTACAACGGTATTGTCTGCAACGAAGTCCACTTTGTAGGCCCCATAGCTTCCGTCCATCGCAAAGACCGTTTCAAGTCCGATCGGAGCAGCAGAAAAGTTTGTGCTGGCCGTATTCGGCGCAAGATCGGAATCAAAGTTTGCCGTCAGGGTATAGCTATTGGTCACATCATTCCATCGCGGTGAATCCGTGAATGAAGTTTCAGTGATGCCATCCGCCACCACATAGGTTTCACTGTCCGGCGTTTCCACAGTCAACGTATATCCGCCCATCGCATCCAGCACCGGATCCCATTCAATAGTAACGGAGCGGTCGGCCGGCAGAACTGTGGTTACCGTCGGAGCAATCACGTCCGGAAGATTCCCGCTCGAGTGTGCAATACTCACATTTTCGACCGCGGCAAACAGTTCCGAATTGTATTCAGCCTTTTTTGCATTGGGATGACGCCCCATGGCAAATACACCGGCAGTTGCATCGTACATTTCCTGCATGGTATCGGTTTCAAACTCAATCAGAGTGGAGCTCGTGTTAACAACACCGGAAACTGTATTGGACAACGATGCCCAGGCCTGATAAACGCCCGGCTCACGCGTCTTGCGGATTTTCCAGCTGACATTCAGAAGATCTGTGACCAGATCACGTGGAGCCTCAGAATTTCCGAGATAGGACTTGCTTACAGCTAGAAGCGGTTTCGGATTCCATCCGGCTTCACTCCAGCCCAGGAAGGCCAGACGATTACTGTCAATATCATTGCCCTCCTGACCAAACGTCACGTAGAGATTGTTTTCAAAACGCACGCCCAGATAAAACATGGCCATCATGGCTTTATCTGCATCCAGCGCTTCAGTAGAGGAGCTGGTGATACCGAAACTCAACACACCCTGATTGTTATGATCCGAATCATCTGTTCCTGCAGCCGTCACACTGACCACCACATCAAACGAACCCTCAACGGCATCATCTGCTTCATTGCGCATCAGGCGATCCACATACACTGCATTACCCACAGTTTCATCAAAAAAGTTGGAAACCGAAACCGTGTCCGCCCAATTGGTTCCGCTGTCCGAAATTACATTGAATGCATTATTGCTGCTGCCGGAAACCGCAACCCAATCAGCATCTGCAGCCAAGTCCCCGCTAATGCCGCTGAAATCGGTGGAATACACCGGAGCATCGCTGTAGATGGTTTTCGGCGTGGCTGATACTTCATCAGAAAATACCGAGTCACCACCGGCATACTTGGCAACAACAGAATAATAATAGGTCGTTCCGTTAACGACGGATGCATCTGAATATCCCTCACTGCCAACCGTTGCCAGCGGCGCACTATACGATCCCGGAGTAGTGGTACGGTAAACTTCATATTGAGTCGCTCCGGGCATGATCGTCCAGGAGAGATCAACCTGACCATCCATACCAAGCGCTCCAACGCCTGTAGGTGCATCCATCGCAACATCAAGTTTTTCGAAAGTCACCTTTTGGATATAGTTGGTGTTGCTCACATGCGTTCCTCCGGCACTGTACAGCGTGAGGTAAAGCTCAGACGCATTCCAGGCATTGGAACGTGCAATACCGTAATCAGCGCCGGACGAAGTAACACCCGACAATTTATTACTCGTTAAAACAGAAACATTAAATTCGTCCTGAATATGAGATTTGGTGATGGTGTAAACCGTCTGCAGATCGTCCGAAAAGGGATCAATATAGGCCGCACTGTCATACGGAGCTTCATTGGTATAATACCCGTATGGGTTCAACCCAAGATCAGCGCCTGATAAGACATAGGTCCCCGGGCCGTTCCATTGCTGGCTGTCGGGAAACTGGTTGAATTGACCATCTTCACGAATGGACCCCTCCTGACCGAAAACGAACAGGTACGTATTAATCAACTCTTCCGAAGTTCCTGCTGTGGCCATCGTGTTGGTCTGAATTCCGAATCCGAATAAACCGCTATGCTTACGTTCGCTGGACATACCAATACGGTAATCCACGGTAATCCGAACACTTTCGCCGAAGGCCAGATCAGCCCCGCTCGTCGAATACATAATTCGGTCACCCTCCGGCTCCAGCATCAGTTCCCCGTTAACCACGCTGTTCGTCCAGCCGTTAGTCGAAGTCACCCAGCCATTTACTCCGTTAATATCTCCATCAGACCACGTGCTGAAATCCTCACTCCATATTTCAGCAGCCTGTGTCGCAAGCGCCGTTATCCAGGCACACGACACCAATAACAGTAATCTTTTCATCTCATTTCTCCTCAGATCAACCGCCCGGAATGAACATTTTACATGTGACCTAGCCCCTTGGATAGATCAGCGGCCTTTATTGTGATGGTAAGAAAGGTATTAATGTTAAGGGTCTCACGCAACAATAATAGTGTCATTTTTTTATGGATTTCTATTTTCCCCTTGTTTTTCAGCCCATTATGCCGACATCTTCACCTATCCAAAAGATAGACAGGGGCGATCAAAAGCATTCAAAATATCTGCAAAAACGGGACCATAAAGACGCACATATGTTTTCTTTAACATTTTATCCATTTTGTACATTTCACTGATTTAATAAACCGATGCGTCATAAAGTCCTCCACGTGCAACTTAAGCCTCAAGCCAACCCGTCTTTCACTCACGGCACCGAATAAAATCGATTACAGCGATTAAAAATAACATCCCATGCAGTGCCAAAAACTCGGCCCTGAAACAAATGTGCAGAATGCGCCGATCCAGGCAAATGCGTGAACCCCCAAAAAAAGCCCCACCGGAGAGGCGGGGCTTTTTGGGTCAATACAGAAGGCGGTTACTGTTTTTCGAGATGCAGTTTCACGAAGATTTTACCGGACCCTGAATCAAATACCGTTTCGGTGATTTCGCTCATTTCAAAGTCATTAAGCGTAACCACAGTTACTTCACCGGTAGCCCAAGGCCCCATAATGAGATCTTCTATGTTTTCTGTAACATTAAATAAGGCACGAATATGATCTATTGAAGAAAAGTGAACCGGATCGATCATTCAACACGAATGAGCACATTGTCGAAACGCCACCACTCGGTACTCTTGGCAGTCTTCGTAACCTCGACCATCAGCATGACATATGTTTCCGCTGTTTTTGCAGGAACAATCAGTTCCGGCACCGAAATCCGATGAAAATCCGATGAAGGTACGGCGACTGTTTTTTCCACTTCCTGCAGAATACCGCCGCCGGCATCCACGCAGATCACCGAAATTTTAACCCGCGAACTGTTGTGCCTCGCCTTTCCAGCCAGATCCAGATCCACCTTGACCACAAAACCGGGCTGGGCTTTCACAACTTTGGCACAGGCCATCACCCCCGCCGGCTCACCTTTCGACACCGTACACAGGGCCGACTTAGAACCATCGGAAGCATCGCGACTATAAATCGTCCACCCCTTGCCCTGCACATTCCAGCCTGTAAAATCACCGGTTTCAAAACTGCTTTTGCCCTGTGCAAATAAACCGTCCACAGCACAAAACGCCAAAACTACAGTCAATATTAAAATCTTTCGGCACATTGCCATATCCAAAAAGCCAACCCTTTTTATTTGAGAGGTTACATCTATGCAATATACGCATACAACATGCCAGAAAACATTGATTATTTAACATGATCCTAACACAGACATTTGTCCTATCGGTTACAAACCGACAAAAAGAAATACCGTCTGTCTCTATTTCAGCCGGAGTATCGTCGCCTGTATAAAAGAGAAAAGATGAAATTACTCAACCGAACCACACTGCTTATTCTGTTCGTCCAAGGCGTTGCCGCCCAGACCTATCAATCCCCCACCGCTATTCATCAAGCTGCCGACGGACAATCATTATTCATCGCCTCCCGCACCGGAAAACAGATCAAACAACTGCACAAAGAAACTCTTCAAGTAAACACCTGGCTGAAACTGCCCGCCGAACCCAGCGGTTTTGTTATGGACGGTGACCGTATGCTCATCACCGGCGGCGGACACAACGGCCGGGTTTGGATGGCCCGCAACGGCGAGATTTTCCAGACACTGGAAACCGGACACACACCGACATCCCCCGTCCTTTCCCCCGATGCAAAAACCCTCTATATCTGCAACCGGTTCGATAACAATGTTTCATTCATTGATCTGCATTCCGGAAAAACCTTGGCACAAATTCCTGTCCGCCGGGAGCCGATTGCCGCCGACATCACTCCTGACGGCCGTTATCTGTTTGTGGCCAACCACATTCCCGACGGCCGAGCCGACGTCGACTACGTTGCATCGAAAATATCAGTTATCGACACACAGACTCGAACCGTAAAAACTATTCCCCTCGTCAACGGCGCCGAAGGCCTGCGCGATCTCAAACTGTCGCCCGACGGCAAAAAAGTTTTTGCGACGCATCTCATGGCCCGTTTTCTGGTACCGACCACGCAGCTCGAACGCGGCTGGGTCTCCACCGATGCTCTCAGCGTCATCGACGTGGAAAGCCAGACCTTGCAATACACCGTCCTGCTCGATGATGTGGATCAGGGATTCCCCAATCCCTGGGCAATCGGCTTTTCCAACGATGGAAAAATGCTGGTCGTCTCCTCTGCCGGCAACCACGAAATCAGCCTGATCAACCTTACCGCACTCTCAGAAAAAGTGGCTGCGGAAGCCGCTGCCAACTCCGGCCAGGCCCATTTGAACGCACATAACAACCTCTCCTTCCTCTCCGGCATCCGAAAAAGGATGAAATTGAAAGGCAACGGCCCCCGCTCACTCGTCGTTGACGGCAGCACCGTTTATGTCGCCCACTATTTCTCGGACGACGTCGAAATCGTTCACATTTCCAAAGACTGGAAAACCACGTCCACACCGGTTGCGCTTGATGCCAAACAACCCGTCACGCAGGTCCGTCAGGGCGAAATCTATTTTAACGATGCCGGACTCTGCTTTCAGAACTGGCTCAGCTGCGCCACCTGCCACCCCGATGCCCGGACCGATGCCCTCAACTGGGACCTGCTCAACGACGGGATCGGAAACCCGAAAAATGTAAAATCCATGCTGCACGCGCATGAAAATCCGCGCGCAATGTGGCTCGGCGTTCGGGCCGATGCCTATGTCGGCGTACGTGCCGGCCTGCGTCACATTCAATTTGCCGTACGGCCGGAAAAAGACGCCCAGGCAATCGACGCCTATTTGAAAAGTCTGACCGCTGTACCCAGCCCGTATTTAGAGCAAGGAAAACTCAGCGCCGCGGCACAGCGCGGAAAAAAGATCTTTTCCAGCGCGGGCTGTATCAACTGCCACTCCGGCCCCTATCACTCGGATCATGGGATGTATGATATGGGCACCGCCAAGGGGCTCGATGAAGGACTGCCGATCGATGTCCCGCATCTGACCGAAGCATGGCGCACCGCACCCTATCTGCACGACGGGCGGGCCGCCACCCTCCAGGATCTGTTCAACGAATTCCGGCACGGCGATAAATACGGAAACGTTTCCGCACTCACCCCTGAAGAGAAAAATGACCTGATCGAATACGTGCTGTCGCTCTAACTTTCGCTCAGGCGTTTCGCCTCTTTATCCTCCCAGTAAAGCGCATGCGCCTCTTTAAGAAGATCCGGAATACGATCCGCAAAACGGCTGTTTTTCAGGCAGCTCCAGTCCACCGAATCGACCTCAGCGGCCTGTTGACCCGGAAACCAATGCGACGCATTACCCAATAAATTATAACGCATTTTTGCAAACTCGCGCAGCCCGAGCCCCCGATCAAACGTCCACAACCGCAAAATTTCACGCACATTGATTTCGCCGGGAACATCCAGGTAAAAGGGCAGGCCTTCGTGCCAGTGCCTCATCCAGTCAGCCCCCAGATCATTTTCCAGCGACCGGATAATACGCTGTTCAATATCACCAACTATCGGATCATCCAGATGACGGGACACCGCCTCGACATGCTCTTCAAAATCCGACGGCTTTGCAGCACCGATGCTCAGCGTATGCACTTCCGGACGCTGCAGACAATACAGGTCATTCCACTGCATCGGCGTCAATGGATTGCACAAAGCCGCCATTTTTTCAGTCGGTTTATACAGCATCCCGCCTTTGTCATTCGGGCTGATGATAAAGACGCCCATATCCTGTTTCGCCGCCGCCTCAACCATCGGCCAATGGAGCGGATCATAAATAAAATACCAATGAAGATTCACATAATCAAACTCACCGGTTTCACAGGCCGGCACCACCACCTCCGGGCCACCATGCGTCGAAAACCCGCAAAATCGAACCCGGCCCTCCTGCTGCAGCTTCCGGACCGCCTCCACACATCCACCCTTCTTCAGACACGTATCAATATGCTCCGGCAGATTGATCCCGTGAATCGAAAGAAAATCTACATAATCCACCTGCAGGTTTTTCATCGAGGTTTCAAAAACCTCAAGAAATTCTTCGGCAGTCTCTTTCACTCCGATCTTGGTCTGCAGCAGATAGCTTTCCCGATCGATTTCGGGCAGCACCCAGCCCAGTTGCATTTCCGAGGGCCCGTAACCACGCGCCGTTTCGATATGGCTGATCCCCAGCTCCAACGCCCGATGTACCGTGGCTTCCAGATTGTCCTGAATTTTCGGATCAATTTTCTCAGGCTCCAAATCATCCCACCCCTGCTGGTAACGCATGCCGCCGCAGCTCAACACCGGCATCTGCACTTCCGTTCTTCCAAATCGTCTTGTCGGTACGCTCATTTTTTATCCAGTTCTGCGCGGATCAGCTCCGCTGTTTTTTTTCCAATACCCGGCGCTTCTGAAATCTGTTCGACCGAAGCCCGGTTCAGGCGGGTAATGGATCCGAAGTGTTTCAAAAGCATTTCCTTCTTGGAACTTCCAATCCCCGGAATTTCATCCAACCGCGATTCCATAATCCGCCGCCGCCGCAGTTCACGGTGATAGGTAATCGCAAAACGATGCGCCTCATCACGCAGCCGCGTTACCACCGTCAGTTCAGGCGAATTGCGCGGCAGCACCAGATTTCCCGAGTTTTCATCGTAATCCCAGACAATCTCTTCATAGCGCTTGGCCAGCCCCACAATCGGCAAGTCATCCAGTCCCAGCAAACGCAGCTCGGCCTTTGCCGCCCGCAGCTGCGTAATTCCGCCGTCCACCATCACCAGTCCCGGCATCTCCTTTTTTTCGCGCTGCAGTCGCGAATAACGCCGCCGCACCACCTCTGCCATCGACCGCGGGTCATCCGCCCCCTCCACCGTTTTAATCCGAAAACGGCGGTATCGGTTTGGATACGGAACCCCGTCCACAGCACACACCATACTGGCCACCGAATTTGTTCCTGAAATATTTGAAATATCAAAACACTCAATCACCCGCGGCTCCGCCGACAACTTCAGCTGTTTCTGCAGCTGCTTCAGACCGATCCGCGCCTCATCCTGTTTCATCTTCGGCGTTTTACGCACCTTGGCCCGCTCGCGCACAGCGTTGTTCAAATGCAAAAGCACATCACGCAGCGCCGCCGCCTCTTCAAACTTCAGTTCGGACGCCGCCTGCTCCATTTCCGCACGAAGCTCCTTGAGCATCTCCATCCGTTCACCCCGAAGAAAGGCGCAGACCTCCTCCACTCGCCGGCGGTATTCCCCGGGTGATACGTTTCCGATGCAGGGAGCCGAACAGTTGGCAATAATATCGTCATTACAGTGCTTATAGGTCTCCTCATCCGGTTCGCGCGGACGACAGCGGCGCAACCCGAACTTGCGTTCCAGAAATTCCACCGCCACTTTGGCCGCCATCCCCGAGGTGTAAGGCCCGAAATATTCCGCGCCGTCCTTTTTTCTGATTCGGCACTTTCCAATGGTTGGAAACGGATGCTGCACATCAACGCGGATCATCTGAAAGCGCTTATCGTCTTTCCAAAGTGTGTTGTAATGCGGCCGGTACTCTTTGATCAGCTTGCCTTCTGTGAGAATCGCCTCAGCCTCGCTCTTGAGCACCACAATATCAAAATCCTCGATGGAACTGATCAGACTGCGAATCTTCGGCTGGGCGGTCCGGCGCGTATGCGAACGAAAGTAGCTCTGCACGCGCTTGCGCAACGAAGCCGCTTTACCGATATAGATGATTTTCCCGTCGCGGTCACGCATCAGGTAGCACCCCGGTTCGTCGGGCAGTTTTTTCAGTTTTTCCCGGATGATTTTCGAAAATTCCATAGCCCGGAAATATAGCAGGGCCGCCTCTAAACGCAAAACAACTTCAATCCGGGGCCATAAACCCCGACGGATAAGGCTTGTACCGGAACAAACATTCCATAAGCTGACCCGCAAGGAATCTGGTATGGAAATGCTTAAAAATATTCTTAACGAAATCTGGCTCGTCACCGTTGAGATGGCGCCCTATCTCCTGTTCGGCTTTCTGATGGCGGGAATTCTTTCGCAACTCATCTCCCGCGATTTTGTAAAACGCCATCTGGGCGGAAACCGTCTTATGGGCTCCATCAAAGCCGCACTGGTCGGCGTACCGATGCCGATCTGTTCCTGCGGAGTGATCCCCTTTGCAGCGCTGTTGCGCAAACACGGTGCCAGCCGGGGCGCAACCGCCTCGTTTCTTGCCTCAACTCCCCAAACCGGTGTCGATTCGCTGCTGGTCACCTACGCCCTGCTAGGCTGGTTTTTTTCCGTATTCCGGGCACTGGCCGCTTTTCTATCCGGCATTCTCTGCGGGATCGCTGTCGAAGCCGTTCCTGCCTCCGGAAACGATAAACAGGAAGAAGAGGAAAAAACCGAAGCTGCTGAACAGCGGAATCATATCCTCCTCCGCATGCTCAAATACGGCTTTATCACATTGCCGGGAAAAATCGCTCAGGCCATGCTGATCGGCATTATCATCTCCGGCGTCATCAGCGGGATTATTCCCGATAACTTCTTTGCCGACCGGCTGGGTCATTCGCCGTTCGCCATGATTCTGATGCTGTTCATCGGAATTCCGCTCTATGTCTGCTCCTCAGCCTCTGTCCCGATTGCACTGGCCTTCATCAAAGCAGGCCTTTCTCCCGGGGCCGCCCTCGTATTTCTCATCACCGGGCCCGCAACCAATGCGGCCACACTGACAACGCTCTGGCAGATTATCGGAAAAAAAGAACTGACCGTCTTCCTCATCACGCTTTCGCTCTGCGCACTGGCGGCAGGATTCATCATCAATTTCTTTTCTCCGGCGCTGGGCATTGAAGAACAGGTTTGTCATATGCACGAATCGAACTCTCCCCTCAACATGGTGTGGACAATTCTGCTGCTGGCCGTGCTCATCAAAAGCCTGCTCCCCTCCCGGTCAGGTAAAACCTAATAGCTTTTCTATGCACACCCCCTCTTTATTCCCGAAAAAATACTTTGTTTGCCGCCCCCTGCTCCCTACTATGTTTCTATATCATTCGTTCTAGGGGTTGGAATAAAATGAATAAATTGACACACCGCATTATGGTCATTGATGATCATCCGATCATTCATGACGGTTTAAAAACGCTGTTGGCATCCGAAAGTGATCTGGAAATCTCCAGCACCGCCTCCTCCGCTGACGAAGCACTGAAAAAACTTTGTTCCGAAAGCACGGACATCGCCATCGTTGATCTTTCGCTGGGCGGAACAGACGGCACCTACCTGATCCAACAGATCAGAAAGCTTTATCCGGATCTGAAAATTCTGGTTTACACCATGTCTGAAGAAAAGCTCTTTGCCGAACGTACGGCTGCGGCAGGTGCCCATGGATATGTCATGAAAACCTCGCCCCCAAATACGCTTAAACTGGCCATTCGTAAAGTTTGTTCCGGAGAGCTCTTTTTTTCCGAGGATATGATTGATCGCATCAGGAAAAAATTAAAAGGGTATTCTGAGACTCCGCATACCCTGCTCGACACACTGTCCAACCGGGAAATGGATATCTTCCAACTGATCGGCGAAGGCCTTGATACCGCTCTGATCAGCGAACGCCTCAGCATCAGCCGCAATACCGTTGATACCCACCGAATCAACATCAAAAACAAACTCGAACTGCCGAATGGAAAAGCCGTGGAACGCCTGGCTTACGAAGTCATTCAGCAAGGCCGGATGCCGAATTAAAAAAAACACGCATTGCAAAACTGCAATGCGTATTAAGAAAGACAGGCAGGGCGGTAAGCCGGATTCTGTTCACCCGAAGGCGTCGATCATTTATCTATGCGATCTACCCGGAACCTTAAACAGAGCGGGCCGCTCCTAAGTTCCCTATTTGATCTTGCTCCGGACGGGGTTTACCCTGCCGCGGTCGTCACCTTCCGCGCGGTGGGCTCTTACCCCACCATTTCACCCTTACCCCGGCAAGCCGGGGCGGTATATTTTCTGCGGCACTTTCCATCCCATGCGATCTGGCACATGGGTTCCCGCGTTAACCACGGGACGTCCTGCCCTGCGGAGTCCGGACTTTCCTCCCCGCATCTGCGGAGCGACCGATACACCCTGCCTGAAAAGGTTACTTTTCAAGTGCGCAGCTCTTAAGCTGTTACAGAAACAACTTAATCCTTGAGCACCTGAAACTTAATTCATCCTCCATACGGAGGGTTGTAGACAATGCGTCCACAGAAATTGCACCCGACAATCTTGGTCGGATTCCGCGCATCATTAACTACCTGCGGCGGAAGTTTCATATGGCAGCCTCCACAATGTCCGCCTTCTTCAACCAGCACAATGGCCATATCTTTTTTGTTCTGCAGAATACGCATATATTTTGCCAGAAGCTGCTTATCGCACTCTGCCGCCATCCGGTTACGGTCGGCTTTCATTTTCCCGACTTTTTCTTCGAGATACGCCTGGCGTTCATCCAGCTCTTCCAATTCATCGGAAATGCCTTCGCGCTCATGGCTCAGCTTTTCCTCGCATTCAGCCACAATGGCTTTGCCGGCTTCGAGATCCTCCATCAACTTGATCTCTTTTTCTTCGAGCACCTTGATTTCGTCCTCAACCGCGCCGATCTCTTTAACGAAGGCGCGATACTGCTCGTTCGTCTCCGCATCCATCTGCTGGTTTTTGTATTTGGTGACCCGTTCCTTGAGTGCTTCCACCTCAAGTTCCTGCTCTTTCAGCGTGGCCTCGGTGTGTTTTTTACTGTCGAGCGCCATCTCGAGCTTCTTCTTCGAGCCGCTCAGCTGCAGTTCAATATCGCTTTTCCGTTTCGGAATATCGCGAATCTCCCGCAGGAGTTTGATCAGTTTACGATCCTTCTTCTGAAGGGCAAAAATAGGTTCCAACGGATGCGACACAGGCAACCTCCTTAAAATTTCTAAAAAACAAGCTTCGTAAAGTACCCATTCAATTTTCCCAAGTCAAAGCGATTGACTATTTTTGTCACCGCCGCGATTCCCGGAAAAACCAATAAAAAAGTCCCGATCAATGCGGGACTTGTCTTAACTTATTTACTTCCGGGATGTACCAGTTCCAGTCCCGCTTCACAGAGCGGGCAGTTGGACGGATCATACGTCACCGGTTCGATATCGAGCAAACTGACAAGCGGCGCATCGAATGCCGCCTTTCCGCCACTGCGATTCACGAGAATACCGATCGCGGCAACCTCACCGCCATTCTCCTTAACGATATCAACAGTCTCCTGCACCCGCCCACCGCGCGTCACCACATCTTCGGCAATAACAAACCGTTCGCCCTTTTCAATTTTAAAGCGTCGCAGCTTCAGTGCATTATCCTCTTTCTCCACAAAAATAAACCGGACGCCCAGCGCACGGGCCACATCATGACCGATGGTAATCCCGCCCATGGCCGGCGCAATTACGGTATCCACATTGAGATCCTCAAGTTCAGCTTTCATTTTTTCCACCAGCGCCTCGCAGAGCTTCCCGGAAATTCGCGGGTGCTGCAATACGAGTGCACATTGAAAAAACTGATTACTGTGGAGACCGGAGCGCAACTCAAAGTGGCCTTCCAGCAACGCATTCGTCTTTTTAAAAATTTCAAGCACTTCTTCCTGAGTCATAACTTCTCCCTGAACTGGTTAATCAACAATGACGCCACTTTTTCATATTCCGCCCAACGGCGTCCATCCTGATTAAATGAAAAGGACGCCCGAAATGAAATCAGGGCGCCCTTTCCGGACGTTTCGAGGAGAGAGAATTTACTGACGGGTCAGCTTGAGCGCCTCAACCTGGCCCTGGCGGGCATAGTCGGCCGCTTCCGCCAAAATGCGCGCCGCTTCCTGCGGCGCATGAAAGCCCATGGAATTCTCGGCAGCGATGTAATCGAGGCGCCACTGCGCCTTCCGCTGAAACTCCAGTGCCGCAGTGAGTTCATCCTCTGTCGCTCCGGATTCTTTTGCCGCCATCACCGCATCCATCAGATCATTCAACGCTTCGCCGCCGCGCAGCAGCAATTTGTAGTTTTTCTGCTGGATCGAATCCACGAGATCCAAAATATCCTGCTCCGATTTGCGATGACAGGTTTGACAGGACCGGTTCACATTCAGCAGCGGACTGCGCACCCAGTGGTCGGAAACCTTGGAGGCGCCATCGCGCATATAAGGCATATGGCAGTCCGAGCAGGAAACCCCGCTGCGGGCATGAACACCCTGGCTCCACAGCTCAAATTCAGGATGCTGCGCTTTCAGAATCGGTGCGCCGGTTTCTTTGTGTTTATAATCATAGAACCGCTCGCCGCTCGTCAGTTTGGTTTCATCCCAGAATTTTTCCGCACCATCCATACTCAGGCCGTTGCCCCACGGGAACGTGAGTGGAAAATCAGATGAACAATAATATTCAACATGGCACTGGCCACAGACAAAAGAACGCATTTCATTGCGGGACGCATCCTCATTCGGATCATACGGTGTTTCACGTTCGCCCTGCCGCCAGATATCGATCGACGGAATAGCCGGCACCGGCGCGTCCGAATTCGCCAAACGCTGAATACCATCAATAAAGCCCGGTCGTGTCACCCGAATGGCCATCGATTCCGGATCATGACAATCCACACAGGAAACCGGATGCGCATGCCCCATATCATGGGCCATTTCGTTCAGCTCCCAATACGACATGGCATGTGTTTTTTTCATACCGGCCATCGCATCCCCGTCCCCCAGTTCACGGTAAACCGGCATAAGTGAAGCATGACAGTGCAGACAGGAGCCCGACTGCTTGGCCTTATGACGGTCAGTCTGCTCCTGATCAAAAAGCATATAGGCGTGACCGCGGCGATCGCGATAATCGATGGAAAATGCATATCCAAGAAACATCCGCTTGAGCCAGTGATATTCCGGCCGATCGATCTTCTGCTCGGGCAGCGCTTCGCTGCCGCCGTGACCGCCAAATGTGGTTTTAGTGGAAAGAGCGGTACGCTTGTAGCTGTCATACTGTTTCGGCCAGTTTTTCCCCCATACCGCCGGATCCGTTGTATCTTCTGTCACTTCCACCACACGCAGATACTGCTGCCGGGCTTCGACTTTCCGTTCGGTAATGTTGGTCAACAACCCGACCACCAACGCTGATAAAATGGCGACCGCCACTATAATGACAATATAAATCCCGGACGCGCCCTGTTTCTTCACTCGTTCACTCATGACTTTCCCTTTCTTTTTCCACACCTCGATCCGCCCCGCCAATACCGGTGGGCAATACCCCATGACCCACGGATGCGTGACAGTGGATACAGCTCACCGCATCCGGATCCGTGATATCCCTTCTGAATATCTCATGCACCATATCCTCATGACACTCCACGCAGTTATGCTGCAGAATCCCCTTGTTCTTGCCCTTAATCATAATGGGCTCATGAAAATTCTGTGTTGTGAAGGCTTTTGAGTGGTGCCAGCCGTTTTCCGCTTTTGCGATGTATTTGCCGATAAAATCATGGGGAAGATGGCAATCAACACAGGTCGCCTGCGCATGATGACTCGATTTCACCCAGGAATCGTACTGCGGCGTCATGATATGGCAGTTCACACAGGCTTTCGGATCGGAACTCATATAGGAAAGCCCCTCCGCATATTTCATGGTAAACGCACCGGTTCCAACCAGAATACCCACCAGCACAGCAAGAACCACCGCTTTTTTGTCCAACATCCTCTTCTCCCCTCTGAACCACCGTTACAGCAGCCGCACAAAAACACGACCATTATCATCGCCTTTTTGAGTTTCGGCACCATGACGGACCCGTCCAGCCTATGAAAGAAATAAATCCTCCTCTTCCATATTTAAACTGAATCTGAATAACCGGCTTACAATTCCGCTTGCTTCCAACCGCTGGAAAACGTAAGAGAGTCCCCCTTTTAAGCCACAGTGATTATCATGAATACATTACAAACCTATTTCGTTAACGTCCTCGGCTGCAAAGTCAATCAGTATGATGCCCAGCAGATCGAGCAATTGCTCGAACGATACGGCCTGAAAAAGGCGGAACAGTCCGACGACGGCGACATCATTGTTGTACACACCTGCGGCGTGACCGCTGCAGCCGCCCAGAAATCGCGCCAGACGATTCGTAAAATGCAGCGGAACAATCCGCTCGCTCACGTATTTGTGACCGGCTGCGCCGCCGATATCGAGCTCACCGACGTCGGTCAGGACCCCGTATTCCGCGTCCCCGCCGGGGCCGACTGGATCCAGCGCCTTGACCAGCAGCTCAACGAGCTGGCCATGCCCGAAAAACACGAAATGGAAAACCTCGAAACGGACACCTTCACCATTTCCCGTTTCGGCGACCACACCCGTGCCTTCCTGAAAGTTCAGGACGGTTGCGACATCGGCTGTTCCTTCTGCATCATTCCCCAACTTCGTAAAGAACCTCGCGATAAAGCCATCGCGGATGCCGTACGCGAAGCCAGCGCACTCACCGAGGCCGGTTACCGCGAAATTGTCGTCACCGGCGTCAGCGTCGGTCTCTACGGCCGAGGCCGCGGCTCTTCGCTTGCCGAAATGCTGCGCAACCTCGTAAACCTTCCGAACATCGGAAGAATCCGGCTCTCCAGCCTGCATCCCGGCGAACTGACCGACGAGCTGCTGGAGGTATGGTCCGCCCACAGTAATATTATGCCGCACCTCCACCTCTCCCTGCAGTCCGGTTCCGACGCCGTTCTGCACGCCATGCGTCGCGGCTACACGGCGGAAGAATATTACGACGCAGTCCTCCGCGCCCGTGCCGCACTCGATAACCCCGCCTTCACCACCGACGTCATCGTCGGCTTCCCCGGCGAAACCGATACCTACTTCGAAGAATCCTACGCATTCTGTAAAAAAGTCGGATTTTCGCAGATGCACGTCTTCACCTATTCGCCCCGCCCTAAAACCATGGCCGCCAAAATGGGCCATCAGATCAACGGCGCCATCGCCATGGAACGCAGCGAAAAACTGCGTGAACTGGGCGAAACCATGGCCCTGAACTATCATCGCCAGTTCCAGGGACTGGAAGCGGAGGTGCTTGTTGAGCGCGTAAAAGACGGTATCGGAAGCGGATATACCCGGCATTATATCCCTGCAGAATTCGCCTGTTCGGAAGATCAGCAGAACGCGGTTCTTCCGGTGCGGGTTGCCGAAACAACCTCAACCGGCATTTCGGGTGTGATTAGTCTTTAACAGACTCCCCTGCATTTTTATATTTCCCTGCCTATGACCGACTCTCAACTGGACCAAAAAATACGCGATTGGCAGGACCGGCTCCTCAGCCGTTCCGCCCGCCGTACCCTCAACTACAACCGCATCACCAGTGCATTGGGCAGCGTTTCCTCGTTCCAATGTCTGGAAATCAGCGAAGGCGATGGTGCGATAAGCAGCCGTTTACGCACCCTTGGCGGCAGCTGGAAAACCATTGCCGCCACCCGGCAGGCGGCCGACGCCCTGAAACACACACGGTCCGAAAACGCAGACTATATCCAAGAGGGAAAGCTGCCCTTCGAAGATCAGTCTTTCGACCGCCTCGTGCTTGTGGATGCGCTTAAATATATTGACGATGATTATGCCTTCATCCGCGAATGTCACCGCGTCCTGCGCAACGACGGCTGGGTGGTGATCGCAGAAACCAAACGCGCCCCGTTCAGCCTGACTGCGCTGCTGCGTCAACTTTCCGGCTTCAACCCCACAGCGCGCGGTGCCGTACGGAACGGCTATAAAGCCAACGAACTGTTTGACCGGCTGAAAGACGGGTTCGACGTCCCCGAAACAATCACCTATTCCAACGCACTGCTCGAAACAGCATCAGCCATCGGCACCTTTTTTCAAAAATCCGTCCTGCCCGCTCCCTGCTGGCTGATTCCGGAACAGGTTTCCCCGGCCATCGAAAAATCATACAAAACACTCAGCACGCTGGCCGTCCTGTTTCTTCCGTTCAGCAAACTGCTCGCCCTGTTTGAATTTTTTCCCGGACACCGGTTGCTGATCCGCAGTCGACGCCGTCACTGGCGTCCGCGCCTGCAGCCCAAACTCATCGACGGCCGCTCCATTGCCGAAGCAGCCATTAACACCAAAATCGGAACGGCGGCACCGTTTTGATCCTTTCCCCCTACAAAACCCTGGAACAGGCCATCGGCTATCGCTTCAAAAAGAAAGCCGTACTCGAACTGGCCCTCACGCATCCGTCCTTCCGCTATGAAAATCCAGAAACCGAGGATGACAACCAGCGACTCGAATATCTGGGCGATGCGGTGCTCAGCCTGATGGCCGCCGAATATCTTTTCGACCACAACCCCGACGCGCGCGAAGGCGATATGTCCAAACTGCGCAGCCGGCTGACGCAGGACCGAAAACTCGCGCAGATCGGCGCAAAAATAGGCATCAGCGAATTCATCCGCCTGGGGGTCGGCGAACGCAAAAACGGCGGTGCGGAACGGGCCTCCAATTTAGCCGATGCCGTAGAAGCGATTATCGGAGCGGCCTGGGTCGACGGCGGCGCCAAAGCCACCAACAAAATTTTCAAAAAGGTCTTTGTTCCGGAACTTGGAAAACTGCAGTCCGCCCCCGTGAAAACCAATCCCAAAGGCGCCCTGCAGGAATATGCCCAAAGCCATGGTCATTCCATTCCGGAATATGAAACCATCGAGGCCGAAGGCCCTGAACATGACCGCGTTTTCACCATCGAAGTTTCGGCCTGTGGAAAAAAATGGCATGCCAAAGCCAGCAGTAAACGCGAGGGCGAACGCCTTGCCGCGTTCCAGGCTCTGGAAGAACTGAATTCGGCGGAAGAGAAAAAGGCCGAAGACTAAAACGCGGGAACCGCAGAAAGCAGTTTCTGCGTATATTCGTGCTGCGGCTGATCGATCACCGCCTCAACACCGCCCATTTCCACAATCTCACCGTCATACATCACAGCCACACGGTCACAGACATTGCGAACCACCGCAAGATCATGACTCACAAACAGAAAAGCCAGCCCGCGCTTCTCCCGCAGTTCCTGAAGCAATTCCAGGATTTCGGCCTGCACCGAAACATCCAGCGCAGAAACCGGCTCATCCGCAACCACCAGATCCGGATTCAGCGCCAGCGCCCGGGCAATACAGATCCGCTGGCGCTGCCCCCCGGAAAATTCATGAGGATATCGCCATGCCCAGGCCGGATTGAGCCCCACCGCTTCAAACAGTTCCGTCACCCGCTCGCGCCGTTCAGCAGTATTTGCCCCGATTTTATGAACGTTCAGCACATCCACAATCGCATGGCCGACTTTCATACGCGGATTCAGCGATCCATAGGGATCCTGAAAAACCATCTGCACTTCCTGGCGATAGGTTTTCAGCGCTTTTCCCTTCAAAGAAGCCACATCAATTCCTTTGAAATCGATCGTTCCCGACGTCGGGTCCGTAATGCGGATAATCGCTTTTCCGAGCGAACTTTTCCCGCATCCGCTTTCCCCCACCAGACCGAAAATTTCACCCGGTTTGATATGAAAGGTCACCTCTTTGACGGCATGGACCGCCTCTGCACCTTTGCCATAGATGACGTTCAACTTTTCGACTGTCAGCAGATTTTCCATTATTATTTCTTCGGACGCAGGCGCGGCACGGCGGCCATTAATTGTTTGGTGTAGTCATGCTGCGGATCGTCAAGCACCTGGCGGGTTTTACCCTCCTCAACAATCATTCCTTTCTGCATCACGCAGACGCGATCCGCGAGATCGGAAACAATACCCAGGTTATGCGTAATCATCAGCGTTGAGAGCCCCACCTTGTCACTCAGCTCTTTTAACAGATTAAGAATTTCACGCTGGACCGTCACATCCAGCGCCGTTGTCGGCTCGTCGGCCACCAGCAGTTCCGGCGAACACGCCAGCGCCATGGCAATCATACAGCGCTGCAGCTGACCACCGCTCATCTCATGCGGATAAGCCCTGTCCATCCGGGCCGGAAGATGCACCAGCTCCAGCAGGCGCGCAATTTCAGACTTCCGGTCCACGTCTTTACGATGCAGCTTCAGCGCCTCTTCGATCTGCCAGCCGATGGTAAACACCGGATTAAAGGAAACCATCGGCTCCTGGAAAATATACGAAATCTGACGCCCCCGGATTTTCCGCAGTTCAGCATCATCGAGATCCAGCATATTCTGACCGCCGAATAAAACCTCGCCGCCGGCATAAACCGCCTGGCGCGGAGCCAGCCGGGTCAGCGACAGTGCACTGATACTTTTACCGCTGCCCGATTCACCGACCAGCGCCAGCGTTTCTCCGTGCGCAATGGAAAACGATACACCGTCGACGGCCTTCACCAGCTCATCGCCATGCCCGAAATGGACGCTGAGCTCTCTTACTTCTATGATGGATTTTGAATCAGTCATTAAGTCGCGGATCCAGAGCGTCGCGCAATGCGTCGCCTAACAGGTTAAAGGCCAGCACCAGCAGAAACAGAGCAATCGTCACAAAAGTCATTTCCCACCACATCCCCTGCCAGAGACGCATGCGGGCATTGTTGATCATCAGCCCCCACGACGGCTGATCCTGCACCCCGATCCCCAGAAAACTGAGAAACACCTCGGTGCCGACCGCCGCCGGAAAACGCAGTGAAAAGGTCACAATGATCACATGGGAAATATTCGGCAGAATATGCTTAAACATGATCCGTCCGGAACTCAGGCCCAGCGCTTTGGCGGCCTGCACATACGTCTGTTCCTTATGCTTCATGACCTCCCCGCGGATCAGGCGGCAGATGCCGACCCATGTCGTCAGCCCGATGCCCAGATAAATTCCGAGCAATCCCTTTCCGACCACCATGGCAATGGCCAGAATAAAAAGCAGCCCCGGCATCGAAGCAAAGGTGGAATAGAGCCAGACCACAAAATCGTCTACTTTTCCGCCGAAATATCCGGCAATACAGCCAAAAAACACCCCGATCGGAATGGCGATGAGCGATGTAATAATGCCGACTTTATAGGCAATACTCACCCCCTGAATCAGCCGCGACATCACATCACGTCCCAACCCGTCGGTTCCCATCCAATGCTCGGCGCTCGGCGGCTGGAACTGCACATCCAGATTCGTCTTCTGATAGGCCGGCGTAACGTCGCGGAACTCATATACCTGATAGACGATCTCGCCGTAAATCGCCAAAACCGTGAACACAACCACCAGGCCGAGACAGACCATGGCGATCCGGTTCTTTTTCAACCGCCGCCAGGCATCGCCCCATAAACTGTTCGATTTTTCAGCCATTGTTTTTATTTCAGTTTTACGCGCGGATCAGCCGCCGCATAACAGATGTCCGTCAGAAGATTCGAAACCACGAACAGCAGCGCGCCGATCAGCACGATCGCCCGGACCACATCAATATCCGCCGAAAGAATGGCATTGATACTCAGATAGCCAAGCCCCGGAATTCCGAAAAAGCTTTCCAGCAGCAACGAGCCGGTATAAAGGAACGGAATCGCAATCACCACATTCGTGATGATCGGAATCATGGCATTTTTCAGCACATGCACAAAAAGTACGCGCGGTTTCGACACCCCTTTGGCAAACGCGGTGCGGACATAATCCTTGTACATTTCATCCAGCATAATTGTCCGGTAAAAACGGATATTCGATCCCAGCCCGCTGATTACACCGATGAGTACCGGCAGGAAAAGATATCGGGCCGACTCATACCCCCACACCGGGAACCAACCCAGCTTGTAGGCAAAGAAATACTGCCCCGCCACGATAAACACCAAATAGTTGATACTCATCAGTGCCACGGAGAAAATCACCAGAAAACGGTCGATAAACGTATCGCGAAAATAAGCACAGACCAGTGACAGGCTGATCGATACCACGATGCCGATAATAAAGATGGGAATCGTCAGGGAGAGTGACGGAAGCACCCCGTCGCGCAGCAGCTTTGCCACCGGCTGTTTAAAGCCTTCCGAAAATCCAAGATCGCCGCGCAACAGCTGACGGATATAAAACGTCAGTTGCGAATCAAACGGATTCCGGTTGATCTTTCGCAGCTTCAACACCCGGAACTCCAGTGGCTTTTCCAACGTCTGGAAACCGCCATCTTCGCCACCGGAAAAACGTACATTTTCCTTTTTCCAATCGTTGGAAGCGAGCTTCCGCCCCGCCAGCACACCCTCCCCGCGATAGCGGATCGTCCAGACATAATCCTCATCCGCATCCAGCTCAAATGCAATCGGGTCGACGGCTGCACCGGGCTGCAGCGTCACAATGCCGCTTTCTGCGGAATAAACAGCATTCGACCAGCTGCGCCATCGCCCCGCCCCTTCACTCAAATCCTGATCTTCATAGGCGCGCGTTTTCGCCCGGGTCCCGAAAAAGAGCGGTTTGTTCAGCCCGCGCTGTTCATCAAAACTTTCCAGCGTCTGCAGCGAGACCTTTTTACCCAGTGCAATGGCGGCCAGGTCGCCGCCCACCACATTGAAGAGAATGAAAGTCAGCAGGATCACCCCGATTACAGTCGGGATCATCTGCAGGACACGTTTGAGGATATACTTAAACATCCGTCACTCCTGCCCCGTCATATCGAGTTTTTTATCGCCGTACGATTCCATCCAGGCCTTACGGATTTCGGGATTGCTCCGCCGGTATTTTCCCATGCCGTACGGATAATCATGCGGAATATAGTTTTCAATCCAGCGGTGCTTTACCGCAAAACTCATCGGCTGAAATTGGAAAATCCAGGGGGCATCCTCCACGATAATGCGCGACATCTTTTCATAAAGCGCAGTGCGTTCCGGAGAATCGGGCATAATACGGACTTTCTCGTACAGCCGGTCGATTTCGGCATTCCGATAGTTGGAATGATTCGGTCCGGGCGACTCATTTTTACTGTAGAAAAGCTGCAGGAAATTTTCCGCATCAGGATAATCGGCCACCCACGCCAGGCGGAATGTCTGCGCCTGCCTGCGGTTCATTTTCTCGATGAACGCCGGCCAGGTGTTATAGTTGGCCTTCAACACCACGCCGATTTTTTCAAACATATCCGCCAGCAGCGCCGTGGATTGACGTGTGTTTGCATCCGCACTGCCCATTTCAATATTAATCTCGAGCCGCTTCCCTGTTTTGGGATTAATGCCGCCCGGATAGCCAGCCTCGGCCAGCAGCCGTTTCGCCTTTTCCAAATTAAACCGATAGGGCGACGGCTCCTTCAGTTCACCGGCCAGCGGTGATGGAATCGGCCCCTCCACGGGATAGAGCCGGTTATTCATAAACTGGTTCATCACATCAAACTCATAGGCACAGCTGAGCGCCTGACGCAGTTTGCGGTTTCGCAAATTCTGCGCCGGATCATCCACTTCGCCCACCACCGGATCATCCCAGTTGAATCCTAAATAATAGACGGCAGTATACGGAGAGGAAATCAGCTCAATGCCCCGACCCGACAGCGATGAACTCAGGCTTTTGTCCGGCATCACCACCGCATCCCAGTTATCGGGCGAAATCGAGGACGCCCCGAGCTGTCCGGCGAGAAACATCATCCAGGAGGTGGTCGCATCATCGATAACAAACTGAACCACCCGGTCATTAAACGGTATCGGTTTCCCGGCATCTTTCAACAGCCCCGCCGCCACCTGTTCCGGAGTACCTTTCGACGGATACCGCTCCACGCGGCCGGTCTCCGCCCATTTCGGACTGCGGTAAAATTCAATACGGGAATTCCGCCGCCATTCCACCAGCTCATACGGCCCCGTGCCCACCGGATTATTCACAAATTCTTTGCCGTAAAATTCCACCGCCTCGTGCGGAACCACAAAAGCATAATGCATAGCCAGGATATAAAGCAGCTGCGGGTAGGGTTCGAGCAGCGTAATTTGCAGGGTATAGTCATCGAGCGCCTGCAACCCCTCCACATCCATCGAATAATCCGTTGGTTCCTCGCCCTTTGAAGCATCATGAAAAGCATCAATTCCTTTAATGCGGTTATTGAATACCCAGAACCCGGACGATGCATTTTTCACATCAGCCACGCGCTTAAATGAATAGACAAAATCCCGGGCGTTGAGCTCGCGCCCTTTGCCGTCCGGAAAACAGGGATTGTCATGAAAATAAATCCCCTTCCGAATGGTGAAAGTATACACCAGTCCGTCTTCGGAAACCTCCGGCACCGACTCCGCCAACGCGGGAATCACTTTATACGGCCGGGCCAGATAGTCGTATTCGAGCAGGCCTTCATACAGCTTGGAAATGGCCATCGACGAAGAAACCTCGCCGCTGATCCCCGGATCCAATCCGCGAATACGCGACGTCTGACCATACTGCACCGTCTCGCCGGGCTTTACCGGGAAGCGGCCTTCTTTTCCACCGCACCCGAAAAGCAGAAAACTCCCCGCAATAACCGTCGATACGGCCAGGAGGAGTCTAATTACTGGAGGCCTGAATGCCATTCAGAAAGGCACTTAACCTGTATTATTCTGCAACGGGTGCTGAAGGGTCGCCCTGCGGAACAGCCGCAGCCGGCTGCGCTTCTGCAGCACCGGTATCCAGTCCCTGAATCGGAGCAGCCTGAACAGCCGCCGGCTGCACCGGTTCACTCTTCACACTGTCCATCAGCGTCTTGTCTTTCTGGGCAAACATAACGCCCAGCGCGAGCGTCGTACCCATGAACACAATGCCGAGAACCACCGTTGCTTTGGACAGAACGTTACCTGCACGCGCACCGAACAGCGATTCGCCGGCTCCGGCGCCGAACGCCAGTCCCAGTCCTTCACTCTTCGATTTCTGCAACAACACCAGGCCGATCAGCAACAGACAGCTGAGAACCAGAACAACAATCAAAAGCGCCTTAAGAACTAACATAATTTTTCCTTTATTCCTACTTGGTCTAAGGTCTTCCGGCCGAAGATCGAAAATCAAAGCTGAAAAGCATTCGATCTTCGACGTTCAGACCTTCAACCACGCGGCACCGCCGCGAATTACATTCCGGCTTTAACGATTCCGGCGAACGATTCTGCGTCAAGCGCAGCGCCGCCGATCAAGCCGCCGTCGATGTCCGGCTGCGCCAGCAGTTCCGGAGCATTACCCGGTTTCATGGATCCGCCGTACTGAATGCGAACCGCATTGGCCGCTTCTTCACCGACCATATCTTTAACCGTTGCACGGATAAAGGCATGAACTTCCTGGGCCTGCTCGGCCGTAGCCACTTTACCGGTACCGATCGCCCAGACGGGCTCATAGGCAATTACCAGTTCCGTGTACGCATCGGCCGCAACGTTTTTCAGGCCTTCACGAACCTGCACTTCAACCACCTTTTCGGTGCTGCCGGATTCACGGTCTTCGAGGGTTTCACCCACGCAGAGGATCGGGCGGAGATTCTTTTCGAGGGCTTTAATCACCTTCTTATTAATCCACTCGTCGGTTTCTTTATAATACTCGCGGCGTTCACTGTGGCCGAGAATCACGTAGCGCACGAACAGCTCTTTCAGCATGCTGTGGCAGATTTCGCCGGTGTACGCGCCTTCGTCTTCCGAAGACATATTCTGGGAACCGACCGCGATCTGCGTTTCGGAAACAATATCGCTCACCGATTTAATCGCAGTGAACGGAGGGCAGAGCACCACATCAACTTCGGTGCAGTCGGCCAGCTCGCGCTTCACGCCATTGGCCAGCTCGATCGCCTCTTCGACGGTTTTATTCATTTTCCAGTTACCGGCAATAATCTTCTTTCTCATCTAAACATCTCCGTTTCGTTTGAAATATAATTCAGTTAACACCCAGTTTTGTTCAAAAAATGAACGGGGAATCTAGCGAAACCCGCACCGATAGGCAAAGGTGAAAATTAATGAAAAAGGCGGGGACGCGACCACAAATCTTCACTAGTCTCAACGAATTATCTTTTCCGCACAGCCGGATTAGTGATGATTAGTGCAAATCAGTGGTTTAAAAAGGATTTAATATGGACAAAAAACTCTTCCTCATCGACGGCATGGCCATCATTTTCCGCGCCTATTTCGGCTTCATCCGCAACCCGCGCATCAACTCCAAAGGGGAAAACACCTCCGCCGTATTCGGCTTTATCAACACCCTGCTCGACCTCATCCACACCTACGAACCGACCCACATCGCCGTCGCCCTCGACGCCTCCGGCCCCACCTTCCGGCATGACGAATATCCGGAATACAAGGCCACCCGCGACGAAACCCCCGAAGGTATCCGCACCGCCATCCCGCGCATCAAAACCCTGCTCAAAGCCTTCAACATTCCGATGCTCGAATATCCCGGTTTCGAAGCCGACGATGTGATCGGCACTCTGGCCCGGCAGGCCGAAAAAGAGGGTTACGAAACCTACATGGTCACGCCCGATAAAGACTATGCCCAGCTCGTCGACGAACATACCTTCATGCTCAAACCCGGCCGCAGCGGCGGCGACGCCGAGTTGCTTGACGTCAAAAAAATCCTCGAACAGTGGGATATCTCCAACATCGAACAGGTCATTGATATCCTCGGGCTCGCCGGCGATACCGCCGACAACATCCCCGGCGTTCCGGGCATCGGCCCCAAAACCGCCGTCAAACTGATCAAGCAGTTCGGCTCGGTCGAAAATCTGCTGGAAAACACCGATCAGCTGAAGGGCAAGCAGAAGGAAAAAGTCGAAGCCAACAAAAACCAGGCCCTGCTCTCCAAACGCCTCGTCACCATTAAGTGCGATGTCCCAGTCAAGGAAGATCCTGACAGCCTCATCATCGGTGAGCGCAACGATGATGCCCTGAAACTGCTTTTCACCGAACTTGAATTCAAATCGCTGATCAAACGCCTCTTCGGCGAATCTCCCACGCCCTCCTCCGTCGCCGTGGCGGCCGCCTCCAGCGGTCAGGGCGATCTCTTTGAATTCGCCGCCGCCGAGCAGCCCGAAATGACCGAACCTGCACCGGGCTTCAAAACCATCCGGGAGGTCAAACATAAATACCACCTCGTCACCACCGCCGCCGAACGCACCGCGCTGGCTGAAAAACTCTCCGGGGTCCTGGAAATCTGTTTCGATACCGAAACCACCGGCCTCGACGTTCGCACCGCCGAACTGATCGGCATTTCGTTCTGCATCGAACCCGGCGAGGCCTGGTTCGTCACCCTGCCCCCGGACACCGAGCAGATGAAGCTCGCTCTCGAACCCTTTCTTCCAATCCTTGGAAATCCCGATGTACGCAAAGTCGGCCAGAACCTCAAATATGATATCAGCGTCCTGAAGTGGAACGGCATCGCAGTGAAAGGAGAACTGCTCGACACCATGCTCGCCCACTACCTCATCGATCCCGACCAGAAGCACAATATGGATCACCTCGCCGAATCACTGCTCAACTATTCCCCCGTCCCGATCGGAGCCCTCATCGGCGAGAAAAAGTCGGAACAGAAATCCATGCGCGATGTCGACCCCGACCAGCTCTGCGAATATGCCTGCGAAGATGCCGACATCACTCTGCAGCTCTGGCACAAACTCAAACCGATGCTCAAAGAGCGCGGACAGGAACGCGTCTTCTACGAAATCGAAACCCCGCTCCTTCCCGTACTCGCGCAGATGGAATACAACGGCATCAACCTCGATGTGTCCAACCTGGAAAAATATACATCCACACTCGGCGAAAAAATCCAGACCCTGGAAACCGGCATCTACACCAAGGCCGGCATGGAATTCAACCTCAACTCCCCTAAACAGCTCGGTGAAGTTTTATTCGATGTTCTGCAACTCGTCGAAAAACCGAAAAAAACCAAAACCGGGCAGTATAAAACCAACGAGGAAGTCCTCTCTGAACTCGCCCGTGAACACGAGATCGCCCGCATGGTGCTCGACTACCGCGGTCTGACCAAACTCAAATCCACCTACGTCGATGCCCTGCCCAAAGAGGTTTTTCCAGAGACGGGAAGATTACACACCACCTTCAGCCAGGCCATCACCACCACCGGCCGGCTCTCATCCGTAAATCCCAACCTGCAGAATATTCCCATCCGCACCGAAGAGGGCCGCGAAATCCGCCGCGCCTTTATCCCGCGTGACGGCTTTACCCTGCTCGCCTCCGACTATTCCCAGATCGAACTGCGCATCATGGCCGAACTCTCCGGCGACCAGGGTCTCCGCGACGCCTTCATCCACGGCGAAGACATTCACACCGCCACCGCCGCGCGCGTATTCGGCGTTGATAAAAACGACGTCACCCGCGAAATGCGCTCCAAGGCCAAGATGGTCAACTTCGGCATCATCTACGGCATATCCGCCTTCGGCCTCTCCCAGCGCCTCGGCATTTCGCGCAAAGAAGCGCAGGAAATTATCGAGCAGTATCGCGCCAACTATCCCGGCGTGCAGGACTACCTCGACAAAACCATCGAATTTGCACAACAGCATGAATATGTCGAAACCATCACCGGCCGACGCCGCTACATCCGCGACATCAACGCCAAAAACCAGATGGTCCGTTCCGGCGCCGAACGCAATGCCATCAACGCCCCCATTCAGGGCACCGCCGCCGACATGATCAAAATCGCCATGATCGCCATCCAGAAAATGCTCGAAGAAAAGCAGACCCAAACCAAACTCCTGCTGCAGGTCCACGACGAACTCGTCTTCGACCTCGCCCTCGATGAGGCCGACGAACTCATCCCCCTCATCGAAGAAAAAATGCGCTCCGCCATCCCCATGGAAATCCCCATCCTCGTCGAATCCGGAACCGGCAACAACTGGCTTGAGGCGCATTAAGCGGATGCTCAAATGATCAGAAAGTTTAAAGGATATTGGCATATTCCCGGCTCGACTGAATATTTCGGAGGATCGGTATGATGGGATAGTCCAGCCTGTCTGCCGAAATTGAGCTCCTTTGCGCGAATTGACAGGCAGAATGCCTGTCCCACTTCCGCCTCGACACCCCCATCCATTTAGTCCATATATCGCCATATGAAAACGACATTAAATATTGATGACGAAATCATGGCGGAAGCGGCGCGTTTGACGGGTATCAAGGAAAAGACCACGTTGGTTCGTAAAGGGCTGGAAGCGCTGATTGCGCAGGAAAGCGCACGCCGTCTGGCCGCGCTGGGCGGAACGGAAAAAGATCTTAAACCGGTGCCGCGCAGCCGGAGTGCCGCCTGATGGTTCTGGTCGATACGTCCATATGGATTGATCACCTGAATTCCGGGAATGAAAAACTGACCGCTTTGCTGAATGATGGTGAAGCGGCAATCCATCCGTTCGTCATCGGAGAGCTGGCCTGCGGGAACCTGAAAAACCGTCAGGAGATTATTTCACTGCTCCACGCCCTGCCCCGTATAAAAAAGGCGGAAGATGATGAAGTACTGTTTTTCATCGAAAAACATAAGTTACACGGACTGGGCATCGGCCTGATCGATATTCACCTACTGGCCTCCTGCAAACTGGGTAACGTGAAACTCTTCACCAAAGACAGACGGCTGAATGCCGCCGCCGAAGAGCTGAAATTGAAACACAGGTAGACTCAAGCCCCGAGGAACTTTCCGAAAAAGGACTTTTTCTTTTTTTGCTTTTCTAGATTCTCGATCTGTTTTCGGGTGCGTTCATCCTCTTCGGCCTGCTTTTTTCGGCGTTCCTCGGCTTCCTGCCGTTGTTTTTCCAATTGCAACCGTTTGGCTTCCGCCCGTTCTTTTTCACGCCGGTTTTTTTCTTCGCGCATCAGCTGCGCCTGACTCTTCTTCTTTACCTTGCGACTTACTTTTTTCTTTTTCTTTACGGGAGCGGGACTCGGTTCCGTCGCCCTCTCTCCGGTAGAGGAACCGGCTTTCGGCAAGCTGTTAAGAAAGGAAAGATGGTCATCAAGCACACTATGTTTCGGCTTAGGTTTATGAACGAGCGGCAAACTGTTCAGAAACGAAAGGGTATCGTCACGACCGCTTTCATGCGGCTCCGCAACCTCATCAAATGAACCGGATATATTTTCAGCCGTTCCGCTATCCAACAGCTCGGAATTCCCACCTTCAAACTTCATCTTCAAACCTTGTTAAACGTATACAAAAAAATATTTAAATCGAGACAGAGCCCAAAAGGCGCTGAATTTACCCGACACCCGCCACTTCCCGCAGGACTTCGCCGGCGAAGGTTTTGACCTGCAGCTTCCCGCCGTCAAACAGCCCGTACGACGGCGGGTTGTTTTCCTTCGGCAGTGAGATCGACCCCGGATTGAACACAAAAAGGTCGCCGCGCTTTTCCGCCATCGGCAGGTGAATATGGCCGAACGCCAGGATATCACCGGCACACAGCGGCGGATGTTCATCGGGATGATAGATATGCCCGTGCGTCAGAAAAAACTTCCGGTCCTCGAGCTGAACAATGGCGTAGGTTTCCATCATGGGATATTCAATCAGCATCTGATCCACTTCGCTGTCGCAATTACCGCGCACTGCGATGATGCGGTCCTTATACAGATTCAACAGCCGGGCGGTTTCGGCCGGGTTGTATCCGTCGGGCAGCGGATTGCGCGGCCCGTGATAGAGCGCATCGCCGAGGATGATAATCCGGTCAGCCTGTTCCTGCCGAAAGCAGTCGAGCGCCGCATTCAGAGCCGACAGCGATCCATGGATGTCGGAAATAAAAAAGAGTTTCATGAACTTCCCCTGTAAACAGCAGAAGAAAATGCGGATTCACCGCGAAGAGTTCAAGTTATTCTATGCATGCATCTCTCGCAGCCCCCGGTTAAACCTGCTGAACATGCAGATTGAGCACTTCAATCAGGTGCTTGCGGCTGATGGGTTTTGAAAGATAGGCCGTCATACCGGCGGCAGTGCATTTTTCGATATCTTCCTTCATGGCGTTGGCCGTAAGGGCGATAATGGGAATGCTGCGGTAAGGCTCCGGCATCTTGCGGATTTTTTTCGTGCTTTCAAAACCATCCATCACTGGCATCTCGCAGTCCATCAACACCGCATCATATTCAGCCTTGCGGACCTGCAGCGCGGCATCGCGGCCGTTTTCAACGCTATCAACCCGGCACCCGGCTTTCGTCAAAAGATCCTCCGCCACCTTCCGATTCAGACGATTGTCTTCCGCAAGCAGAATGCTCATATTATCGCATCGCACCCGGTTCAGACTCTCCCTTTTCGGTCGGTCCATCAGGCCGGACGGCGTCGCCACAGGAAGCATCAGATTAAAGTAAAAGGTTGTTCCCTGCCCCGTTTCACTGTGGACACCCAATATTCCACCCATCAGTTCCACCTGCCGTTTACTGATGGCCAGTCCTAAGGCAGCATCATCCGGTTGCGCTTTAGCAAACTCGCTCGTGTAGACAAATTTTTCAAAAATCCACTGTTGTTTTTCAGATGGGATACCAATACCGGAATCCTTGACCTCGAAATAGACCGAGGCCCCGGATTCGTTGACGGACCGGCACTCCACCCGCAGGCAGATCGAACCGGACTCCGTGAATGCGAACGCATTAGCGAGCAGATTTTCGAGCACATGCTCGAGCATCCCCCGGTCACCGATGAGAAACTCGGGCACATTTTCTTTGCAAGCACACTCCAGATAGAGTCCTTTCTGTGTGGAATCCCGCCGGAACCGTTCCTCCAGTTCCCTGCATATGTCACGAATATCCAAACTGCCGGACAGAGTTTCCATCTGACCGGCTTCAATCTTTGCGATATCGAGAACGTGATCAATAACCTGCTGAAGACGCTGCGAGGAATCCTGAATGATCTGCAGATATTCTTTCTGATCTTCAATCGGGAGCTCTTCGTTCAGCAACTGCCCGGCACCGACAATATTATTCAGCGGCGTCCGGAGATCGCGGCTCATGGCGGCCATAAATTCACTCTTACGCTGGCTCGACTGCTCCGCCTCCCGGCGGGCTGAATGCGCCATTTCGAGGGCATCTTCCGCCATCTGCCGTGCCGCATGTATTTTATTTTCAGCCTCTTTTCGCGCACGGATATCGCAAACATGGATTTCGAGATGGCGTATACCGTTCACCTGCTGCAGACAGGGCACAAATTCCACATCAAGCGTTCGAAATGCTTCGCTCTTCACCGCAGCTTCCCAGCGAACCGTCCGCCCCGAAAACCACTCCGATAACTTCTCAACGAACTCTTCCTGATCTTTATCGGAAACAATGTCCTGAATTCGCCGGGCAGTAAGTGTTTTCAAATTGGTTTGAAGAAGTTCCACCGCTTTGCGGTTGGCCGCCTTCAGCCGCCCGTCTTTTTCGGCAATCAGAATCGCATCCGATGATTGCTCGAACAGCTGAAGTACCCTGTCCCTGCTTTTGGCATAACGCTGCTCCGCCTCTTTTGCTCTTGCCCGAAACCGGACATTGGCCAAGAGCGATATCGACAGCAGGACCATCGCAAAAATCAAACCGGCAATAACCACAACACTCATAACTATCTCTTATCCATTGATGTATTCACAAATCACTTGTAGCACCTGCCATGCCAGATCGGCGATACCGCTAGTCCTCCCCCAATGCAAAAACCTCAATCAATGCCTTTTTGACAAAACAGCACAGATTGAGCATAGATAGCCTTCATGAATAAAAACCCCCGCCTACCCATCTGGCTTTCCGCGTTCGGTTTTCCGGGCCTTGGCCAGTTTGTCCAGAAACGCTGGTTTGCCGGGCTCCTGTTTTCAGCCGGTTTTATGACCGGCTTTATCTGGATTCTGCTGCTGGCCATTCACAATATCATTGAACTCTATTCCATGGCCTTCGACGAAGCCATGGCGGATCCGCAGCCGGTTCCGCTTTCCGCATTCGGCCAGCCGTTGCTGTTGGTGGGCATCATCTATTTGCTCAGTCTCTTCGATGTCTTTCTGGCCCAGCAGCACATCAACACCAAACAGCACGAAGAAGAATTTCTGAAGACCCATGACCCCGCCGATTTATGACGTCTACAACACCCTGTTTTCCCATTACGGCAAACAGCACTGGTGGCCGGCGGAATCCCGGTTCGAAATGATCGTCGGGGCCATTCTGACCCAGAATACCGCCTGGACCAATGTCGAGAAAGCCCTTTCCAACCTTCGGAAAAACCAGGCCCTCAATTTCCAATCGCTGGAAAATGCGCCGCGCGAACAGCTGATGGAATGGATTCGGCCCGCCGGCTTCTTTAATCAGAAAGCGGACTACCTGCAGGAACTGATTTCCAACCTTCGGAACAAATTCGACGGCTCGCTCGATAAGCTTTTCAACCTCGAAGGCGCTGCACTTCGGACCGAGCTGCTGTCCTGGAAAGGCATTGGCAAGGAAACCGCCGACTGCATCATTCTCTACGCCGCCCGTCAGCCCGCCTTTGTGGTCGATGCCTACACTAAACGAATCTGCCGACGCCACAGTTGGATCGATGATAAAGCAAAATACGACGACGTTGCCAAACTCTTCACCGACAACCTGCCGGAAGACGTTCAACTCTTTAACGAATACCACGCCCTGATCGTCCGGATCTGCAAAGATTACTGCACCGCCCGCAAACCCAACTGCAAAGACTGCCCACTCAAAAAATTTCTATAATCCACAGATTACCCAGATTAGAGGATTCTAAATCCAGGTCATCCGTGAAATCTGTGGATAGTTATCCGTCGAGCTTCTGCTTGAGCATCTGCATCACAGCACCGGGGTTGGCTTTGCCGCGACTGGCCTTCATCACCTGCCCCATCAGGAAGTTGATGGAAGCCGCATTACCGGCCTTGTATTCCTCGACCGGTTTCGGGTTATTCGCAATCGCCTCATCCGCCCAGCCTTCCAGCGCTGAATCATCGGAAACCTGTGCCAGACCTTTTTCATCCATAATCTTTTTCGGCTCGCCGCCTTCATTAAAGATCACTTCAAAGATCTGTTTGCCGCCGCCGGTATTGATCGTCTTGGCATCGATCAGTGCAATAATTTCGGCCAGTTTTTCCGGCGTCACTTTGCAGTCTTCGATGGAAGAACCGGATTCCGAGAGCAGGCGCAGCATTTCGCCCATAATGAAATTCGAAACCGCCTTGGCATTTTGGGTGTGCGCCATCACGGCTTCAAAATAGTCCGACGTCGCTTTATCGGCCGTCAGCACACCGGCGTCATATTCCGGCAGGCCCAGCTCGGAAACATAGCGGGCCCGGCGCTGCGCCGGCATTTCCGGCAGTTCGGACCGCCACTGCTCCACCTGTTCGGCCGTGATTTTCACCGGCATCAGGTCCGGTTCCGGGAAATAGCGGTAATCGTGCGCATTCTCTTTGGTACGCTGCACAAAGGTTTCGCCGCGATCCGGATTATAACCGCGCGTTTCCTGATCCACCTTGCCACCGGCTTCGAGCACCGCAATCTGGCGCTCGATTTCGTATTCGATGGCATCTTTGATAAAGGCGAAGGAGTTCATGTTTTTGATTTCAACCTTGGCCCCCAGCTCCTTCTGGCCGACCGGGCGTACCGAGACATTCACATCGGAACGCATCTGCCCTTTTTCCTGGTCGCAGTTGGAAATGCCGCCGTACTGCATGATCTGTTTAACCGCCGTCATATAGGCCAATGCATCTTCCGCTGAAGACATACAGGGATTGGAAACAATTTCCATCAGCGCCGTGCCGGCACGGTTGTAATCCACCAGCGATGCGCCGGCGACGTGCGTATTTTTCGCCGCGTTTTCCTCCTGATGAATCCGCTCGAGCGTGAAGGTTTTCATTTCGCCCTCCACCTCAACCGTCACTTCACCGCCCAGACAGACCGGCTCGTCGGCCTGGGTGATCTGATAGTTCTTGGCCATGTCCGGATAAAAATAGTTTTTACGGTCCCATTTGCTGTAGGGATTGATTTCGCAACCCAGCAGCAGCCCCGCTTTGCAGATCAGCTCAATGGCTTTTTCATTCATCACCGGCAGCGCGCCGGGATAACCCAGACAGACCGGACAGACGTGGGTGTTCGGCTTCGCGCCGTATTCATATTTGCAGGCGCAGAACATCTTCGATGCTGTCTTCTGCATGATGTGGGTTTCAAGACCGATTGTTGCTTCGTATTCCATGATTATTTCTTCCTCATTCACCACAGAGGTCGCGGAGATACACGGAGTTTTAATTAAATCTGCGTGTAATCCCGTCCTTTAGATGTGAAACATTAAAATTAATAAGCAGTCCGACTTTCTTCCCGCTTAACTTTAAATAGGTAATTAACTGTGCTTCATGAATGGGTAGTGTCTTTTCGACGGATTTCAGCTCAACGATGACTGAATCCTCCACAAGCAAATCCATTCTAAATCCTGCATCAATGGTTTCTCCCTCATACTCCAAAGGCAACATCACCTCGGAAGAAACCGAAAAATCCTGTTTTTCCAACTCGCGAAGCAAACATGCGTGATAAGCACGCTCCAACAGCCCGGGACCCAGCGCAGAATGAACCTTCATCGCCGCCCCTATAATTCTTTCAGTTAACTGTTCGTGCTCCATACTCCGTGGACCTCCGCGCCCTCCGTGGTAAACCCAATTAAAGCTCCGGTTTACGGGTGTGCCACTCCGTCGTCTGCTCATAGGCATGCCCGACTTTGAGAATGGTGTCTTCCTGAAACGCGTCGCCGATGATCTGCAGCCCGATCGGCAGGCCGTTCGATGCAAACCCGCACGGCAGCGACAGTGCGCAGTTGCCGGCCAGATTGATCGGCGTCGTCAGGATATCGTCGAGATACATCTTCAGCGGGTCATCCGTCTTATCGCCTTTTTTATAGGCCGGCGTCGGCGTGACCGGTGCCAGGATTGCGTCGCACTGTTTGAACGCCTCGGTAAAATCATTGCGGATCAGCGTGCGGACTTTCTGCGCCTTTTTATAATACGCATCGTAATACCCGCTGCTCAGCACATAGGTGCCCAGAATAATCCGGCGTTTGACTTCCGGACCGAATCCCGCCGAGCGCGTTTTTCCATACAGATCCGCCGGATCTTTTCCGTCGATGCGCCGGCCATAGCGAATACCGTCAAAACGCGCCAGATTGGCCGAAGCCTCGGCTGTGGCGATAATGTAATACACAGCAATGGCATATTTTGCATTCGGCAGGCTGACATCCACAATTTCCGCCCCGAGGTTTCTGCAGTGCTCAACGGCATCGCGCACCGATTGTTCAACCTCCGGGTCCATACCTTCCACAAAATATTCTTTCGGCAGACCCAGTTTCATGCCGGCCAGCGATGTGTCAGCCGTCAGTTTTTCTCCAAAGGCCGGAACATCCATTTCAATGGAGGAGGAATCCATAGGATCATGCCCGCAGATGGCTTCCATCAGAATGGCGGAATCCTTCACCGTTTTAGTGATCGGCCCGATCTGATCCAGCGAGGACGCAAAGGCGGTCAGGCCGAAGCGCGAAACCCGGCCATAAGTCGGTTTCACCCCGACACAGCCGCAGAACGCCGCCGGCTGGCGGATCGAACCGCCGGTATCCGAACCGAGCGAGGCAATCGCCTCATCCGCCGCCACGCAGGCCGCCGAACCGCCGGATGAACCGCCGGGCACATGGTCGAGATTCCAGGGATTGGATGTTTTGCCCAGCGCCGCATTTTCGGTGCTCGAGCCCATCGCAAATTCATCCATATTCACGCGGCCGAGCAGGATGGCACCGGCTTCGCGCAGTTTGGCAATCACTGTTGCGTCATACGGCGCGGTGTAGCCTTCAAGGATTTTTGAAGAGCAGGTGCAGGGCTGCCCCTTGACATTGAGCAGGTCCTTGATCGCCACCGGAATGCCGAGCATGGGAAGTTTTTCTCCCGCCGCCCGCCGCTCATCGGCCGCTTCGGCCTGTGCCAGCGCATCTTCGGCATTCAGCGTCAGATAGGCCCCGACGCTGCCGTCGTTCGCTTCGATTGACGCGAGTACGTCATTGACAATATCGACCGAGGTGCAATCGCCCGCAGCCAGCTTTTCAGAGAGTTCTGAAATTGTAAGTTTATGTAGATCAGCCATTTGAAATTCCTACTGGTCGATAATTTTGGGAACGCGGACGTGGCCGTCGGCGGCCGAAGGGAAGTTTGCAATGACCTCCTGATGATTCAGACTGGTGCCGACTTCGTCTTTACGAAATACGTTGAATACCGGAATGGCATGCGCCGTCGGTTCAACATCGGACACATCAAGCTCGTTCAGCTGCTCGACATAGTGCAGCACCTGGTCCAGCTGGCCGTGAAACAGCTCTTTCTCTTCTTCGGTCAGGTCAATGCAGGCCAGTTTGGCGACGTAGCCCACGTCTATCCCGTTATTTTCTTCGGACATAATTTTCCTCAATTTCCAAAAATAAAGCCCGCAGTATAAATAAACTGCGGGCCTGCGCAACTTCCAAGGCGTGGAAGATTAGTCGCCATACGCCTTTTTTCGCATGGTCTCAGTCAGAATCTGCGGATAGATCTCCTGAACAAAACTGATGATCTCCCCTTCATATTCGGTCCCCTCCGCCTCGCGTTCGCCCTGCACGGCAATATAGGCCCAACGGTTGGCGGTCGAACGGACCACGCGGTCCCAGGCCAGCCAGAACATGCGGGAATAGTGCGACGGTGTTTCCCGGTCCTGCCCCACAAACCAGTAGGCATAAAACGAATAGTATGGCTGCTCCCCTTCTTCGGTCCGGAAGGTCCGGGAGGTTTTAATGACGCGCACCTTCAGCGGATCGCGCCCCTCCATCGGCACCTCGAGATCATACTCCCCGTCGAGTGTATTGCCCTGCCCTTTAAGACAGCGCTGCGGCCGGTGGATAGAATCGCGCGCCGTTCCAGAAAGTACGATCGATGTAAAAAGGCGGGTTCCCGCCTCGTTGGTATAGGCCGATTTCACAAATTCCGTATCCTCAGGAAGCTGTTCCTTCTCAGCCCGGGCCATATTATACAGCCGGGAGCCGCAGACCGGGCAGATATCCGGAATTTCAAGCTCGCTGACATAAAACGATGCATCGCGGTAGTCCTTGGCGCACTCTTCCGGGTTATGGCAGAATTTAAGCTGGTTGCCATGCCAGTTCTGCACCTCTTCCGGAAGCTCCATCTTCACCCCCGGAACAAAGTCAAGTTCCACCCCCACCGTAAAGGCGAGCGCAAACACCGACACCGTCATCAGAATAACAACGATCAGGAACGGCTTAAATAGGCTTTTTTCCATGACACAAAAAGTTCCTTATAATTTACATCCAGCAATTTTCCGAAACCGACCATCAGACTGATGGCAACCGTAAAGAGAACATACCCCGACCAGTCATGGTGCAGACCGGCGCCGAATTCCTGCCCCGTGGTGATCGATACCAGCGCAATCGAAATAATCCGCCCGATATTCCCCGCCACCGCAATCGGAATACAGCAAAGAAACAACAGCCATTTTTTCACAAAGGTTTTCTGGGTGAAATACGCATAAACCGCCGTCAGCGCCGTCATGGCCAGCAATGATCGCAATCCCGAACATGCCGCCTCCACGTTCAGCTGGAAATAATCCGAAATCAGCTGTGTACCGACCCGCTGCACCTGAATGCCCATATCCGTCAGCAGGTTGTACCCCATCGTCGTCGCAACCCGCTGCAACGGTCCCGAAAGGGCATCCAGAAAGTTAAGCGGCACACAGAAAATCAAATACGAACACGGAAAGATCAGCAGCTTCGCCACTTCCCACCCGTAGAAATAAAACGGAATCCCCCAGATCAGTCCGATCAGCGCCATCAGCGACAAACGCGGCTGCTGCATTTTGGCGCCCAGCCAGTGCATAAAAAGAGAGCCGATCACCACAACAAGCCCCCAGTAACTGCTCTTTTTTTGGGCCGCAAAAAAATCTGCGCGCTTATACCAGACCACACCCAAGCTCACAAACGGGATCAGATAACCGTGCGAATAGTCCGCACCGAACGAAATTTTATCCCCCCAGCGGGCAACCATCCAGACAAACGCCGACTTGCTCCCCACATTCTCCACCGTATTGCCGAACAGATGAAACAGCACAAACAGCATACCGATGAGTACCGACGCAAAACCGATATTGAGCATCTCCGTCTTCGACAAAGCCCCCAGACGCCAGCGATCACTCCAGATCAGCGCAGTTGAGGTTTTCACTTCTTCCATAATCAGACTCCCGTGCAATTCGTCCGTTTCAGATGGTATATACAACACCCCCTGAAAACTCAAGAACCGTTGCTCCCGGCCTTTCTTCCCCCCCCCCTGTTTCGATGCAGATCCACACTTAAAAACGTCTTCGATTCCATCCCGGCACCCCGCGTTCATTTTTTGCAAAAAAACGGCTTGCAAACCAAAAAGCTATGCATACTATAGGCGCTCCTTTCGAGGAAAACGCGAGCGTAGCTCAGTGGTAGAGCCCCACCTTGCCAAGGTGACTGTCGTGAGTTCGAATCTCATCGCTCGCTCCAATTTAAACCCGGTCTGAATCTTCGGACCGGGTTTTCTTTTTGATTTTGAAGGTTGCAAATTCAACCGGATTTCCGGATTTTATCTCCCCTTATGGCACCCCGGTAGCTCACCTGGACAGAGCGACGGATTCCTAATCCGTAGGTAGGAGGTTCGAGCCCTCTCCGGGGTACCAGTATTTTTTTGCAAATCCTCCACCCCAACACTTCCTCTGGTTCTGTTATACCCACGCCCGCATACTGAATTTCAATTACAGGCGGCTGAGCATCGAAACCCATCTGCTGAAAACCATGATTCCCAAAGTCCGGAAAACCGGAGACCAGCAGATCCGGGGATCAGTCGTTCCCGACGGATTAAAGCAGAATCCCAATTTATTGAACGGGTATAAAAAGTACGGGTTTCGACTGGAAGAACCTGACGATCCAGCTCTTTCCCATGCCCTTAAAAACGGTGTTTTTTGACTTATCACACCACTGATAAACTTCAAAATATTCGTCTGTTCTTCCAATTGTTCATCGGACCGAGTAAACTGTTTCCAGTTTGATTCTATTGAAAACTCTCATAGACTTAAGGTGTTATTGGCATGGAAAAACTCACACTTTCACAACTTGAACAGTACCTGTCCAAAGCGGCTTGGATCCTGAAGGGGCCGGTCGATGCTTCGGACTTCAAGGTCTACATTTTCCCCCTGCTTTTCTTTAAGCGGATCTCCGATGTTTATGACGGTGAATACCAGGCCGCCCTTAAAGAGTCCGATGGCGACACGGAATATGCGTCACTGCCCGAAATGCACCGCTTTGAGATTCCGGAAGGGTGCCACTGGACAGATGTGCGCGAGACCACAACGAATGTGGGCATGACTATCGAGCAGGCCCTGCGCGGGATTGAACAGGCAAACCAGGAATTTCTATACGGCATCTTTGGCGATGCGCAGTGGAGCAATAAAAACAAGCTTTCGGATGCGCTGCTCATCAATCTGGTTGAACATTTTTCGCAATACCAGCTGAGCAATGAAACGGTCGATCCGGATATGCTGGGGCAGGCGTATGAATACCTCATTAAGCACTTTGCTGATTTGACGAACAAGAAAGCCGGGGAGTTCTACACCCCGCGCTCGGTGGTGCATCTGCTCGGACTGATCCTTGATCCTCATGAAGGCGAGTCGGTGTATGACCCCGCCTGCGGGACCGGTGGCATGTTGCTGGAATGCGTGGACCATCTGAAGCAAAACAACGAAGACTACCGTACGCTCAAGCTGTTTGGTCAGGAAAAAAACCTCACCTCCAGCTCCATTGCCCGGATGAATATGTTCCTGCACGGGATGGAGGATTTCGAGATTATCCGCGGGGATACCCTGCGTAACCCCGGCTTCTTTGAAGCCGACGGGCTCAAAACCTTTGACTGCGTCATTGCCAACCCTCCGTTTTCACTGAAAGACTGGGGCGCTTCAACCTGGGCCAATGATCCATTTGGACGCAATATCGCGGGGGTTCCGCCCAAAGGCAACGGGGATATGGCCTGGGTCCAGCACATGATTAAATCCATGAACAGCACCGGCCGCATGACCGTCGTGCTGCCACATGGCGCGCTTTTCCGCAAAGGGGCCGAAGGCAAAATCCGCAAGGCGCTGCTGGAAGCCGATCTGCTCGAAGCGGTGATCGGCCTGGGCCCCAACATTTTCTACGGCACCCAGCTGGCCGCCTGCGTGATGGTGTTTAAGCAGAACAAGCCCGCCGCGAAAAAGGGCAAAGTCCTCTTCATTGACGCCTCCGATCAGATCCGTGTGGGCCGCGCCCAGAATTTTCTGGAACCCAGTCATGTGAAGCAGATCTATGACTGGTATAGCGGTTACGCCGACGTGGAAAACTACGTCAAGGTCGCCGATGCCGACGAGCTGAAAGAAAACGACTACAACCTCAACATTCCGCTCTACGTCGAAAAAATTATTGAAGATAATCTGCCGACTGTTGAAGAGGCGATGAACGATTTAAAGGCCGCCTGGAGTGAAAGCCTGAAGGCGGAAGAGAAATTTAAGCAAGTTCTGGCGAGGTTTGTGGGATAAATATGCTCTATCTCGCTCCGCTCGTCTACGGCCGGTTTCAGGGTTGAGATAGGGCATCCATGAACGGAGTGAATAAGCCCGGGAGGAAGCAATGGACAGCAACATGGATTTAAAACAGCATCAGGAGGCGCGGCAGCGGGCCGTCGCGTTGGGCCGGTCGCAGGATCCTGCGGCACTTCCTGAGCTGGTTCAATTGCTGAAAACCCCCTCCGCCGATGTGCAGCGGCTGGCGGCCTCGGCCATCGGAAAACTATCCGGCTTCGGCGCGGATGGCTCCATGGCGGTGGAAGCGCTCGCGCCCGTGGCCCTGCACGATCCGCATCCGCAAACCCGGCAATATGCCCTCAAGGCGCTCAAAACCTACGGCGCATATGCCGAAGCCTGGCTGGATGAGCTTGACGACCTGGCCGCGCGCCCCAACCGAAAGGACTATATTCCCGTTGCCGCCGCCGCGGCGGCCCGAACCATTCGCGAGGCCGTTCAGCATCGTGAACAGCAAAAAGAACGCTGTTGCCTGAAGTGTGGCCAACGGGTGGCCTTCGACGAGTTTGAGCGCTCGATGCGTCTTTTTCAGCGTATCTATTGCGACAAATGCTTTGATGAAACCTGCGTCAAACGCCGCAACTGGGAAACCGGTGTTGAGGAAAAGAAAAACATTAAAACGGTCGATGGCACACTCGTTCAGTCGAGCGGCGAAAAAAAGATTGCCGACTGGCTGGCGAAAGCCGGGCTCGACTATCGCTACGACGGACGCCTGCGCATTCTGGAGGGCTTTCAGATTCGCCCCGATTTTTATCTGCCCCAATTCGATGTCTATATTGAATATTGGGGAATGGACACGCCGCGCTACAAAGCGGGCATGTATCTCAAGCAGGATCTCTATCAGAAAACGGGTAAAAAGCTGATTTCGCTCTACCCGGCCGACCAACCCGATCTCGATGGAACGCTCGGCAAAAAACTTAAACAATTCGGGTGGAATCCCGCCCGACAGGATAGATCAATATGACCCAATCAGAACTGGAAAAATATTTATGGGGGGCGGCGACGGCGCTGCGGGGCACGATTGATGCCGGGGATTATAAGCAGTATATCTTTCCGTTGCTCTTCTTTAAACGCATCTCGGATGTCTACGACGAGGAGTTTGAAACCGCGCTGGCGGAGAGCGATGGCGATACCGCGTATGCCGCCTTTGCGGAGCACCATCATTTTGTCGTCCCGGCGGGCGCGCACTGGAACGATGTGCGCGAGGTGACGGTGAACGTCGGCCTCGCTCTGCAGAATGCGATGCGCGAAATTGAAAAGGCGAATCCCGATACGCTGCACGGGATCTTCGGCGATGCCAGCTGGACGAATAAGGATCGGCTCTCCGACGAAATGCTCACCAATCTGATTGAGCACTTTTCGCAGCATAAACTGAACCTAAAGAATGTGCCGGATGATCAGCTGGGTAATGCCTACGAATATCTGATCAAAGAGTTCGCTGACGACTCCGGCCATACCGCCGCCGAGTTTTATACCAACCGCACCGTCGTCAAACTGATGACCCTGATTATGGACCCGCAGCCCGGCGAATCGGTTTATGACCCCACCTGCGGTTCCGGCGGACTGCTGTTGAACTGCGCGCTGCATCTGAAAGACGAAGGCAAGGAATACCGCACGCTGAAGCTCTACGGCCAGGAGATCAACCTGCTCACCTCCGCCATCGCCCGCATGAACATGTTTATGCACGGCATCGAAGAGTTCGATATTGTGCGCGGCGATACCTTGTCCAATCCGGGCCTGCTGGAAAACGACGAGCTGAAAAAGTTCAACGTCATCCTCGCCAACCCGCCGTATTCCATCAAATCGTGGGACCGCAAAAGCTTCGAGAACGATCCCTATGGCCGCAACCTCTGGGGCACCCCGCCGCAGGGCTGCGCCGACTATGCCTTTGAGCAGCATATTCATAAAAGCATGGATGAAAATAACGGTCGTTGTGTGCAGCTCTGGCCGCACGGGATTCTTTTCCGCGACAATGAAAAGAAAATGCGTAAGAAGATGATAGAAACGGATACCGTTGAGTGCGTCATCGCGTTGGGGAAAAATCTTTTTTACAACTCATCGATGGAATCTGCCTTGCTGATCCGTCGAACAAACAAGAGCGCTGAGCGCAAAGGGAAAATCCTTTTTATAAATGCCTTCAATGAAGTGAAGGATGAGAAAACGATCGCCTACCTGCTCGATGAGCACATTGAAAAAATATTCAATGCCTACACTGCGTATAAGGATGTCGAAGGCTTCGCTCGGCTAGTTGATGTCGAGGAGATTATGAAAAATGACGGGTCTCTTTTGGTTACAAAGTACGTAAGGTCCACTCGTTTGTCTGATGTGGATATTCCTTCGGTTGACAAAGCATACAGCGCTTGGGAAAGCGCTTCACAAGAGCTCCAGAATAGCATGGACCTTCTCTTCAAAACACTGGCGTAACGTATGGACCTTAAATTTGATAAATCTAATTGGAAGAAGGTCGTACTGGACGACGTTGTTACCAAGATCGAAGAAAATGATCGGGAAAATGCGCATAAGAGATTTGATCGTTTTCTTAAAGTCGAGCACATGGATGCGGAATCCCTGCACATCAAACGCTGGGCGAGTCAGGAACAAGGGGATGAGATCAACCCAACGTTCTTTAAGATATTCCGCAAAGGTCAAATGCTGTTCCCTACACGTAATCCTCATTTGCGCCGAACGGTACTCGCCTCCTTTGACGGCATCTGCGGGGAGAAAACTCTGACCCTTCAGCCTAATGAAGAGTTTATTTTGCCAGAGTTCATACCATTCCTGTTCCATAGCGAAGGTTTCTATGCACATACAACTTCATCAATAATCGGTTCTACAAATCCGCATTGCAGATGGCGCGATGTCGCCAGCTATGAATTCCTGATTCCTCGTAAAGAACAACAAGCCGAAATCGCCGAACTTTTATGGGCGATGGAGGAGGTAATTGAGAGTGAGGTGAAGCTATTAAATTCACTCGACATCTACAGAAAGTCATTTTTTAGCGATCTTATAAACTCATCAACAGGAAGAGTTTCGCCTCTGTCTGAGTTGCTTATACCCAAGAAGTCAAAAAGCAAACCGCCACATGAAAACGAAAAATATATTGGGTTAGAGCATGTTATATCGGGTGAGTATGAATGCACTGAATTTGGATCTTCAGGCAAAGCGTTAACTCAATGTAATTTAGTTGAATCTGGGGATCTTTGTTACAGCAAGTTGCGGCCCTATTTAGACAAGGCATTCATTGCCTCGTTTGATGCTGTTTCGACAACTGAACTATTAATATACGACACAAAGGATGTGACGAAAAAGTATGTCTTGTTCCACCTTCACAGCGATGAATTTGTTCATTTCGTTTCAGGGAAAGGGTTTGGGACTAAGATGCCAAGGGTTAGTCACAAGATAATTGGGGAGTATGAAATAAAGGTCCCAACTAATGAACATGAGATTCTAGATAAAATGGAGACGGTAATGGGCGCGTATAAATCAGCAAAAGCGAAACTCATCAGATCAAAAACTCTCCAGAAATCACTCATCAACCAGGTGTTTTAGATATGGCCTTTACCGAACTCAACAGCGTCGAGCATTACATTGTCCATCAGTTGTCGGGCATGGATTTGAACCGCGATGTGCCGGAGTGGTCGGGCGCGGAAGCGGCGGAGCAGGCCTATGGCGCAAAATGGCGTTATCAGTCGGCCGAGCAGTTGCAACGCGGTGTGAATGAGGTGCTGGTGGAGTCGGAGGTCAAAGCGGCGTTGATTCGGCTCAATCCGGAAATTGCCGAACGGCCGGAGTTGGCCGATGAGGTGATCTATAAACTGCGCGCGATTTTGATTTCGGTCAATCAGGTCGGACTCGTCAAAGCCAACGAGGAATTTTTCCAATGGTTGAGCGGCGAAAAGACGATGCCGTTTGGCGAGAATAACCGGCATGTTCCGGTGCGGTTGGTCGATTTTGAGGATCTGTCGCAGAACACCTATGTCATCACCAATCAGTTTCGGATACATCATCGCGAAACCAAGATTCCGGATGTGGTGCTGCTGCTGAACGGGATGCCGGTGGTGGTCGGCGAGGCCAAAACGCCGATCCGCCCGTCGGTCAGCTGGCTGGACGGCGCGCACGAGATTCATAACATCTATGAAAATGCGGTTCCGCAGTTGTTTGTGCCGAACATTCTGTCGTTCGCGACGGAGGGCAAGGAGCTGTTTTACGGCGCGATTCGCTGTCCGCTGGAGTTCTGGGCGCCGTGGCGGCTGGACGATGAATGCGCGATTGCCAAATCGCTGGGGCTGGCCGAAGTGGGTGCCGAACTCACCGACCTGCTCAGTCCGGCGCGCCTGCTCGATATCCTGCGCAATTTTTCGCTGTTCACGACGAATAAGAAAAAGCAGCGCATCAAGGTGATCCCGCGTTTCCAACAGTTGGAAGGCGCGAACCAGATTGTGGAGCGGGTGATCGACGGCCGGATTAAGAAGGGGTTGATCTGGCATTTCCAGGGGTCGGGAAAATCGCTGCTGATGGTATTCGCCGCGCAGAAGCTGCGCCGTGCCGCCAGCCTGAAGAGTCCGACGGTGATTGTGCTGGTAGACCGCACGGATCTGGATACGCAGATCAGCGGGACGTTTAATGCGGCGGATGTGGCCAATGTGGAGTGCACCGAGAGCATTAAGGAGCTCCAGCTGATGCTGGAGCGCGATACGCGCAAGATCATTATTTCGATGATTCATAAGTTCCGCGATGCGCGGCCCAATATGAATACGCGCGATAACATTATTGTGCTGGTGGATGAGGCGCACCGCACGCAGGAAGGCGATCTGGGACGTCAGATGCGCGCCGCGCTGCCGAACGCCTTTCTGTTCGGGCTGACCGGGACCCCGGTGAATAAGGCGGATAAGAATACGTTCTGGGCCTTTGGCGCGGAAGAGGATGCCGGCGGCTATATGAGCCGCTACACGTTCCACGATTCGATCCGCGACGGCGCGACCCTGCCGCTGCATTTTGAGCCGCGGCTGGTAGATGTGCATGTGGATACGGAGGCGCTGGATAAAGCGTTTGCTGAATTTAAAGAAGAAGCGGCGCTGACGGATGAGGAGGCGGATGCGCTGAACCGGAAGTCGGCCAAGATGTCGGCCTTTTTGAAAGCGCCGGAGCGGGTGACGCGGATTGTGAAGGATATTGCGGTCCATTTTACCGAAAAAGTGGCGCCGCACGGACTGAAGGCGATGATTGTGACGCCGGACCGTTTTGCCTGCGTGCAGTATAAAGAGGAGCTGGATAAACATTTCCCGACCGAGGCGAGTCGGGTGGTGATTTCCACCTCGGCCAACGATGCGCTGGAGTTTAAGCAAAAGTGGGCGGTGGATAAGAGTCAGCAGGAAAAGATCGTGGATGAATTCAACGATGCTGCCTCCGAGCTGAAGTTTATTATCGTGACGGCCAAGCTGCTGACCGGATTTGACGCGCCGATCCTGCAGACGATGTATCTGGATAAATCGCTGAAGGATCATACCCTGCTGCAGGCCATCTGCCGCACAAACCGGCTGTATCCGCAAAAGAGCTTCGGGCGCATTGTGGATTATTTCGGGGTGTTCGATGATGCCGCCAAGGCGCTGGAGTTTGACGAGGAGAGTATCCGGAAGGTGATCACCAACCTTTCCGAACTGCGCGACAAACTGCCGAAAGCCATGAAAGAGACACTGGCCCATTTTGAGGGCGTGGACCGCACGCTCGAAGGATTTGAGGGCCTGGAAGCCGCGCAGGAGGCCATCAGCGACGATAAGAAGAAGGATGCCTTTGCGCGCAACTTTAAATTTTTAAGCAAAATCTGGGAATCGCTGTCGCCGGACAACATCCTGAATCTTTACAACGAAGACTACCGCTGGCTGGCACAGGTCTATGAATCGGTTAAACCGGCGTCGGACAACATCGGCAAACTGCTGTGGCTGACGCTCGGCGCGCAGACGACCCGGCTGATCCACGAAAACCTGCATGTCGGCGAGCTGCATACCCTCGAAGAATTTGTGCTTGATGCCGATGTGATCGAGGACATCTTCAACCATCCCGACCCGAAAAAGGTGAAGCAGCTCGAAAAGACCCTCATCAAGCGCTTTAAGAAACATGCGGGCGATCCCAAATTTAAATCGCTCAGCGAGCGGCTGGAGGAGCTGCGCGATAAGGCCGAGCGCGGGCTGATCTCTTCCATCGAATTTGTGAAGGAACTCTGCAAGCTGGCCAAGGAAACTGTGCAGGCCGAAAAAGAGCTCGAAGCCGCGCTGCAGGACAAGAGCCCGAAAGCGGCCCTGACCGAGCTGTTTCTCGAAATCAAGACCGACCAGACGCCCGCCGTGGTCGAGCGCATTGTCACGGACATCGACGCCATCGTGCGCATCGTCCGCTTTCCCGGGTGGCAAAACACCAACCAAGGCGAACGCGAAGTCCAGAAATCCCTCCGCAAAGCCCTGCTGAAATACAAGCTCCACACGGACCAGGCCCTCTTCGAGCGGGCGTATGAATACATCAAAGAATATTATTGATGAAGATGACCGACGATGAATTGGTGCAGGCCGTTTCGCCGCTCATGTCGGAGCCCTATCGATCGGCTAAAGAGTTTTGCACCCAACTGCCCGACTAAGCTTCGATCAGCCGTTGAGCTTCTTTGTGATGATTTGCTGCATGCTGGCCAAGTCACGGCTGAAGGATTCGATTTATACCACTTGCCAAAACATACAGGTATCTTTTTACCACCCGCTCCGCTAGAGGACTCGGAGAACACAGAGGCCTTCCTCCGTGTTCCTCTGTGGTGAAACTCCGAAGGTTCTGCACTGCGAGTGCTTATACCGAGAAATAATCAAACAAGGTATAACTATATGGAGGTGAAACATGAAGATGCCATGTAGATCAGCCGGGTTTAAGAATCCACACCCGTCTTTTTTGCCCAATCGGCGATTTGCTCGACATCCCCTGCTCCAATGATCAGCAGCAGGTCCCCTTCGCGAAGTTCTTTTCGGGCCTCCTCCCAGGCAGCTTCCAGTGCTGGGAAATAATGGAGGCGATTTTTCCAGTCTTCGGGGAAGCGGTTGAGAAGATCTTCGGAGGTGCCGCCGGGCAGCGGATGTTCGGAGGCGGCATAGACGGGGACGAGCCAGAGCTTTTCCAGACCTTGGAAACTGGGCGGAAAATCTTCTCCGAGCGCCAAGGTCCGGGTGTAGCGGTGCGGCTGAAAAACAGCCAGCAGACGCTTTGGTTTCAGTTCCTGCGCCGTCTGGATGAGGGCGGCAATTTCGGTCGGATGGTGCGCATAGTCGGAAACGATCCGGATTCCATCCTGATTGCAGACGGTTTCAAAGCGACGGGCAACGGGCCGGATGCGTTCCAATGCCTGGAAAATTTCGCTGTCGTTTTTCCAGGCTCTGGAAACTGCATGCGCGGCAGAGGCGTTCCATTGGTTGTGAATTCCGGGAATTGGAAGATTCAGATGCGCGATCAGCCCGTACGGCACGCATTTGGAATGTGCGGAACAGATGCGCGCGGCGATGGGATCTGCGGAACAATAAAATACCGTCTTTTTGGTCTGGCGGATCAGTTGTTCAAAACAGCCGATGAATGCGGCCTCGGAGTCGTGGTGCTCCATATGGTCGTATTCGATATTGGTGATGATGGCGAAGTCGGGTGAATACCCGGCAACGGTGCCGTCGGATTCATCGGCTTCGACCACCATAATTTCGCCGTCGCGCGCGACGGCACCATCGAACCCGGCCATTTCCCCGCCGACAAAAAAGCCGCAACTGAGAATCTGCGCAATCATGGCGGTGGTGGTGGTTTTACCGTGTGTGCCGCTGACAGCAATGCAGGTACGATCGCGCATGAGTGCCGGCAGGACTTCGCCCCGGCGGGAAACCGGAAGACCTTTTTTCAGCGCGGCCCTGATTTCGGGGTGCGCATCCGAAACGGCGGTTGAGCGCACCACCCAGTCGACGGCATCGCTGAGGTGGGACTCGGTATGATCGGATGCGATGTTGATCCCGTTTTCCGAGAGCCAATCGGTCTGCCGATTCTGTTGCAGGTCGCAGCCGGATACGCAGAAGCCGCGTTCTTTCAGCAGCCAGGCAATACCGGCCATACCGATGCCCCCGATGCCGATCAAGTGAACATGGCCGCCTTTTTGAATCAGCTCAGCCGCCTGATCCACCGGATCCATCTTATTCACCACCCACTTTTTCAATCAGATTCGCCAACTGCTGCGCAGCATCGGACTGCCCTCGTTTTTTCATGGCCGTCGCCATGCGCTCGAGTCGTCCGGGTTTTTCCGATACGCGGATGAGATAATCGCGCAGCCAGGTTGTGCTGATATCCTGCTGGTCCACCACATCGGCGGCCCCGGAATCCTGAAGAATCCGGGCATTGCCCATTTGATGATCGCGCACGGCGTGGGGATAGGGAATCAGCAGGGCAGGAACACCAAAGGCCGCGAGCTCGGCGCAGGTGGCGGCACCGGAACGGCAAATGGCAAGATCGGTATTCAGATAGACCTCTTCCATGTGCTGGATAAAATGCTGAACTTCGGCTTTGATGCATGCCTTTTCGTAGACGGCGGCAATGGATTCGGTGTCCTGCAGCCCGGCAATATGAATCACTTCCAGCTGCACCCCTGTTTCGGCCACCAAGGCCAGCGAGCGCGGCAGCACCTCGTTCAGCACCTGGGCCCCGCGACTGCCGCCCATGATCATGATCCGCATGGGTCCGCCTTCTGCCCGGGGAATTCGCGGACGTGCGCTGGCATCCTGAATATCTTTTCGCAACGGCATGCCGGTACGGACAATGTTGGCATGTTTGAGATAATAGCTGGTTTTTTCAAAGCTCACGGCGATCGTATCGGCCTTGCCGGCCAACATGGAAACGGCGCGGCCCGGCAACAGATTGGCTTCGTGCAAAACATAGGGAATATTCAGTTTTCCCGCCGCTTTAATGGGACCGAAAGAGGCATAGCTGCCCATTGCCAGCACCACATCCGGCGGATTTGCTTTCATTTTTGACAGCGCAAGCCGATAGGCTTTGAGCAGCCGATATACGGTCTGGACGCTGCGAAATGAAAAGCCAAACTGAAAGCCTTCCGCCGGAATGGTGATAATCTCGCCGTTCCAGCCTTTGACCGATTCATGCTCGATGTCTTTCCCGGCGAGCCAGAGTGTTACCTCATGCCCCCGCGAAGCCAGTTCATTGGCCGTGGCCAGTCCCGGAAAAATATGTCCGCCCGTGCCGCCGCACGCCACCCCGATTTTTAATTTACGCCCCATTGAAACTCCCGTGGAAAATAAGGGCAGTTTTTAGCACGCACTTCGCCGGATTGACACGCTAATTTATTGATGAAAGCCGAAAGCGGAGCGGCCCCATTGCAGAGGGCCTGAATGAAAGAACAGCAGCACAGTTCTTTGAACATCCCTTTGCAGAACATTGGTTTCTCTCACAGAAAAGATCGGCCGGCCACACCGAGCCCGGGGGATTCGATGACTGATTTTATTGATGCATGCTCAGGCGGGACTATAATCCGGCCAGTTTTTACAGGAGATTTAAAACATGGAAGAACTCGATCCCGTCAAACTGAAAGCCGAGCTTGATCAGTTTAAACGAGAAAAAGAAAAAATACGTCAGCTTATGGGGCAGATCGGCGGGAAAGATGCCGAAAAACAGGACCGCTGGGTTAACCGTTTTTTCATCATCGCGATTGCGGCACTGGCCATCAACGATTTTGTAAACCACCTGCTGCACGTTGCGGATCCGCTGATTCCCCCGCTTTTTTCCCTCGAAATTGCGGTCCTGCTGGTCTCCATCAAGATTATCTGGATGATGCATAAATCAACCAAGGTGGAGCACTTTCAGTTCTGGATTCTTAATTCCATTGAATACCGGCTGAACGATGTGGCCAAACAATTGCGTCACCTGGAAAAAACCGTGGAAAAATATCATCACGACAGCAGTGATGATCATGCTCCCGACTAATTCCGGAACGGAAGTACGGCGTCCAGCGTAGACGCTCCAAGGAGCAACATCAGCAAACGGTCCACCCCCAGTGCAACACCGCCGGCCGGCGGCATATGTTCCAGGGCCTGAAGAAAGGCCTCATCGATGGGATACACCGTTTTCCCGAGAGCACGACGCTGCGCCGCGCATTCTTCGAACCGCATACGCTGTTCAACGGGATCGGTCAGCTCGGAATAGGCATTCGCTATTTCCACTCCGTCAATATAAAGCTCCCACCGTTCCGCCACCAAAGGATTGCCGTTTTTTTTACGCGAAAGAGCGGCTGCTTCAACCGGATAGTCTTTGAGCACCACCGGCCCGCCGATTTTTCGGATGGCGGGTTCGACCTTATCCACCAGATCGATATCAAAGCGGTTTTCATCATAATTCCCCGCCGGATCCCAGCCCGCAAATTCCTGAAATGCCTCTGAAACAGGCAGAATTTTCCAATCCCTGGAAACCCCTTTCCAGACGCAGGCAATCAACTGTTTGGTTTCCTCCAGAATATCCATGTAATCCGCACCCGTCTGATACCATTCCAGCATGGTGTATTCCGGATGATGCAACGGACCCCGCTCGCCGTGCCGAAAACATTTGCCGATCTCAAAAATACGCTGATGTCCCGCAGCGAGCAGCTGTTTATGAAAAATTTCGGGTGAAGTGCGCAGAAAATGATCCCCGGAAGGCTCCGCATCAATATGGAGTTCCATACAGGGAATCTTCAGCCGGATCGGCGTTTCCACCTCGGCGTAATCACGTGCATAAAAAAACGCCCGGATGCCGCGCATCAGGACGTCTCTGGCTATAACAGGGCCGGTATTCATTTACCCTTTGGCCACGCGATCGGCATACGTTCCGGTCCGTGTATCAATACGAATCATGTCCCCTTCATTAATGAAGATCGGCACATTGATTTCGTAGCCGTTGTCCAGCTTCGCCGGTTTCATGACATTGGTTGCCGTATCGCCGCGTGCACCCGGCTCGGTTTCGGCAATCACCATTTCCACAAAATTCGGGAGGGTGATGTCGAGGGCGCGCTCGTTGTGGAACAGAATCTCCACTTCCATGTCATCCACAATGAAATATTTCAGATCGCCCAGCAGTTCGTCGCTGAGTATTGCTTCTTCAAATGTTTCGTTGTCGGAAAAAACATAGTTATCCCCATCGATATAGGAAAAAGTAAAATCGCGCGACATCAGCGATGCCTTGTTAATTTTTTCCACGGAACGATAGGTTTTATCGAAGGTGTTTCCGGTAATTAAATTTTTGATTTTGCAACGGTAAAGCGCCTGGCCTTTCCCGGGTTTGGAAAACTCAAAATTGGTGATCATGCACGGGTCGCCGTCGATCTCGATTTTCAGGCCTTTTTTAAGGTCGGATGCACTGTACATTATATGTCCCTCGGTTGTGTAAACTTCAAAAAGGCCGCGCATTATGCAGAAAGCCCACCACCCTGCCAAGTGTCTAATTCACGATTTCGCGGACGTTCCTTTAATAAAAGTGAGAAAAACATAGCGATTCCAAAGCAAAAGCTCTATTTATGTAGGAAAAGTGGACACGATAGATTTAGGATGCACCGATCAAACATGAGATAAGGAGACGATCAAGGATGAGAAAAACACTTACAACGTTGATTTGCGCCACTGTTGCTGTCACCGGGCTGATGCAGGCTGAGGCCGCCAAAAAAAATGATCCGGATAAAAGAGACGTTCAGAAACTCATGGAGGAACTCGGCGACCCCCATTATCAGGATCGAATGAAGGTTTACAGCGTCTGCTCGCTGGAATTCGAAGGTGCTGATGGTGAAGATGATTACTATCACATTTATTCAGGTACCTTGAAAAAAGGGGGATACCACCTCATTGTATATAATAACGTTCCTGAATATCTCGGATTCTACCTCGTAGATTTTGAGCCCGTCGATTATGAAGAAGGTGCAGTATTACTGGATTCCGGCGATGGAAGCACTTATTTCCCGTTCCCCATTCCCGCATCGGGACCGGCAGATACCGTTCGTGTTGACGGCATCCCGACCAAATTTGTGAAAAATCCGCGACTGGAAGAGAAAAAAGAAGGTCCGATCGTCGCAGGTGGTGGTATTCCGGCAGTTCCGGATAAAGAAACTTCCGCTTCCGGCGAAGTCATCGACTATCGCGACTGGAATATCACCATTAAAGGTCGCACGATCACCGTCAACGCTCTGTTCGTAAAAGTCGAAAAGGGACAGGTTACCCTGAAGAGTTCCAAAAACGGTCGCGAAACAACCATTCCCGGAAGCGCTTTTTCCGACGAAGATAAAGAATACATCCGTCGTATAACCGCAAAATAAATTTCCAACCGCTGGAAAAATGAAAGCCGCCCCCCAGCCGGGCGGCTTTTCTATGAAAGGACCAAGCGATGCCCTATACGATGGAGCAGGTTGCCTCAACAATCGATCACGCCGTACTGAAACCCAATCAGACTGTTGCTGATGTGCGCAGTAACGCTGACATGTGTTTAAAATACGGGGTAGCCAGTATGTGCGTCCGCCCTTGCGACGTGAGACTGGCGTCCGAACTTTTAAACGATTCGAAGGTGCTGGTTTCGACGGTACTCAGCTTTCCCCACGGAGCCGACACAACGGCGGCAAAAATCACTCAGGCGCGACTGGCGCTCGAAGACGGTGCCCGGGAAATTGATATGGTCATGAATATCGGCCGCTTTTTGTCCGGAAACTATGACGACGTGCGAAAAGATATTCAGGCCGTCACTGAGATTGCGCATGCGGAAAATGCCCTCGTGAAAGTGATTCAGGAGAGCTGTTTCCTGACCCTGGAAGAAGTGGCGGCAGCCTGTGAAATCTCAAGAGAAGCCGGTGCCGATTTTGTGAAAACCTCTACGGGATTCGGCCCCTCTTCGGCCACTCCGGAAATAATCGACGTCATGGTGAAAACCGTTGGCGAAACAATGGGCGTGAAAGCCTCTGGCGGTATCCGCACATGGGATCAGGCGATTGGATTTCTTCAGCAGGGCGCTACCCGGCTGGGTATCGGAGCAACAGAAACCGTGCTGAACGGCAGAGTTTCTGAAGAGACCTACTAAATACAGCGTTTCTGCAATATCTCAGCGGTTTACGATGCAATTTTTTCTGAAACTTCAACCGAAACCTGTTTGGCTTCCGCCTCCTGCGCTGTGAACGCGAAATCGATTTCCCGAGCTCCAAATGCGCGACTGAGCGATTTCAGCGTATTCTTGGCCGACTTCTGAACTTCGGACTGGATATTATTGATCAGCTCCAGCGCCTGCTTCTGGGCGTGCCCTTTAGCGGCATCGACCAGATTGTTTTTGTCCTGCTCTTTAAAGCCGCCGCTGAGAAACCCGTTGAGAAGATCCGGCAGCAGCCAGGGCAGCAACTTTGACCCCTGTTCATCGTAAAAACGAATATCACGAATATTCACTTCGTAATCGCACGGCGGCATGCTCACCGCATAGATCCCCTCGCCCTTTTCACTGATTTCAAAATATGGACTTTGAAGGTTGTAACGAAAATCGATTTCAAATTCGAAAATCATGGCCATCTTTTTTCCACTGAGCACCCAGCCGAGATAACGGTTTCCGAACTCGCCCCAGGTGTGATCGGTTTCTGTCACGATTTCCTTGGTCAGTACTTTATAAACGGAGAGCTGGCCAATGGCTTTCAACTGCTCGATGCTTGAAAAAACGCGAACTTCTTTTGCCGGAGCCTTTTTGCGCGTTTTGTTCCACACCCACAGCGCCGCCGCCAGAATGAGCATTACCGCCATACCAATAAAAAATTCTGTCATGTATTCACCTCAAGCCACAGGAGAGTATGGCTTTATCCCGATTAAGTACAGGATTTCTTCCCAATCTCAAAATCGAGCACCAGCGGCAGATGATCGGAAAGATCAACCCGCGGCATTTCGAAATCAGTGACGGTAATTTCCGGACTGTGGAGGATGAAATCCAGATGCCGTTTGGGACCGCGGCTGGGATACGAAGGCTGCATATTCACATCTGCATTTTTAAGCCCGCTGGCCGACATAAACAGTCGAATTTCATCCTCCCCCGCAAACGCATTGAAATCGCCGGCCACAATGTGAGGCCGATCCGTGTTTTTGATCATGTCATACAGGTGCAGAATCTGCCGCTGCCGCGTTTTAAAACTGAGCGCCAGATGTACCAGAAAAAAGGTCACTTCCTTCAGCTCCAGTTCCATCACCAGTTTTTTCATGCCTTTGTCAAAATAATGGAATTTTTCTTTATGAATAGCATCCTTGGCCAGAAACGCATTCCCCTGCTTGTTATAGATCGGCACCTGCTGCCACCGGGAATTCTCCGCATATTTTGAGCGGTATGAATGAAAATGACCCAACTGATCGGCAATATGCTCCACCTGACATTTTTTCCCGTGCCGGTAGGACCCGTTATCAACCTCAACCAGGCCGATAACATCAGGATTTTTCTCGCCGAGAAATTTGATGATTTCGCCCAGATGGTTCGTTGTTCCCCCCAGCAATCCAAGCAACGGAAATTTTTTCTGGTTACCGTGTGTTCCATAACAGATATTATATAGCAAAAATCTCATGGCTTAACTGTAGTCCTTTGGATTCCGAAGGCAACCCCGCACAATGAATTTTACCTGTTCATTTTCTTATACCAAGCCTAGGATTCCTTCCATGATTTCAAACAGTTCCGACCTCACATTCTGGGTTGTGTTCAGCACGATGCTGCATTTATGCGCATTCATCGGCGTCACCCTGCATGCCCTGCAGCGCCGCCGTCATGCAAGCTCCACCGTCCTCTGGATTTTCCTGGCCTGGTCCTTCCCGCTTATCGGTCCGCTCGTCTACCTTTCATTCGGCATCGACCGCGTGTCAATAAAGGGCCTGGAACGACAGCTCACCAACCAGATGTTGATGAAAAAAAGAGATGCCCGGCTCGCCGCAGAAACACCGTTGCGCGCCTGGCATCTGGACTACTGCTCAGCGTCTGAAACGATTGAAAACCGCATGAGCCGAAAGCTCAATCAAGCCGTGGATGCCATCATTCCCGAACATCCCCTGCTCTCATCCAATGCCGTCTTTCCGCTGGCAAGCGGCGATGCCGCTTATCCACTGATGCTTCAGTCCATTCGCTCGGCAAAACACCACATTCACATGCAGAGCTTCATTATCCACCGCGATGAAACCGGCCGTATGCTGTTGGACGCCCTGAAAAAAAAAGCCGAGGAAGGTGTTAAAGTCCGCCTTCTTTTTGACCGGTTCGGCTCCACCCACGCTTATCTTGGAGGTATGTTTCGGAAATACCGGAATATTCCCAACTTCGAAATCTGCGGCTGGACTCAGGCCAACCCGCTGAAAGCTCAGTTTCAAATCAACCTGCGTAATCACCGGAAGAATCTGGTCGTTGATGGCCGCATTGCATTTTTCGGCGGCGTGAATATCTCCTCGGAAAATGTGACTTCCAACGGTCGGAAGGCCATTCGTGATTACCATTTTAAAGTCGAAGGCCCGATGGTCCACGAGCTGCAACTCTCCTTTCTAAGCGACTGGTTTTTCATGACACGCGAATCTGTCGATGATCTTCTACAGGCCGATCTGTTCCCGGAAATCATCTCCTGCGGAAACGTAAATGCACGGCTGATCGACAGTGGCCCCTCTTCCGCCCCCGGTCTGCTGGCCGAGGTTTTCTTCAATGCCATCGTGGAAGCTCAGGAACAGATTCTGATCGTGTCGCCATACTTTGTGCCCAGTTCCGACATCATTCAGGCCGTTCGTTCCGCCGCCCGGCGAGGAGTCGATGTCCGTATCGTTGTTCCTAAGCAGAACAACCACCGTTATGCCGGCATGGCCTCGAAAGCACTCTACGAAGAGCTCCTGGATGCCGGCGTACGCATATTTCACCGCAATCCTCCGTTCATCCATGCCAAAGCCATGGTGATCGACACCTCGGTTGCCCTCGTGGGCACCGCCAATATTGACATCCGCAGTCTGGAACTGAACTATGAAACCACGGCTCTTTTCGAAGAACAGAATGCCGTGACGGCCATCAAACGTATGATCAAAGAGGACATCGCTGACAGCTCAGAAGTTGACCTTAACGAATGGCTTAACCGCCCGCGTCTGCAAAAACTCGGTGAAAACCTCTGCGCCCTTATGACGCCCGTGCTGTAAACGGATTGATTTTTCCCGGGGCAGGAATACTATGTCCCGAATCCAGAAGGCGTAAATCAATGGCTGAAGTGAAACTAGAGAATGCACCCGACGATATCCTGCCCTACTATGAAAAGGGCCTACAGGCCCTCAAACGGAACAACTATGCCTATGCCATGGACATGTTCGAAACGGTCCTTGCTCTGGAACCCCGCCTGCTCCAAGTCCGCCGGAAACTCCGTACAGCAGCCGTCACACTCGCAAAACAGAACCCGCCCGGCCGACGGGCGGCCGCAAAAAATCTGGCCTTGTATGCAAAAGCCGCAAGACGGCTGAAAAAACAGCCCGAACTGACCGTTGAGCTGTCGGAAAAACTGCTCAAATCCGATCCGCTGAATCCGAAATATGCGAAGCTGCAGGCCGATGCCGCCGAAGCTGCTGATCTTCCGGAAATTGCCATTCTCACCCTCGAAATCATCAACGAAAACCGACCTGCAGAGGCTGCCCTGCTCTCCCGCCTGGCCGGACTGTATCAACAAACCAACCAAATCGACCTCGAATTTGAATGCCGGGAAAAAATCGCGCAGCTCATTCCCGGCGATGCACAGGCAGCCAAAGCACTTAAAGATGCGGCAGCCCGCCTTACCATGGGAAAAACCGGAAGAAGAAAAGCGGAAATGTCATCCCCCCCTGTACCTGAAACCGAGAATGAGCTGATGCAGGAACCCGCCGACCCAGCACTGAAAATGGCCTACGCCGACCAAATGATCCGGGAACGGAAATACGACAGTGCCATCCGGATTCTGGAAGAATTCTCCACACTGCACCCGGAACATACAGCCGCTGAAAAAAAACTGCAAACCGCCCGTGAAAGACAGCTCGCGATTCGGCTGGCCGCGGCAGAAGATGACCAGAATGAAGCCGAGGCCGTCTTATTGCGACAAGAACTTGCCCACCTGAAAATTCAATCTGCTCGCCGCGAAACCGAGCGCTATCCGAACGATCTTCAACTTAAATTCGAACTCGGCAAGCTCTGCTACAAGGCCGGACAACTCACCGAAGCCATTCAGCAATTTCAATCTGCACAGCACAACCCCCACCGAAGAATCAGAGCCCTGATTTATCTGGGGAAAGCCTTTTATGAAAAAGGCCAGGCCGATATTGCCTCCGAACAGTTTGAAAAAGCACTGGCTGAACTTCCGGATATGAATGAAACGCGAAAAGAAGTGCTGTACGAACTCGGTGTACTGCGAATGCAAACCGGTGAGCCGGAAAAAGGGACCGCTCTGCTGAAAGAGATCTACACCTTCGACATTGGATATCGAGATGTTGCCGAACGTATTGAAAATCCTGCTTAGCATCCTGGTTTTGTCCGGGTCCTCGGCGCAGACCCGGGAATTTACGGTGATGACATACAACCTCAGAAACTTCACCTTGCTCGACCGCGATGGAGATGGCAGAGCAGACGATCCGAAACCGGACTCCGAATGCCGTGCCGTTGCCCGGATTATCAGTGAAGCGAATCCCGATATTCTCGCCGTTCAGGAAATCGGAAACGAAACCTACCTTCATGCATTACAGGCATGGCTTAAAACACAGGGTGTACAGTATGAATATGTGGAACTTCTGCAACGCGGCCGATACGACAACAACCTGGCCGTACTGAGCCGCTATCCAATCATGGACAGTACGCACCATACCAACGAATGGTATTCCATCGGAAAGGCACGGCTGCCGGTGGCTCGAGGCTTCCTCGAAACGCAGATTCAGATCTCAGAAACCTATTCATTCCACCTGCTCAATGCCCACCTGAAATCCAAGATCTACAACCGGCTCGGTCAGACCGAAATGCGGCGCAATGAAGCCCGGTTGCTGAATAAAGTGGTACGCCGTATTCTGGATAAAGATCCCGATTGCAAACTGCTCGTTACCGGCGATATGAATGACAACCCGAATTCGGCCGCAATACGTGAAGTTACCGGAAAATCGCGTAAAAACCTTTTTGATCTCCGGCCTCAGGAACCGGGCGGTGATGCCTGGACCTATTATGATTCATCAGCAGAACTGCACACCCGTTTCGACTATTTCTTTGCCAACGCGGTCATGCTCAATGATGTCGTCCCCGAAAAATCAACGGTGATCAGACATCCGCTAACCTATGCTGCATCCGACCACCGTCCCGTTCTGACCACCTTCAAAACCGACTAATTGACCCGTGTGTGCCGTACCGTGAATGAAGGCAGAGGACCACGCGACTTAAACGTTTTCTGCACCTCAACCTGCCCCCCTGTTCCCCGTATATTTTCACAGCCCGGAATAAGCTTCCATGCACGGGTTTCCGGATCTTCATAGTAGAGAGCATAGATATAATCTTTCTCCGTACTGATGGCAAACGTCACTACCCCATCGCTGTTCTGGGCAATCCCCAGTTTCGGACGGTGTTCGGGTTGTTCCGGGGCGGAAGCACAACCCCAGGAAAATGCGAGCGAAAGCAACAGAAGAGATCCTGAAAGAATCTTACCTATCATCCCGCGCCTCCCCGGCGTCTTTTTTCAGATCTTCAACCTTATCCGAACCGACAACGACTGCTTCCGGAACTTCATTCGTCAGCGGATTCATGAGCATGGCATCTTCCGGCGTTTCCATTTCGGGCTGCACAGCGGATTCAACTGAATTTGTTTCCGCCGCCCGCTCGTTTTCAACCACGGCTTCCGTCACCGCAGGCAGCGGATGGCGCACGGCCATCCAGAATTTCAGGTCATCCGCTGCCACCGGCTTATTTTTAAGGTTGTCGCTGAAGCGTTTGTGATACCAGGCCACATTCAACCCCTCCGGATTGATGGCTTCCATAGACATTTTATAGTTCTCACAGAACCACTTCCAATCCTTGTATCCGAAGTCGTAATACTGCCCGGTCAGATGCAGCAGCGGCCGGGTCTCCGTGGTCGTAATTTTATAGACGGCCGGGCACCAGTCCTCAGCGGGAAGCAGCGAATCCGCCAGCGCATTATCCTCATCGATAATCAACGCCGAATCCGGTCCCGTACGGAAAAAATCGCCCGCTTTGAATGCATCAACTGCAATATTCACCCATTCCTTGCCGGTCCAGCCGTGCAGCGATGCGACACCGCCGTTGACCTTATAGCTGACCAGCAGCGTGGGATATCGGTTAGCCAAATCGAGCCCCACACGGACCACGTTGTCCTCCCGCGGAACCATCACCAGCGTAATTTCATCTTTACGCGATGCAAATGCCGAAGCGGAAGCCATTAAAACAATCAATCCTGCAACAACCGTCTTTCTCATCGTTTATCTCCGTAATAATTATGCAGGAAGCGGGGTCGGAGCCGCACGTCCGGCCAGTTGTTGATCAATCATCATCAATCCGCCTTTATCCTCGCCCACCATACGCAGCGGGGCCAGAATATCATTCACGTTTGCTTCCTCTTCAACCTGTTCAGTTACATACCACTGAAGGAAGGTCTGCGTTGCATAATCTTTTTCCTGCACCGCCAGATCCATCAGTTTATGAATCAGGCTGGTGACATACTGCTCATGCTCCAACGTTTTTTCGAATACCTCCAGCGGGGATCCGTATTCTTTTACCGGTTCCTCTATAGCGAGAAGATGTATCTCTCCTCCCTGGCCGAGAATATAGTCATACATCTTGGTCACATGCATGCTCTCTTCCTCATACTGCATACGCATCCAGTGCGCAAACCCCGGCAGGCCGATCGTATTACAGTAAGCCGACATCGCCAGATACATATACGCGGAATAGAATTCTCTGTTCACCTGCTGATTCAGTTCCTTCTGCATTTTCTTTGAGATCATACGATGACTCCTTCATTTGGTTAGTTGTTGTTTACACCCCTGTAAAACTCAGTCAATTCTGTTTGCACGTTTTGCCGACTCAACGGTATTAAACAAAAGCATGGTAATGGTCATCGGCCCAACCCCCCCCGGAACCGGCGTAATTTTCGATGCCACCTTACTGACTTCCTCAAAATCCACATCCCCCACCAGGCGATACCCACGCTCCCGGGAAGCATCCTCCACCCGATTCACGCCGACATCAATGACCACCGCGCCGTCTTTCACCATTTCCGCCGTAATGGTATTCGGCCGACCCGAAGCCGCAATAATGATATCCGCCTGTTTGACATGCGAAGCGAGATCTTTCGTACGGGTATGACACAGCGTGACCGTGGCATTCGCCCCCTCTTTTTTCTGCAGCAGCATATTGGCCACCGGCTTTCCAACGATATTGCTGCGGCCCACCACAACCACATGCGCACCCTCGGTTTCCACCCCGCTGCGCATCAGCATCTGCACGACGCCATGCGGGGTACAAGGCAGAAACGCCTCTTCGCCAATCATCATTTTACCCACATTCATCGGGTGAAATCCGTCAACATCTTTGTCCGGATCAATCGCCAGCAGCACGGCCGATTCATCAATATGGCCAGGCAACGGAAGCTGCACCAGAATACCGTTGATTTTCGGATCGTGGTTCATACGTTCCACCACCGCCAGCAGCTCCTCCTGCGTGGTTTCAGCCGGAAGCCGGTTGTCATCAGAAAAAATGCCGATTGCTTCGCACGCTTTTTCTTTTGCGGAAACATAGGATTTCGACGCCGGATCTTCGCCCACCAGGATCACGCCCAGCCCCGGAACAATGCCCCGCTCTTTCAACGCGGCAACCTCTGCTTTAAGTTCTGCCCGGATATCTGCGGCAATCTGTTTTCCATCAATACGTTCTGCTGACATCTAAATCCATTCTCCTGAATGCTCTATTTAATAAAATGAATACACAGCGGATACCGGAACTCGCGTCCCTCACTCGCTTTCACGGCACCGACAATCGGACAGACAAACCCGAAAATGACCAACGGAAGAAGCAACAGCAAACCGATCACCGACAGCGTAAGCACAACCGCATACAGCAACAGGCTGAGCTGAAAATTAACCGTTTCTTTGCCCTGCGCATCAATAAACGCGCCGCTGTCACGCTTCATCAGCCAGATCACCAGCGGAATCACAAACTGAGCCAGGACATAAGGCAACAGGTAACCGCCTACCGCCGAAAGATGACAGGCCATCGCCCAGTTACGCTCACTTGCATCCGGGCTGAAAATATGCGGCGGTCTGGCCGCATCATCCCTATTCCTGAAATCCTCATCATCCATTTTTCCATCCGTTTTCCAGACGCGTTAAACAATACCGCCGCCCCACCCGCGCCGCAAACCCGATTTCCCTTTTTTCCGGAAATTGGAAACCTGCCCGCTCGCAGCCACCAACCTCAGAAACCTTCCAAAGACTGGAATAATAAAAAAACCCTCCCGGTTCCGGAAGGGTTTTCAAACATGCAAAACAGAATCAACTATTTCTTGGTGCACTCTTTTTTGCTGCTGCATTCTTTCTTATCCGCGCTGCATTTTTTAGCAGCGTCTTTGGAGCAGGATTTTTCTTTCGAGCATTCCGTTTTCGCTGTTTTTTTCGCGCAGCAGCTTTCGCCGGCAAATGCAGACGTTCCTGCAACAAACAATGCTACCAGTGCGACACTCAGTACTTTCTTCATGTTAGACTCTCCTTGATTTAATTTAACCAACTGAAACAGGTAAGACCCTATCTGTCGAATTATGTTCAAAATATTATCAATATAATCAGCTATGTCACGAACAACCCGTTCCAAGGACCGGAAAAATAGAATTCTTTACGACTTTCTATATTGAATACGGATCCGGTTACCAGAAATTCATTCCTGACTGAGCCGCATATCGCGCGCAGCCTTCACTTCATCCAGCCGCCCCACCGGTGTGCTTACCGGTGCCTTATGCAACTGCTCCGGTTCCGTCTTCGCCAACTCAAACAGCTCTTCCATCACTTCAACAAAGCGATCCAGCGTATCCCGGTCCTCGCTCTCCGTCGGCTCCACCATCAACGCCTCGGAAACATTGAGGGGGAAATAAACGGTCGGCGGATGAATTCCCCGATCAATCATTCCTTTAGCCAAATCCAGCGTATGCACCCCATACGGCTTCAGCACATCCCCGGAATATACAAACTCATGCATGCAGCGGCCTTTGTATTTTTCCCCGAAAAGCGGCCGCAGCTTTTCCTGCAAATAGTTTGCATTCAGCACCGCCCGGTTGCTCGTACCCAGCATACCGTCACGCCCCAGCGAAAGAATATAGGCATAGGCCCGCGCAATAATACCGAAGTTTCCGTAGAACGGCGCAATATATCCAATGCTCTTCGGCTCATCATAATTCAGCGTAAAAGTGCCGTCCTTGGTTTTCTCAACCCGCGAAATCGGTAGATATGGACGAAGCTTTTCCACCACGCCCACCGGTCCGGCCCCGGGGCCGCCGCCGCCATGCGGCGTCGCAAAGGATTTATGCAGATTCAGATGGCAGATATCAAAGCCCATGTCGCCCGGCCGATAACGACCCATAATGGCATTAAAGTTTGCGCCGTCGTAATACATCAGGCCGTCGACATCATGCACCGCCGAACAGATTTCCTTAATACGCGGATTGAAAACTCCCAGCGTATTCGGGCTCGTCAACATCACCCCCGCTGTTTTTTCATTCAACGCTTCCATAAAAAGGTCAAAATCCATTACGCCGTTTGCATCCGACGGAATCGTCACCACGTTATAGCCCGCCACCTGCGCGCTGGCCGGATTGGTGCCGTGCGCCGAGTCCGGAATGATAATATGATCCTTATCGGCATTCCCTTTGTCTTTATGGTACGCCGCCATAATCATCACACCGGTCAGTTCGCCATGCGCCCCGGCCATCGGCTGCAGCGTAAATTCATCGAGTCCCGTCGCCTCCGACAGCAGCCGTTCGGTGTTATACAGCACCGCCAGCGATCCCTGCGTCAGCATGCCCCCGCCGCGCAGCTGCGGCCAGAGCGGATGTACCTCCGTCAGCTCCGGCAGGTTCGCCGCCGCCTCACACGCTTTCGGGTTGTATTTCATCGTGCACGAACCCAGCGGATAAAAATGCGTGTCCACCGAAAAATTCAACCGCGACAACGCCGTAAAATGGCGCACCACCTCCGCCTCGGAAACCTCCGGCAATTCCGCCGGCTCACTCCGCAGATACTTCGTAGGAATCTCCTCCGTCGCCGAAATTTTCAATGAAGACATCCGGATTCCGGGACGCCCCGGCGAAGATTTTTCATAAATCGTTTTCATCTTGGATTTCCTTACGCCTTTAATGCACTTTCGAGTTTGGCCACCATGATATCGATCTCTTCTTTCGTCCGCTTTTCGGTGAAAGAAAGCAGGAGGACGTTGTCCATGCCTTCATAGTATCGCCCGACCGGGAAACCGGCAGCGATGCCCTGGTCGACCAGCGCACTCACAACCGACGAGGCATCCTTCGGCAGACGAACTGCAAACTCATTAAAAAAACGGCGGTTGAACGCGGGCTCCACGCCATTGATCTGCGTCAGTTTATGCCAGGCATAGGAAGCGCGATCCATGCAGTCGCGGCCGACCTCGCGGAAGCCCTCGCGACCGATCAGCGACAGATAAATGATTGCCCGCAGCGCGCAGAGCTGCACATTCGAGCAGATATTCGACGTCGCCTTTTCACGGCGGATATGTTGCTCACGCGCCTGAAGCGTCAGCACGTAGCCGCGCCGGCCCTGATTGTCTACCGTCTCGCCGACAATACGGCCCGGCATTTTGCGAACCAGTTTTTTACGGGTGGCCATAAACCCCAGATAGGGCCCGCCGAAGTTCAGCGGAAGCCCCAGACTCTGCCCCTCCCCGGTGACAATATCCGCCCCCATTGCGCCGGGTGTTTCCACATGCGACAGCGCCATCGGATAAACCGACATAATCGCCAGAGCTTTAACCGCGTGAACTTCGTCAATCAGATCGGAAAGATTGTCGAGACAGCCGAAAAAGTTCGGATTCTGCAGCACCACGGCGCCGATGGAATCGTCGAGCACTTCACGGTAAACTTTGCGATGGGCAATACCGGTCGGCGAAAGGTTCACCTCTTCATAATCGACCGAAAGATTCTGCGTATAACAGCGAAGCATTTCACGGTAAATGGGATTTACGCCTTCATCAACCAGAACTTTATTCCGGCGCGTCTGTCGCAAAGCCATCATAATACCTTCAATCAGCGCCGTTCCCCCATCGAACAGCGAGGCATTGGCCACCTCCATCCCCGTGAGACGGCAGATCGCGGTCTGATATTCAAACGCCGCCTGCAGCGTCCCCTGCGATGCTTCCGGCTGATACGGAGTATAAGCTGTGTAAAACTCGCCGCGGCTCGCCAACGCATTTACGGCCGCCGGAATATAATGATCATAAAATCCCGCGCCGCAGAAATTCACCAGGTCAGTGGAGTTTTTAGAAGCAATCCTGCGGATGTGCTGCATCATCTCCATTTCGGAGAGTCCTTCAGGAATATCCAGCTCACCGGGCTTCAGCTCGTCCGGAATCGCCTCGAACAGGTCATCATAATCCTGAATTCCAAGCGTCTCAAACATCGCCTGCTGATCCAGCTCACTCGTTGCACAGAATGGCGTTTTTTTCATGATACCCTTGCGGTTCCTTTTTTATAAAACGGCAGATCAACGATTTCGGCTGGAAAACGCCGGCCGCGGATTTCAACTTCCAGCTCTTTCCCGACCCTGGAAAAAGCATGTTCAACATATCCCATGGCAACGGCTACCCCCAGACTCGGGGCCAGCGATCCACTGGTGACAACACCGATTTCGCGGTCCCCGGAAAAAACCTTATCGCCCTCACGAGCAGCCCGTTTTGATTGAAACCTGAGACCGACCAACAGATTCTGCGGTTCTCCAAGATCCTGCATGACACGTTGTTTTCCGATATATTGCTTATTTCGATCAATAAACAGACCGCGCGTCATTTCGGAGGGGGAACGCTCTTCATTCAACTCATGGCCATAAAGCGCATAGCCCATTTCCAGACGCAGTGTATCGCGCGCGCCGAGGCCGGCAGGTTCGCAATAGGGATGCGCCACCAGCTTTTCCCACAACCGGATCGCAGCATCGTTCGGCAGATAGATTTCGTAGCCCAGTTCGCCGGTATAGCCGGTCCGGCTGATGATGGTTGAAGCTTCGCAGGCATGGAACTCTTTGAACCGGAAATATTCGAGCTCCGGAAGAGTGCAGCCGAATACCTCTTCAAGCACATCGCGCGATTCCGGACCTTGGACATCCAGCTTGGCGGTCTCGGCCGAGAGATCGACAAAAATCGTTTCGGCGGACAGGTGACTCTGAATCCATTCCGCATCCTTTTCGAGCGTTCCGGCATTGACGACCAGCATGTAGCGGTTTTCATCCAGCCGATAGCAGGTAAGATCATCCATCACTCCTCCCGCTTCATTCAGCATGAAGCCATAGCGAACCTGCCCGATTTTTAAAGACCGGATGTTGCAGGTCAGTAGATGTTCCAGATCCCGGAGCGCAGTTTTTCCATAAAGTTCAAATTCGCCCATGTGGCAGATATCAAATACGGAAGCGTGATTCCGGGTATGATCGTGTTCATCGAGAATACCCGCATACTGAATCGGCATATCCCATCCGCCGAATTCCCCCATACGGGCGCCCAATTGCTGATGCTGCGTATGCAGCGGCGTTTTCTTCATCATAGCAACACCATACGAAAAGGTCCGAAGCGCCGCAAACAAATATGGTCCTATATAGACTGTCGCACGATTTGCTTTCGTAATGGCGCGCCTCAGATTAAGGTGGGTCAAATAAGGATGAATGCACGCGAATCAAAACAGGCTCTGACATACGGCATACTCTGGCTCGGCTACATCGTAGCGACCTTTCTGCTGTTTCCCCGTCTGAATATTACATGCGTGCTTCCTCTGATCCCCCTGATCGGCCTCGGTGCCTGGCTCTACGGAACAACGGCCGGTCTCTGGATGACATTGCTATCCCTGTTCCACAATTTTGCACTAACGGGAATCGTTTATGCGGATCAGGTTACGTATTACCAATATACGTTCAACGGCTATATCATAATCATCGCCATTTCCTACCTGGTCGGCCATCTGCGCACCATACAAACCGGCCTGAAAAGCAAACACGCCGAACTGGACCAACTCGTCAAACTCCGAAACCGGAAGCTGGATGAGCTGACCACCAAACTACTCTCCGAATCAGAACGTTTTAAAACCCGGTTTGGCCAGGAATTGCACGACAGCATCGGTCAGCAGCTTACCGGCATCCAACTCCTGAGCGCCTCCCTGACCGAGCAACTGCTGGAGGAACGCAATCGGGATGCCGCACTCTCCGACCGCATATTATCGCGTGCAGCCGGGGTACACATACAGATTAGAAAGATTTCACGCATGCTCTTTCCGGTCAAAATCAGTTCCACCGGCCTGATTCCTGCGCTCAATGAACTTTCTTCTACGCTGAACAGCATCAAAAATACAACACTGCACATTAGCTGCTCGAGCATCGACTTACCCCTTCCGGACGACATCGCCTTGCAACTGTACCGCATATGTCAGGAAATAAGCCTTCACGCCATCGATAAACTGCACGTAACAAATATCGACATCAGGGTCACTGAACGTCAGGAATGCGTCCAGCTGCATATCGCATACAAAAGAAATCCGCCAAATACCGAGATGACACCGCCCGATATTTCGCAACTGATTCGCTATCGGCTGGCACGTATTAACGGCACCCTGCTTTCCTCAGACCCTTCCCCCGACTGCGTGCTGGAGTGTGCCATTCCTCTCAACTCTGCATATTCTGGGGCAGCGGCATGAAGAAACTGACGATAACGTTATTCTGGACTCTCTTTGTCGCTCAATGCGTCTTCAGCTTCATCCTGTTCAGGCAATGGAATTCAAATGTGCTGATTCCTCTCATGATGTTTATCGGCATGGCCACTTGGCTTTTTGGCAGAGAACGCGGACTTCTTTTTTATCTGTTAACGATAATCATTTTGAGCATCATTTATGAAATCCATGCCGAATATGTCGTGTACTATGAAGATAAGGCCTCCGGAACCGGAATAGCCCTCGTGATTATCTACACCGTGTCACTCCTGAAAAATCGGATCGACCTCAAGTTGCTTCCGGTCCGCATTGCCTGCGTCCGCCGAATGCGTTCGGCCATTTACTTAGAAATGCAACAACCGTTGAGTCAAACCATTAAACCTTCAGACATGCACAAGTGATTCGAAAACAACACATTCTACTTTCATTAGCATGGGCCGTATACATTACGTTTTCATTCAGGATGTATCCCCTATTAAATGTAAATGCCGCCATTCCAAGCTTTGCACTGATTGCTGTAACAGCATGGACTTTCGGCACTAAAGCCGGCCTCATCGCCACACTGATTAATATGATATACCATGCTTATTTATTAAGCTTCTTCTACGGCGATCAATTCGTATGCTACCAGACAAAACTCACCAGCCCCATACTTTATATCACCATCTCTTATGTAGCCGGATATTTGCGCCAAAACTATGACGGTATTCGCAAGCTGAATCAGGAACTCGACAGTCTGGTCCGCAAACGCGATCAGGAACTGACTTGGCTGAGCAATGAACTCCTCGAAAACGCAGAAAACAGACGGGTGGCACTGGGACAGGAACTTCACGACGGCATCGGCCAACAGCTCACTGGAATTAAACTGATCAGCTCCTCATTGGAAAGCCAGCTGAAACATGAACCGGAAACTCCGGCCGATCTGACCGCAAAGCTTTCCCAAAAAGCATCAAATGCTCACAACGATATCCGCATGATTGCCCGCACACTGTTTCCGGTCCGCATTGCTCAGGTCGGTCTATATTCCGCTTTGAATGAAATGATCTCCTGCTATGCCGAACTGCACCAAAAATCAATGCATGTAATCGAATGCTCAGACCTGCGCGGAATGACCGAAACTCTGGCGCTCCAGCTCTACCGAATGTGCCAGGAATGCTGTACCTTCCTTCTGGAGCACAGCAATGCAAATCTGATCCTCCTTACCCTCAAAATCGTCAATGACAATTATGTCGTCGAAATCGAACACAACGGGCAAGTCGAGATAGAGGATGAAACCTGCTCGATCTACAACCTCATCCGTTACCGGGCCGACAAGATCTGCGGAACCCTCCAGACGACAGACCATGATACCTCCGGTCGATCGGTCATTTACTTTAAAGTTCCACTACCCACACACTGAATCCACAATGAAAAAAATCGGAATAAAAACCTATCTGGCAGCATGGACCATATATATAATATTTGCGTTCGCAACCTTTCCTCAACTCACCATCACCGTCATGCTGTTTTCCATTCCCCTGACCATGCTGGGCGGATGGATTTTCCTGTATCGCGGCGCACTCATTACCACAGCAATCACAATCCCGGTCCACTTTCTTCTGCTGACCACGTATTCCAACGATCCTGAAATTATTCAGGAAAGCTTCAATCCGTTCGGGATCATTTCCCAATTAATTTTCTCATACGGAACCGCACTTCTGCGCTCCCTGCAACTGGAATACAAACGGCTCAATGAATCACTTGAGGAGCTCGTTCTTGAACGAACTGAAGACCTCGAAAAACTGACTCAATATCTGATTGATGCCCAGCAGCTCGAAAGCCGCGAACTGAATGCCAGTCTATTAAAACAACCCTACAATGAACTCAAATCCATGCTGGCCACCAGCCAGCTTCTGAAACTGCGTCTCGAGGAACTCGATCATCCCCGCATCTCCGATGCCGAAGAAATTTCACACGTCATCAGTTCATGCATTAAGCAACTTCGTACCATGGACGAAAATACGTTAAACCTCATGCCTCATGGCGAAGATCTTCAAAGTAGTTTGAGCAGCCTGAAAAAGCAGAGTGAGCAGCTGTATGATGTGCAATTTGAAATCGATGATCATCCAGCCTGGGCCTCAATAGAGGACGGCAAAGTCCGTTTTCTGAGCGAAATCATCTTTGAAGCAGTCTCAAATGCCCTGCGCCACGCAGAGCCGAAACGGATCAAAATCGGCATCCAGCAGGATCCCTTGACCACCACCGTGCTCATTGAAAATGATGGCCGACCCTTTTCCTCCACCACCCGCGAGGGCATGGGACTCCCCCTCATGCGCTTCCGCGCCTCCAAAATCGGAGCAAAACTCTCCATCGCCCCCTCACATACACTTTCCACCTGTGTTACATGTAAATTCGCGTCAAATAAGTAGTTAACAGTCAAAAAAGCTTTTCCCGCCGAGTTGAATACCGCTAAAACGGATGCACTATGAATTCATTGATTATTGCCGCATCTGCCGCTGTACTGTACATTATCGCCTATCACACTTACGGGCGGTTTCTTGGTCGTAAAATTTTCAAAGTCGATCCCGGTGCCAAATGCCCAAGTGAAACGCATCACGACGGCATTGACTTTGTGGCCACCGACAAAACCGTACTTTTCGGACACCACTTCACCTCTATCGCCGGCACCGGGCCCATCGTCGGCCCCGCCATCGCCGTCATCTGGGGATGGGCCCCTGCACTGATCTGGATCCTGGTCGGCTCCATCTTTATGGGAGCAGTTCATGACTTCGGCTCCATGATGATTTCCCTGCGTCATCAGGGCCGGACCATCGGTGACATTGCCGGAACCGTGATCAATCCACGTGTAAAATCGCTTTTCATGCTCATCATCTTTTTTGCCCTTTGGCTGGTGATTGCGATTTTCGGCGTGGTGATTGCCGCCGTTTTTGCCATTTTCCCGGAATCGGTCATTCCGGTATGGCTGCAGCTGCCCATCGCCATCTGGCTCGGATTCATGGTGTATAAAAAAGGGAAATCGCACATCACCTATGGTATCATTGCCACCATCCTGATGTATGCCACCATCATTATCGGTGCATATGTTCCGGTCAATATGCCCGAAGCCTTCGGCATGAGCAGCGTCGGCATCTGGGTGATTGCCCTGCTGATTTACGCCTACGTCGCCTCCACCCTTCCAGTCACCGTGCTCCTTCAGCCGCGCGACTACATCAATGCCTTCCAGCTCTGCATCGCCATGGCCCTGCTGCTCCTGGGCATCATCGTCACCCACCCGCCCATGATCGCTCCGGCCACCAACCTCGACGCCGCAGGCGCGCCGAATCTCTTCCCCATCCTTTTCATCACGGTAGCCTGTGGAGCCATTTCCGGGTTCCACTGTCTGGTCTCCTCCGGCACCTCTTCCAAACAGTGCGATGCTGAAACCAGCGCCCAGCCCATCAGCTATGGCGGCATGCTGCTCGAAGGCATGCTGGCCATCATCGTCATCATCGCCTGCGCCGCCGGCATCGGACTCGGTCTGGAAAAAGACGGCACCACCTATACCGGCGTCGCCGCCTTCAACCAACAGTATTCCAGCTGGGCCGCAGCCGGCGGACTCGGCGCAAAAATTGAAGCTTTCGTGACCGGAGCCGCCAACATGATCTCCGGTATCGGCCTGCCGAAAGGCGTTGTCCTGACTCTCATGGGTGTATTTGTCGCCTCCTTCGCGGCCACTACACTCGACACCGCCACACGTCTCCAGCGATACATTATTTCAGAAATCGCTGAAACGGTGAAAGTTCCAGCCCTTGGAAAAACACACCCCGCCACATTCATTGCTGTTGCAACAGCTCTCGCTCTGGCCTTTTCGAGCGGCGGCGGAAAAGGGGCCCTTGCTTTATGGCCGCTTTTCGGGGCGGTCAATCAGCTGCTCGGCGGTCTGGCCCTGCTGGTTATTACCGTCTGGCTCGCACGCAAAAAAATCAACATCATTTTCACCGCGCTGCCTATGGTCTTCATGATTGCCATGACGGTCTGGGGTATGAGCCTCAATTTGTTCTCCTATTATGCCGACGAAAAATGGCTTCTTTTCGTTATCGGCAGCATCATTACCGTTCTGCAAACCTGGATGATTATCGAAGGCGCGGTGGTACTCGCTAAACTCAGACGAAATTAGTCTGCATTGTGTATTGCCTATTTTTTCCAATCTCTGGAACATTCGCCCTTCCACCCCGCAACACAAAAAAGGCAACACGGAGTACAATTCATGGAGCATTTATATCAAGAGATTCTAAGCAGCGTAGGCGAAGACCCCTCCCGCGAAGGCCTGCTCGACACCCCAAAACGGGCAGCAAAAGCCATGGAATTTCTCACAAAAGGCTATCACCAGAAACTTGAGGATGTCATCAACGACGCCATTTTCACCGTTGAAGACAACCACATGATCATCGTCAAAGACATCGAGCTCTACAGCCTCTGCGAACATCACATGCTTCCCTTCTTCGGAAAATGCCATATCGGCTACATCCCCGAAGGTAAGGTCCTCGGCGTCAGCAAACTGGCCCGGATCGTCGATCATTTTGCCCGTCGTCTTCAGATTCAGGAGCGGCTCACCAATCAGGTAGCCACCACCCTCATGAACACCGTCACCCCCGAAGGCGTCGGCGTCGTGATCGAAGCCCAGCACCTTTGTATGATGATGCGCGGCGTCGAAAAGCAAAACTCCTGCATGGTCACTTCCGCCATGCTCGGCAGCTTCCGCCGCGACCAATCCACCCGAAACGAATTTCTCAAACTCATCGGGAAATAATGATTAGACGGTGGGCACTCACGCTCCCGATACAAATGGGCGGCTCACCGGTCCGCACGGCTCCTCATATCATATCGAATTTGAACATGCTTAAAAGCGCAGTGCCCTTCCCGGCCAATACAGATCAATAACCGCAACCCCCTAGGCTATGGCAAAAAACTGCATGCATTTTACGGGATAGCGCATTACGGCATGCCGCGCAGTTTGCTATCTTCCAACCTTTGAAACACTGTACAAAGGATTGGCGATATGAAATATGCACTGATTTTCACCGCGTTGCTGGCCGGAGCCGGCCTCTGCCGGGCTGACAAAGCCGACCGGCCCAATATTATCTGGCTGATGTCTGAGGATATGGGACTTGATCTGGAATGCTACGGCATGCCGGCCGTCAAAACACCGAACCTCAATAAAATGGCCGAGGAGGGCATGCTCTTCAAACGCGCCTACGTCGCCAATCCGATTTGCTCCCCGAGCCGCTCGTCCATGATGGTCGGCTGCAGCCAGACCCTGTTCGATGCGCAGCACCACCGTTCCAACCGCGACAAACCGATTCCGGAACCCTATAAACCGTTCACTGTTTTTCTGCGTGATGCCGGCTATACCTGCATTCTCGGCAGTGAATATGTCTACAGTTACGGCCAGAAAATTGACTGCAATTTCAAGACTGAACCCACCGGCCCCTACGACGGAGTCGAAAACTTCGGTCTGTTCGACAAACTCAACGTCATCACCCCCGAAGATCAGCCTTTTTTCCAGCAGATCCAGCACAAAGTGACCCACCGCGGAGACTGGTGGAATAAAATTCGAAGCGAATCAGAACACCCTGTATCCGTCGAAGATGTTGTTCTGCCGCCCTGGATCACCGACACGCCGGAAACCCGGTATGACTGGGCCGCGTATCTCGATACTGTTGAATATATGGACAACGAAGTCGGCATCATTCTCGAAGACCTCAAAACCAAGGGGCTCGACCAGAACACCATTGTTGTCTTCATCGCTGACAACGGCCGTTGCAACCTGCGCGGCAAAGGCTATCTTCACGAATCCGGAACCCATATTCCCATGATTGTCTGGGGCCCCGGGCTTATTGAACCGGGACAGGTCATTGAAGATATCGTCATGACCACCGACATCACCGCCACGATTCTGAAACTGGCCGGCGCCGAAATGCCGGACTATCTCGACGGGAATCCTATTTTCGGCGTCGAAAACCCGGTCTACCGCGAATATGCCCGTTCCGCTCGCGATATCTGGGACGAAATTGATGAATGTTCCCGGAGTATCACCACCCGGAAATTTTCCTATATCAAAAACCTCATGCCCGAAGTTCCATGGGATGCCCATCAGGCCTATCTCGACCTCAACCGCCCGGCAATCCATGTCATGCGTAAACTCAAAGCTGAAGGAAAACTCAGCGGTGCGCAACTCGCCTATATGGCGGATTCCAAGCCGCCCGAAGAACTCTACGATCTCGAAAAAGATCCGGACCAGTTGAACAACCTGGCCACGAATCCGGAATATGCCGAAGTCCTTCAGCATATGCGTACATACGAAGAACAGTGGGAATCCGCCAATCACGACATGGGCCTCGCCGACCTGGGCAAACGGGTGCCGGAAATGACCATGGAGTGGGCAGCACAGACCGAAGCCGGCGTCAAAAAACGGGCCCCCGATCTCTGGAAACGCCTGGAAGCCGGTGAGCTGATGGAAACCCAGCAGTTCAAAAAGTACCGCGATGACCGTCAACCGAAAAACAAGAAATCAAAAACGAAATGAAAACGATGACGAAACTCTCACTGTTCCTATTGCTCTCGCTCGCGGCCCTTGCGCACGCAGCAACTCCGCCGAATATTCTGTTTATTATTGCCGATGATGCCTCCATGAATACCTTCGGGGCATATGGCGGAACCATGATTGAAACGCCGGCTTTTGACCGACTTGCAGAGGATGGGGCTGTCTTCAGACAGGCCTATAACTGCAACCCGAAATGTGCTCCGGCCCGTGCCTGTCTGGTGACCGGCCGCTACAGCTGGCAACTTGGAGCCGCAGCCAACCACTGGCCCGCATTTCCTTCCGAATTCAAATTTTATCCACACCTCCTTATGGAGGCCGGTTTCCATGTGGGTTATACCGGAAAAGGATGGGGCCCGGGCTCGTACCCAACTGAGCACAATCCGGCCGGACCGGTGTATAACACCATTAAAGAAAAACCGAAATACAAAGGCATAAACTCCGTAAACTATGCTGCAAATTTCGAAGCCTTTCTGAATGAAAAACCTGCGGAAACCCCATTCTGCTTCTGGCTCGGAACCTATGAACCCCACCGGTTCTATGAAAAAGATTCCTGGAAACGTGAGGGAATGAAGCTTGAGCAGGCCGAAGTGCCGCCCTTCTATCCAGACAACGAAACCATACGCGGCGATATTCTCGACTACGCATTGGAAGTGAAACATTTCGATAAACACATCGGGCTGGCCATCCAGGCCTTGGAAAAACGGGGACTTCTGGATAACACCCTGATTCTGGTCACATCCGACCATGGTATGCCTTTCCCTCGCATCAAAGGGCAGATCTACGAAGAAGGCTTTCATGTCCCCCTCATCGCCTACTGGAAAGGCATTGTCGAACCGGGCCGGACCATCGAGGATTTTGTCAGCTTCCCGGATGTTGCTCCGACCATTTTGGAAGCCGTCGGCCTGCAGCCTCATCAGCAGATGACCGGAAAAAGTTTTCTCAATTTGCTGAAATCAAAAGAATCCGGACAGATTGATCCTACCCGAAATTTCGTCCTGCTGGGTAAGGAACGGCACGACACCGGACGGGCCGATGGAAAAGGCGGAACCGATCTCGCCTATCCGGTGAGGGCCATCCGCACAAAAGATTTTCTCTATGTGCACAATATCAAACCGGAACTCTGGCCTGCCGGAAATCCCGAATACGGCCTGCGCAACGTAGATAACGGGCCGACAAAATCCTATCTCACTGCGCTGCAGCCGGATGATCCGGAATACAAGTTCTATGAAATGAGTTTCGGAAAACGTCCTGAAGAGGAACTCTACCAAATCCGGAAAGATCCGAACTGCATGAATAATCTGGCCGAAAACCCGGAATACGATGCGCTTAAAAAAGAACTCCGTGAACGTATGGAGAAAAAATTGACTGCCCAGGGCGATCCACGCACGCTCGGAAAGGGAGACATTTTTGACACCTATCCCTATGTTGGGAAACCCTTTGATTATGAAACGGGCGAACCGGTTAAAAACAAAAAGAAAAATTAATCCTATGAAAAAAATATTCCTTCTCTCTCTTCTCGCACTATCCGCCCAGATTTTTGCCGGGTCCATACCGCCCCGGCATCAGCCGAACATCGTCCTCTTTTTTGTGGATGACTGGGGCTGGGCCGACATGGGGTTGCGGCAGCCCGACGTGTTTGAATCGCCCAATATCGATAAACTGATGCAACAGGGAACTGACTTCCGGCAAGCCTACATTGCCACACCGACCTGCAGCCCAAGTCGCGGCACATTGCTCACAGGCCAGCACCCGACCCGGCTAGAACTGGTCCGTCATATCCCGAATGACGAAAAACACGGCTTCGATAAATATGGACGTACCGATGAAAAATACAGCTATTGGGATAAGGATCCTGCACAGGTTCCCGGCATCAACTGGCTGCCCCTTGAGAAAACGACTTACGCCGAAGCATTAAAGGACCTGGGCTACTACAACCTGTTCGTCGGAAAATGGCACCTCGGCCACGAACCCTATCATCCGATCCATCAGGGATTTGATCGCCAGATTGGAACCTCCAATGCCGGCCATCCAAAATCGTACTATCCGCCTTATTTCAAAAATTCTGATGTATTGGCAGATGAGAAAGAAGCCTATCTGACAGATAAGCTCACTGATGAAACGGTTAAGTTTATCGAAGAATGGGATCAGGAACAGCCGCTCATGATTTCCCTTTGGTACTATTCGGTCCACGGCCCGCAGATCGGCCGAAAAGATTATCTGAAACATTTCCAAGAAAAAGGACTCGAGGGAAAATATGCCGATTATGCAGCCATGGTAAAATCCGTTGATGAATCGATCTATCGTGTCCGCACCGCCCTGGAAAAGAAAGGCATGACCGAAAATACCATCATTATTCTGCTCTCTGACCAAGGAGGAGCATTCGATAATCCCCCCTTCCACGGCGGCAAAAAAAGCGACACACTGTATGAAGGCGGCGCACGCGTGCCGTTCGTCTTTAACTGGCCGGGCGTTACCCAGCCGGGTTCAGTCAATAACAGTATCGTTCAATCAACCGACCTTTTTCCGACACTGATTGAAATCGCCGGTGGTGATCCTTCAACATTCAAAAATCTTGATGGCGTGTCACTCGTAAAAACCATACGGGAAAACAGCGAACTTCAACGCAGCGAGCCCCTCATTGGCTACCGCGCCTATGAAGATCTCTATGCCTCCGTTCGTGAAGGTGACTGGAAACTTCTCGCCTACCGCAGCGGTTTGCTGAAACTGTATAACATTGCCAATGACGAAGGAGAAACCACCGACCTCGCCTCCTCCCATCCCGAAAAAGTTGAAAAACTCAAAAGCAAACTGGTGAACTGGGAGAAAGAGATGAAGGTTGAAAAATATTCCGGCGTACAATAGATGAAACTGCTTTCCTCAATCTTCATCATGGCCGGTGTCTGCACCTTTGCAGGAGGCCCCGTTCAAGTGCTTTTTCTTGGCGGACAATCCAATATGGGCGGGCACGGAAACTATGATGCGCTCTCTGAAAACGACCGGAGCCGCATCGAAGCCGTTGCCCCCCGCGTAATGCTCAGCCGTAACGGCGGCGCCGCAACTCCACTTGCTCCGCTTGAATCTGAATATGAGCTGAAAAAACGCGGATTCATCCATTGTTTTGGTCCGGAAATGTTTATCGGTCTGACCCTGGCTGAAAAAAATCCGGATCAGGACTTTCTGTTGATTAAAATTGCTCAGGGCGGAACTGCACTCTACGGAGCCTGGAATCCGGAATGGTCCGAGGAAAAAGCAAAAGCCATCGAGGTCGGAACCCGCAAACAGCAGATGAAACTCTATCAGCAGCATATTAGTGTCATCAAAGAAAACCTGGCGCAGCTGAAGGCTCAAGGGCGGAAATACAACCTCATCGGCATGGTCTGGATGCAGGGTGAAAATGATGCGGCAAAAGAAATTTCTTCGCGTAGCTACAAGAGCAATTTGAAAAAATTGATCGCGGGTTACCGCAGCACGTTCAACCAGCCCGACATGCCTTTTGTCGCCGGGCAAATCAACTCCCGCTATGGTGATTTTGAAGAAGGCCCTGCCATGGTACGACAAGCGTTTATCGATGTTGCTAACGATGATGCCCGGGTGAAAGTCATCCGAACTGTGCCCCAGCCTCCGTGGAGCGATTTTCCGAAACATGAGGATCAGGTTCACTACAATGCTATCGGTCAGAAGCGCCTTGGCCTGGCCATGGCCGACGCGCTGCTTGCACTCCAGCAGGAGCAAAAAGAATCAGCCGATCAATAAACCCTCCCCATTCATGCGTCTCTTCGGAGGCGCGTGAAAAAACAGCCGGCCCACGTCGTTATCGAACATAATCTTTACGTGATATCTGATATTTTGATCTCTGCTCTTCGGGTATTCTGACATGCTTAATCAACATAAAGGATTGTCATGAAAGCATTACATCTTGTGGTGATTGTTCTGATTACATGTATTCAGACCATGGCCGAAAAACCGAATATCATTCTTTTCGTTTCCGACGATCATGGACTGGATGCGCTGGGGTGCTACGGCAACCCCGTCATTAAAACGCCGAATATGGATCAGCTCGCCGCCGATGGCGTTCGTTTCACCCGGGCCTACTGCACCAGCGCCAGCTGCGCCGCCAGCCGCTCCGTCATCCTGACCGGCAAATTCGGCCATGCCACCGGCTCCTACGGCCATGTGCACGATTATCACCACTTCAGCACATTCGACACCGTAAAATCGCTGCCTGTCATGCTCTCCGAAGCGGGCTATCATACCGCCCAGATCGGCAAATATCACGTAGCCCCGGAATCGGTATATAAATTTGATGTCCGCTATAAATGCGATCCCCGATCCACAATCGAAATGGCGGAAACCGTTACCCCGACCATCCGGCAGGATAAACCGTTCTTTCTCTACTTCTGCCCGGACGACCCCCATCGCGGCGATCCCTTCACTCCCGATCCCTGGAATGCACCGAACTCATTCGGTAATAAAAGCGAACCTTATCCCGGCGAAACCATCGTGAAGTATGATCCTAAAGACGTGATCGTTCCCGAATTTCTTCCCGATACTCAGGAATGCCGCGAAGAACTGGCCCAGTATTATCAGTCCATTTCCCGGATTGATCAGGGTCTCGGCAAACTGCTGAAAATTCTTGATGATTCAGGAAAAACCGACAATACCGTTATCATCTATATTTCCGACAACGGCATTGCCTTCCCGGGGGCAAAAACCACGGTTTATGAACCCGGCATCAAACTCCCCTGCATTGTTAAAGATCCGCGCACCGATTTCCAGGGCCTGAAAAACCGCAGCATGATTTCCTGGGTGGATCTCACTCCGACCATTCTCGACTTCGCCGGTGTGACGGTAGAAAAGAGCCGCTTTCACGGCCGCTCATTTCTTCCCATCCTTGGAAAGAAAAATTCCAAATCCTGGAACACAGTTTATGCCGCACACAATTTCCACGAATTAACCATGTATTATCCCATGCGCGTTATTCGCGAAGACAACATGAAGCTGATCTGGAATATCGCCTACGGTCTGAAATACCCGTTTGCATCCGACCTCTGGGCGGCATCCACCTGGCAGAGTGTATACCGGAATAAAGGAGAATACTTCGGGCACCGCAAGGTGCAGGACTATCTCTTCCGGCCCGAGTTCGAGCTCTACGACCTCAAAAGCGATCCTGAAGAAAGCCGGAACCTTGCCGATGATCCCGCATACGCAAATCAACTGGAAACCATGAAGAAAAAGATTCAGGCCTTCCAGATTGAGACCAACGATCCCTGGCAGATCATTTGGGGCAACAAATCAAATATGCAGGGAACCGGCGTTAACCTGTAAAAGGATCAGACCGCTTTAAGCGGAACTTTTCGACCGACCACCTGCAGGTTATCATTGAGTTCCGCGGCAGTTTCCATCTGGGAAACGCAGCACGAAAGGTTCGGATTCTGCAGTGCCCAGAGGTAGGATTTGGCAAAGATAGAGAGGTTTTCATCCGGCAGCGTGGCATTGAGCTTTCCGGCCCGCCACGGCGGCTGATTCTGCATACTGAACAGCTTGGCCACCTTCATGGCAATCAGCCCCATGCCGGACTGCCGGGCTTTATACATTGCCGGATCAAGCGCTGCATGATTGGCAATGTTATAGGCACACATCGCCACGTCATAAAAACCGACTTGCGAGGCATTCAACAGATTGTTGGTTACATCGTTATGAAACGAAACTGCTGATGCCCGAATCAGCCCCTTTTTTTTAAATTCAGAAAAAAGCTCTTCCACGATGTCATCCATCAGTTCCGGCAGAGCCGAACCGTGCGGCAGGAACAGCACATCAACATAATCGGTCTGCAACCGTTGCAAGGATTCTTCGAGCAGCTTATGCGCATTCGCCTTGATGCGCGCTCGCCACGCATCCGTCATGCCGTATTCTTTGAGAACCACATACCGAAGGTATGCTTTGTCAAACTGCTTTTCCTGCCCGCCGAAATAGTTGATGTGATATCCCGGCCGTTTTACCGTTCGCCGCTCCAACAGATCCTGCGCTTTTTTCCGCAGTTCTTTCTGCCGGGCAGCAGGCAGTCCTTTCAGGATTTCCTGAACACACTGCTCAACCATGCCGTAATAGGCACTCAGTTTGGTCGAAAGAAACAGACGTTCGCGATTCCCCGACTGTTTAAAATAGCGCCCTAGATTTTCCTCCACTCCGCCCTGACTGTAAGCGGAAGCACAGTCAAAATAATTAATCCCGCGCTCCAGACTCCGATCAAACAGCGGATCACTGTCCGGTGAGGTAAACGGAAAGGTCCCGAGCACAATTTCCGAAACCATAAAACCGGTGCGCCCCAGAACCCGATAGCTCATGGCGTCGTTCTTATTTCGCCACTCCACCTCCCCGGCCGCCGGGGCCGCATGAACGACGTTTCCTGCAGATCCAACGAGCGGAATGGTGAAAGCGGACTTTTGGAAAAAAGATCGGCGGGTTTCAGATGAAGGGCTCATGAAGACAAGTTAGATGATCATCTTTTTCAGCACAACTCATCTTAAGACCAGTTTCACCTCATCCGGCTGCAGCCCATCCGATTCCGCCTTTACCCTGATTTTCCCGTTGTTTTTACCGGCTTTCACTATCAGCATGCACATACCGCTGAAGGCATCCCGATGATCCGCCTGAAAAGGTGCGGTGGTGGCAGCATTGCCATTGCCTACCGCGGCAATAGTTCCGGCTCCGGACACACGGAATTTAACGGTATTATCTGCCAACGGGCACAATCGGCCTTTCCTGTCCTCAATTCGCACCGTCACATACGAGAGATCAGAGCCGTCAGCCATCAATTTCCTACGGTCAGGAATCAACTTGATTTTCGCCGGAGCCCCGGCGGTTTCAATCTCTTTCTCTGCAACGGCCTTCCCCCCGATATACCCCACTACCCGGATCGCGCCGGGTTCGTAGGGCACCTCCCAGGAAAGACGGTACGGCGAATCAAAATAATCTTTTTCATAATGGTTGAATTTTACCGGCAGACGGGTGAGATCTTTACCTTTCACCTTCCGCCCTTTGGAAACGCCGTTCACAAACAGTTCAACCTCTTCGCAGTTCGTATAGGCCATCACCGGAATAGATTCATGCCCGGATCCCTCCCAGTTCCAGTGCGGCAGCACATGTACCATCGGCTCCCGGGTCCACTGGCTTTGATAGAGATAAAAGCGGTCTTTCGGAAAACCGCAAAGATCAACCGCCCCGAAATAGGAACTTCGGCACGGCCAGTCATCATTCCAGTACCCATTCGTACTGTTATCCCGTCCGCCGTACGGCGTCGGCTCGCCCAGATAGTCGAACCCCGTCCAGACATATTCCCCGTAAACCTCCGGATTCAGTTTCAGTTGATGAAACTCCACATCCGGCGGATAAGCCCACGGCGGACCGATAATGTCGTAACTGGAAACCTGTTTTGATTCATGCGTTTTATACTTTTCGATCGGCAGATGATAGACTCCGCGACTGCTGGTACATGAAGACGTTTCCGACCCAACCACCGGATTATCCGGAAGATATTCATTCACCGGAGCTCCATAAGCCAGCGGCTTATAATTCATTCCGGCAATATCAATCTGCGCCGCCATACCGGTTTCATAAGGGCCCGGCCACCAGTTGAATCCGCAGGTCGTCGGCCGCGTGGTATCGACTTCCTTCACCCAGTCATTCAGCTTTTTCGCCATTTCCGGGCCGATTTTCGCATCGCGCTGTTCCAGAATTTCATTCCCGATACTCCACATGAAAACAGACGGATGGTTTCGATCGCGCCGAACCATATCCTTCAGATCCCGCTCACCCCATTCCGCAAAAAACATATTGTAGCCATTGGGTACTTTAGCGATCTCCCAGACATCAAAGGCCTCATCCTGTACCAGAATGCCAAGTTCATCACACAGATCCAACACCTCATTCGACGGCGGGTTATGGCTGGTGCGGATGGAATTCACCCCCATCTTCTTCATGATCTGCAGTTTCCGCTCATCCGCCCGGCGGTTGACTACGGCACCCAACGGCCCGTTATCATGATGCAGGCAAACCCCCTGAATCCGTACCGGTCGGCCGTTCAGTCTGAATTCCTTTTTGGTGAATTCCAAGGTTCGGAAACCAAACCGGTTTTCAACCCGATCCATCTCTTCCCCCGCTTTTCTGACCGTGGTCACCAATGTATACAGATTCGGCGAATGGAGATCCCAGCGCTTCGGCTTTTCCACCGACATCGTCTGAAATCCGGTTGACACGCCCGGCACTTCAAGCTGCGCCACCGTTTTACCGTCGGGACTGATCACCTCATGCAGAATCGAAAGCGTCCGGTCTTCCGTATCGCCGGCGAGTTCCGTTCGAACCGCGACTTTTCCAATGTGATCACTGATCTCCGGCGTTTCAATCGTTACGCCCCATTGCTTCACATGAATGGGATTACGATAATCCAGCCACACATTGCGGTAAATCCCCGCGCCGGGATACCAACGGGTGGAAAGATCCTCCGGTTGCAGACGCACAGCGATCACGTTGGCGGCTCCGAATTTCAGATACTTTGAGATGTCGTATTGAAATTCGATATAGCCGTATGGACGATTACCGACAAAATGACCGTTGACCCAGACATGTGCATTATACATTGCCCCGTCAAAAGTGATTAATACCCGTTTTCCGGCCGCTTCAGCCGGAACATCAAAGGTTTTCCGATACCAGCCGGTACCGTGAAAAGGCAGTCCACCGGAACGGGCGTTGTATTTTTCGTCAAACGGGCCCTCGATCGCCCAGTCGTGCGGAAGATCCAGAGTGCGCCAGCCGGAATCATCGAACCCGGCAGCTTCTGCACCCTTAGCAGTACCTTTGTGAAAGGTCCACCCCTCATTGAAAGACTGATGCATCTTCAAGCCGGATGGCTGATGCGAAGACATCGCACGACTGCAAACCGCCAATGCCGCGGTTGCTCCCACAAAATACCGTCTGTTCATCTGTATCTCCTACTGCATTAAAACAGCGGAGATCGTCCCACATTTAAAACTGCGAGTAACGCGTAGAACACTAGATCTTTCGGTCAGATCTGCAGGCCCTCGAAAGTCGACAGACACTCCAGTACAGCCGCTTTCAGCGGTTTCGTCCCGCCAACGACATCACTTTCGATGTTGATCGGAATCTGCGGATCGTGCAACGACTTGCGCACAAGAATCCAACCGTTTGGAGTGGTGACATGCACTCCCTCAAAATTATTCGGCGTCAGCGACCACCCCTCCTGTTCTTCAACAAAAGCGGAAAAGGCTTCCAACACCTCATCCGCATAGGCCGAAAACTCATCCACCGTAATCCGTGGGCGAAACTCAATCGCTTCCGCCGGTTCCGGCAGTTCGGCAATCAGCTCATCCACGGTGCCCTCGCCTGCCGCCTTCAGCTTCGCGATCTTGATCAGGATTTTGGCAATCTGGTACGCGCCGTCATCCAGAAAATAGTTTTCCTTTAATGCGCCATGGCCCGAGGTTTCCAGCGCCAGAAAACTCGGTGTACCCGCTTCGTTCAGACGAATCGCTTCATTGATTACATTTTTATAGCCGCGTTTAAACCGGTGATGAACCCCGCCCAGGTTGTCTTCGATCCACCACTTCAGCCCGGTGGAGGTCACAGAATCCGTCACAATCGTCGATCCGGGATACTCTTCGAGTACAATCGTTGCCATCAATGCAATAAAACGGTTTCGATTGATCGGTTTCCCGTTTTTGTCCACGGCCCCCGCACGGTCCACATCGGTATCAAAAATGATCCCGAAATCCGCGCTATTGTTTTCCACAGCAGAAATAATGGCTTCCATCGCCTCGCCGTCTTCCGGATTCGGAATATGGTTCGGAAAAGATCCATCGGGATCAAGAAACTGGCTTCCCGTTGTATCCGCCCCGAGCGGCTGCAACACATTCGCCACAAAATAACCGCCCGCGCCGTTACCGGCATCCACCACAATATTCAGTCCGTCCAACGGCTTTTCACGGCCGGCACCCTCACGGATAATGTTCACAAGATGCGCCGCATAATCGCCCATCAGATCAATTTTCCGAACATGGGAATTTTCCAACGGCTGGAACGCGCCGGTTTCCGTGGCAATGGTAAGAATCGCTTTAATATCTTCTTTGCCGAGTCCGCCTTCGCGGGTGAAAAATTTCAGGCCGTTTCGGTTGAACGGCAGATGGCTCGCAGTCAGCATGATGGATCCGTCGTAACCATGATTTTCAAAAACGGTCGACATAAACATCGCCGGGGTTGAAGAGAGTCCGCTATCAAAACAGGTAACGCCCGCTTTTTCCAATCCCTGGAACGTTCCGGTTTTAATCGCTTCGGCCGAAAGGCGTGAGTCGTTACCTACCGCAACCTTCAATTCCGTTTTATCCAGTTTCTGCTCCAGCCACTTTGCAAAAGCAAAACCGATCGTCCGCGCAATTTCAGGCGTCAAATTTACCGGTTCGCCTTCAATGCCCTCCAGAGCAATTCCCCGCACATCGCTTCCATTCTGCAGTCTGTAATACGTATCCATCTCTTTTCCCCTGTTAACTGAAAACCACGGAATACACCCAATTCACGTAATTCCGTGTGGTTTGTGTATTCCGTGGTTAGCCGCTCAGCCCTGCGGATTGCTCAGCCCAGCAGCACTTTGGCTTTTTCGTAAACATTCTCCGCCGTAAAGCCGAATTCTTTCTGAAGCACCTTGAACGGTCCGGATGCCCCGAAATCATCTTTAGTGATCATCACGCCGCAACGGTTAACATAACGCTCCCATCCGAACGAGGTGCCGGCTTCAACCGCAACACGTTTCACACACGCCGGCGGAAGTACACTATCCTGATAGTCCTGATCCTGTTTTTCAAATAATTCCCAGGAAGGCATGCTGACCACACGGACATTGGCTCCTTCGCCGCCCAGCTTTTCAGCCGCAGCAAGTGTAATCTCCACTTCGGAACCGGTTGCGATCATCAGCAGATCCGGATCGCCTTCACCGCTCTGCCAGAGCGTGTAGGCCCCCTTCTTCAGATTATCGGCCGCCGGATATTCATCGCGATCAATCACCGGCAGATTCTGGCGGGTCAGCAACAGCGCTGTCGGCCCCGATTTATTCTCCAGCGCCGCCACCCAGGCCATAGCTGTTTCTGTCGGATCGGCCGGACGGATCACCGTCATATTCGGAATCATGCGAAGGCTCGCGCAGGTTTCAATCGGCTGGTGCGTCGGACCGTCTTCACCCACACAGAAACTGTCATGCGTGAAGACATAAATCACCGGAAGTCCCATCAGCGCCGCCAGACGCGCAGCCGGGCGGACATAGTCGGCAAACACCAGGAAGGTTCCGCCGAAAATGCGGAATCCGCCATGCAGCTGCACTCCGTTCATGATGGCCCCCATGGCCAGCTCACGCACACCGAAGTGGAAGTTGCGGCCATCAAATGCATCTTTTCCGATATCGCCCATATCGGCCATATAGGTATTGTTCGACGGAGCAAGGTCAGCAGATCCCCCAACCAGGAAAGGCATTTTCTTTGCAATCGCATTAATCGTTTTACCGGAAGCCGAACGGGTCGCCAGCGAGCTGCCCTTTTCAAATTCCGGAAGAACTTCCTTCAAATCCGGAAGTTCACCCTTCTGGGCAATATCCCACTCCAGCGCTTTTTCCGGATCAGTCTGCGCAAACTGGGCAAAGGCCGCATTCCAGAGTGCTTCAGTTTCAGCGTTCTTCCGAGCAACCGCTTTAAAACCTTCATAAACTTCGGCCGGCACGTAGAATTTATCTTCCGGCATACCGAGATTTTTCTTGGTCAGCAGGATTTCCTCTTCACCCAGCGGAGCACCGTGGCATTCATGGCCGCCTTCTTTGTTCGGGGAGCCATAGCCGATTTTCGTATTACAGATAATGACCGTCGGCTTTTCAGTTTCCGCCTGAGCCGCTTCAATGGCTGCGGCAATCTCATCGTGATTGTGACCGTCGACCTCCAGCACCTGCCAGTGGTAGGCCTCCATACGTTTAGTAACATCGTCCGTGTAGGTGATGTGGGTGTCACCTTCGATCGAAATAAAGTTCTGATCGTAAAAAACAATCAGTTTTCCAATACCGTGGTTACCCGCCAGCGAAAACGCTTCGTGCGATACCCCTTCTTCGAACTCCCCTTCAGAGGCAATCACATAGGTGAAATGATCCACAATTTTTCGTTCGGCGCTGTTATAACGGGCTTCGAGCATTTTTTCGGCAATCGCCATACCAACCCCGTTGGTCACGCCCTGTCCCAGCGGACCCGTGGTGGTTTCCACGCCGACGGTATGACCATATTCAGGGTGACCCGCGGTTTTAGATCCGAACTGGCGGAAATTCTTGAGTTCTTCGATCGGCAAATCGTATCCGGCAAGATGAAGAAGCGAATAATGAAGCATCGACCCATGCCCGGCGGAGAGAATAAACCGATCCCGATCCGGCCAGTCCGGATTCACCGGATTATATTTCAAATATTTAGCCCAGAGAACCGCCGCTACGTCGGCCATTCCCATCGGCATGCCAGGATGCCCGGATTTCGCGGCCTGAACGCCATCCATCGCAAGTCCGCGAATCGTATTTGCTGTAAGTTTAAGATCCATTCTTTTTTCCTTTTTTCTACTAAAAATGAACGGGAGATAGTAAGGCCGCTCCCGGCCTGCTAACAACCCGAATTACGCAATATATTGAAGATTATGCGCCCATTTACCTCAACATCAGCCCCTCCGGCCCGCTCCAGGCCGACCTGAGCGCGCAGAATCACATAAACATCCCCGTTCCGCCACAAACTTATTCCCAAAAATAAGGACGATAGTCCAATAAAACCGACGAAAGCCGAAACATCCCGATGGCATATAAAAAAAACCGGCTCCCGAAGGAACCGGTCTCTGCAAAACATTCGGACGACGGAACTATTTTGCCATCTTGCAGGCGCGGGCATAAATGCCGATAACATCCTGCGTGCGGTTGATAATGATCTGCTCCACATCGTTTTCAATGATGCCTTCAGAAACCGCATTGTACTGATTCGGCATATACTGGCTCAACAGCGAAAGCGAAATGGGATTTTCCTTCAGATTGGAAATCAGCTTCGCAACGGCCGTCTGAATCTTTTCATTCGGCCAGTAATAACGCGAACGGTCAGAGAAGCTGTACTTGCGTTTATAAGCCTGCTCCACATCATCGCCCGGATAATATTTTTTCCAGTATTTCGGCTCCTCAACCATCACCGCATCGATCACTTCCCGCAGTTTTGAGGTTTCAATACCGCGCGGTGCCAGCATCTCCTCCTCGATCATTGCCAGAGCAAAAAGTGCTTCGCGGTATCCGAAGGTCAGCCACGGACCGACTTTCAGAATGCAGTAATGATCTTCCACCAGTTTGGTCAGCCCGGTTTCAGACTGATAGTCCGTGGAATGCGCCTCATAAACAAAACGTTCCTGCTTCATGATTTCGTCGCTCAGTCCCTTGGCGGCTTCGCGGTCATAGTGGAAAACCTGATCATCGCCGAATTCCACGCCCGGCTGAACCACCACGCCGTAAACCCGGTTCCAGGCCTCGGAAAGCCCTTCAGCTTCAAACGCGGCCTGAGTCACTTCAATCGTTTTAATGGCATCCGCCGGCGTCGTCGGAGTAACTGTTTCCTCTTCTTCCTGAGCACCGCCCGGAATCGGAACTTCCGTACCGATAATGTATACCGGCGCCGGCTGGTCCGCACGAAATTCCTGATGCGTCTGCTCCGCCACTTTAGCCATGGCCGCAGCGCGGGAAGCCACAATTTCATCGGCCAGCGGCTGATGACGGTCGCCGGCGTCGTCGGCACAGAACATCGATGCATCAAGATGGATTTTCTGATATCCGGCCTTCACATATTCTTTGATCAGCGTCAGTGCTTTTTCCATGGCCGGCGCAGCGTTTTCATTCTGCCAGGCATTCGGTCCCAGATGGTCGCCGCCGAGCAGGATATCGTCTTTATTAAATCCGACTTTATCGGCAATGCCATGAACATAGGCCACAAAATCCGCCGGTTTCATTCCGGTGTATCCGCCGAACTGGTCCACCTGGTTGGACGTGGATTCGATCAGCAGGATCGATTCATCTTTTTTTGCCTGGAGCATGGAAGCCTCCAGTACGGTTGCCTGTGCGGAACAGACCGAATAGATGCCGGTTCCCTTTCCGGCCCGGTTATCGGCCAGAATCTGTACATATTTTTCTACAGCGTTCATTTTTTTACTCCTTTGGAGATTTTAAATCTCGGATATCAAATTTCAAATCGTCTAATTCAGAACAGTTGCTCTGTATTAAAAATTGATCATCACTTTCGCCCACAGCTCGTCATTTTTATAAATGACATCATAGGCATCCTGAATCTGCTCAATCGGGAAGGTGTGGGTCTGCAGCGGCGCAACATCAATCAGCCCGGCATCCATCATCCAGGCAGCAGTGGTCCACTCCTTGCCGGGGAACGGCGCGGAATAGTTCATCCACGAACCGATAACCTCCAGCTCCTGACGGCTGATCCGCTCAAACTCAGGTCCTGTAAAAGTGATCGGCGCATGGGACGTACCAACCAAAAGGATCTTTCCGCGGCCTTTTGCCACATTGATGGCGGAAATCTTAGCCGGCCCGGCGCCGGACGATTCGAACACCACGTGGGCACCGTCTTCGAGCTCGCGCTCACAGACCTCTTCGAGCGGTTCTTTCATCGGATTGCAGACAATGGTCGCCCCCATCGCACGCGCCATTTCCAGTTTGCCGTCGGAAATATCCGAAGCAACAATATCCCGGCAACCCATGGCCTTGAAAATCTGGATGGCCAGAAGGCCGATAGTTCCCGCACCGGTCACCACCACGTCTTTACCCAGCAGGTTTTCAAGCCGCAGGATCGGATGCAGACAGACGGTAATCGGCTCAATGAAAGCCGCCTGATCATACGACAGATTACCGATGGCCACGAGGTTCTGCGCAGGCACCCGGAGAAATTCGCCGAAAGCACCCTGCACACGAGAACCGATGAAACTGTAGCCCTTGCAGAGTGAATAGTTTCCCTGTGCACATTTATCGCATTTCATACACGGCATCAGCGGCGCAGCCGAGGCACGGTCGCCCACGTTCCAGCCTTCGACATTTTCACCGACCGCCACAATTTCGCCGGCAAATTCATGCCCGAGCACAATATCATCCCACTTCGGGTTGTCTTCCTGAATACGGACAATGTCCGACCCGCAGATTCCGCAGGATTTGACCGCAATCAGAACTTCATTCGCCAGCGGCTCAGGTTTTTCCATTTCAATGACGTCAACTTTTTTCACGCCGTTACGCAGTGCAGCTTTCATGATTTTATCTCTCCAGAGGTTGATTTCCACTTATCTAAATTATGTGCGTTTCTTTCCGTACTTCTTATCAATTTCAGCGAGCATATCGAATTCATTGACGAGGTTGCTGTAGAGGTTACGAAACACCGTATACATCTCGCTGTAATACGCATGATTATGCGCATCCGGTGAGAAACTCGCGCGGGTCGGGATTTTTTCAATGGCTTCATCAAAGCTCTTAATGGCTCCCACGCCATAGGCCGCAGCGATTGCCACCCCCAGCGGCGGAAGATCCACCGCGCCCGGGATTTCAATCGACTGCCCGAGCACATCGGAAAAGATCTGAACCCAGACGGCCGAATTGGCAACCCCGCCGGTAATCTTCACATTTTTAATTTCCACCCCTTCTTCCTCGGCAATGCTCAGCACATGGCGCGAGCCATACGTGGTGCCTTCAATTACAGCACGGGTGAAATCGCGGCGGCTGGTATGCGGCTTGAGCCCCATCACCACACCGGTTGTATTATCGTTCCAGATCGGGCAGCGCTGCCCCACCATATACGGCAGAAAAACCACCGAACTTTCCGCCGTTACGGAGGTATCGATCAGTTTATCCAGTTCCTGATAGCCGTCCAGCTCCAGAATTTCCTCATTAAACCAGCGAATGACCGCTCCGCCGAAGTCGACGCCGCCGGCGGTGATCCAGGTACCCGGAACAATGTGCGGATAGACGTGCAGATTTTTGTTATATTTCGGTTCGTCCAGGCAAACGTTGTTCGTGGTTACCGTTCCACCCGAAATAAACACTTCACCGCCTTTGGAAACGCCGGCGCCCAGCCCCGCGGCCACGTTATCCATTGATCCTGCAATTACCGGTGTCCCTTCGGCAAGTCCGGTCAGCGCAGCGGCGTCAGCGGTCACCTTTCCCACGATATCAGTACAGTTGAAAACCGGCGGAAGTTTCGCCCGGTCAATTCCGCAGCCTTCCAGCAGCACATCGGAATATTCGCCGGTCTTCGTATTGCAGAACTGTGAAAGCCCCGCCTCGGAAATATCCATCGAATATTCCCCGGTCAGCTGATGCACCAGATAGCCGTTGGCATGCAGGAACATATGAGTCTTATCATACACTTCCGGCTCATGTTTTTTTATCCACATAATCTTCGGTGCCGGGTTGCCTGCATCCGAAACATTGCCGTTAATTTCCCAGAGTTCTTCCCCCAGATGTTCACGAATCCATTCCGCTTCAGCAGATGCACGGCGGTCCATCCAGATCAGCCCGGGCCGGAGAGCGTTCCCATTGTCATCCACCGGAACAACCGTGGTTGAAAAGGCATCAATCCCCACCGCAATAATGTCGGCGGCATTCACCCGGCTTTCCGCCAGCATATTCGTCGTATTTTCTTTCAGCGCGTCCCACCACTGTTCCGCCGGCTGTTCAGCCCAACCTGCATGCGGATAAGACGTGTCATATTTTTTGCGGGCCGTTGCCACCACATTAAAGTCGGTATCGAAGAGCACGGTCTTCGTGCTTGATGTGCCTACGTCGATACTCAGAATATATTCAGCCATAATTCAACCCTCTGATTGCTGTTGCATAGTGCATTTATACTTATGCCCGTGATTCGGCGGCCGCACTGCCGCCGAGGAAAATGGATTCCACTTCGTGTTTCTTTCCCAGGCCTGTAAATTCGGTTTTCCAGATTTCACCGTTTTTGGCGATCGGATTCGGGTACTGCGGAAGAGTCTGCTCAAGATGCGCTTTAATCAGCCGCATCGTCACGGCATGCGTAACAAACAGCACCCGCTCCTCCGGCTTTTTTTCCAGAGACCGGAAAAACGGCTCCAGCCGTTCTGCGATCATTTCATACGACTCCCCGCCGCCCGCCGGCACCCAGTTCCAGCGTTTGGAACGTTCGTGCTCATAATCCGGCCGTTCATCCAGCTGCGCATACGTCATTCCGGAAAAAACGCCCAGCTCCTGTTCAATAATCCGCTCATCCGTTTCAACCTTCAGCCCGAACGCTTTGGCGATCGGCTCCGCAGTCTGCTGCGCACGCAGCAACGGCGAGCTGACCACCCGGTCGAGTTCGGCGATCTCCCGGAACTCCGCAGCAATGGCCTGAGCATCGGCCCGACCCTTTTCAGTCAGAGGGAAATCCCGGCGCGACGCCAGAATATCCTTCAGGTTCGCTTCGCTCTGTGCGTGTCGGATAAAATATACAGTCATTTGAAAACCACGGAGTACACTGAATACACCGAACCGCACTTTCCGTGCATTCCGTGTATTCAGTGGTTCATGAATCAGCCAATCGGCGTTACACCCTTTTTCAGAATGATGTTGCCGTATTTGGCGGTTGTCCCGGTAACGACGCAGGCAAATGCTTTTTCAGCACGGTCGTAAAATTCAAACCGGCCGATGCGCTTGGGGGCCGGAGCATCCGGAGCGGCTTTTTTAATGGCGGCCATATAATCGGCTTCCACCTGCGGATCGAGCTCATCGCCTTCAACTGCGGCCATCATGATCAGCGGATCATCATAGCTGTCGAGTTCGAACAGCGGAATGATGCCTTCGAGCAGATCCGGAATCTGCAGACCATCACCGCGCAGTACATTTTTCGGGCAGAAGGTGTGGCCCGGGAAGTGGGCATCGGACAGCACAATTTCGTCGCCGTGCCCCATTTCAGCGAGGATTTTCAACAGTTCAGGGCTGATAATCGGATCAATTCCTTTAAGCATGATTTTTCTCCTTTGTGAATTTTCAATAAACAGAAACGTTTCTATTCCGCCTCATGATTCGCTGCCTGCATCGAACGGAGCAGGAAATTAAACCCGGCTCTTATCATGCGCCAGAATACAGCGCAGTCCGTAGAGAGCAATGAGTACAAAACATCCTGCCGGCAGCCAGAAGGAAGTCCGAACACCAAAGTCCGTGATAACCGCCCCCTGCAGTTTGGTCAGCACGGCTCCACCGACAATCGACATGATAAGGAATGCAGATCCCAGCTTAGCCTCTTCGATCTTCAGGCCGTTCAGAGCGATTCCATATATCGTCGGGAACATTAATGACATACATGCTGAAATCATAACCAGCGACCAGAGTCCCGTCATTCCCGGAAGATAGATCGCGCCGGCAGTAAAACAGAACCCGCCGATTGCAAAGGTGAGAAGCATGGCACTGGGGCGAATGTAGCGCATCAGGAAGGTGCAGATAAAACGACTGCTGACAAAAATAATCATAGCGATAATGTTGTATCCCTGCGCTTCAGAAAGGCTCAGCCCGACCTGCTCCATGCCGTAGTGAATAATGAACGTCCAGCACATGATCTGTGCTCCGACATAGAACAACTGTGCCAGTACGCCTTCCACAAACCGTGCACGGTGACAAAGCACACTGAAAATCTCCCAGAACGGCGCATCTTTTTCCTGATCTTTTTTTCTGAATGCGGGCATTTTTGAGACCGCAAAAATACAGAGGAAAATAAATACAATACCGGCAATGACCATATAAGGGCCGCGCACATTGGCAAGGTCTGCCTGCTGAACCGTCTTGAATTCCTCCGGAGCATAAGCGCGCATTGCTTTAAGAACATTGGGCATCGCCCCGTCCAACGCACCGGACGTGGTCTTAAAGTCCGGCAGGCCCTCCTTATAAAAATCAACGACTGAACCATCGGCCAGAGTTACCTGGGTTTCTTCCGCATTGATGACAGCTCCGGCAGGCAGTTCCGCCTCATTCGTGATCAGATATTGAATCTGCTCCGGCTGCTCTTCTTTGATTTGCCCCCGAATTTCAGTAACCAGCAGACTCGGCGCCAGAATCATGGAGGCGACGGTCATACCAATCAGCGATCCGATCGGATTGAAGGACTGGGCCAGATTCAGGCGCTGTGTTGCGGTCTCCGGCGGCCCCATGGCGAGAATGTACGGATTACACGCCGTTTCAAGAAATGCGAGGCCGTATGTGATGACATAAGAAGCCAGACAGAAAAGTGCAAACTGTGCCGTCAAACTGGCCGGAATCGTGATCAAAGCCCCTCCCGCATAGAGCGTCAGGCCGATCATGATGGCCGACTTGTAGGAGAAACGGCGTATAAAAAGAACGGCCGGCAGGGCCATACAGAAATATCCGGTATAAAATGCAAACTGCAGCCAGGACGCCTGACCGGTTGTAATAATAAAAACCTGCTCGAATACCTTCACCAGCGGATTCGTAAAATCATTGGCAAATCCCCACAGGGAGAAGCAAATGGTCGTCAGAATAAACGGCAGTAGATATTCTTTCGGAACCACAGGTATCTTTTTTTCTTCACTCATCTCTAACTCTCTCCTTTATGTCTGCAACAAACCCCTCTGCTGTAAACAGGCCGGAACCCGGCCGCAACCGGGTTCCTTTTCTTTTAATGATTGAAACTACTGGGCAATCGTGCCGTCTTCGTCCCAAAGGTCTTCCCACCCTTTGCTGCCTTCCCAAAGGAATACCTGCCCTTTGATCAGGCGGCAGTTTTTATCAATCGTCGCCAGTTCGGCCATCTCTTCATCCGTGATGGTCATATAATCCGGCAGCGCGCATTTCAGGTTGCTGCGATATTCCGGCTCGAAAACGGAGAACGGAATCGGAATCTGGCCGCGCTGAACCGCCCACTTGATGCAGACCACAGCGGGATGTACTCCCAGACGTTCGGCAATTTTCTTCACCACCGGATCTTCGATATCCACCGTGTCCGTTTCGGTTTTATCGCGGTCCGGACGCGTCGGCGATCCAATCGGGCAGAACGCGATCGGCTGAATTTCTTTGGAAACGTAATAATTGAACAGTTCCGTCTGCTGGAAGTGCGGGTGCAATTCCATCTCTGTCACAACCGGCTTGATTTTACAGTCGCGCAGCAACAGTTCCATCTTAGCCTGGGTCATGTTGGAAGTCCCGATGGATTTCACGAGGCCCATTTCAACCAGCTCTTCCATCTGTGCCCAGGTTTTCATGAAATCTTCATGAATGTACGGTTTGGCATTCGGATCACGCGAATCTACAGAAACACCTTTCGCATGAAAATTCGGGAACGGCCAGTGAACCAGATAAAGGTCCAGATAATCCAGCTGCAGATCTTTGAGCGACTGTTTGCAGGATTCAACCACACGGTCATGTGCATCGTTCCAGACTTTGGACGTGATATAAAGCTCCTCACGCGGAACGCCGCCGTCCTGAATGGTCTTCAGCGCAACACCGATCTCTTTTTCGTTGCCATAAACGGAAGCGCAATCGAACGCACGCTGGCCGTATTCCGCCGCACCGACAACCGCATTGGCAATCTGGACGTTATTGAAACGGTCGGACCCGAACGTGCCCATACCAATGGCCGGCATTTCTTCTCCGTTGTTGAGTTTCTTTTTCGGAACAATGTTCGGATCAACACCGTCTTCGGCCATCACAAACGTAGTTTTCAGTTCTTCGGACATATCGCCCTCCTTCTGGGTTGGTTAACGTTACTCACTCAAACTGTTGCACAGTGTATTCACCGTACGCATAAAGAATATAAGGTATCGTTCCAGTTCCATTCCGCCAATGCACCAACTTGACCATGTAATGGACTTTTTTGACTTAAACCAAGCTAACAGAAAAACATGCCCCTATTTAACCCCGGGGAAGTAATCACGGAAAAAAGGTAGAAAATATCAGCAAACATTCCACTTCTGCACCATTCCCTTTGCAGAGAACCTCCTATCTATATTTGACCCTGATAAAGAGCGGCCTAAATCAATGCGAAAAAGTCAGAAGCCATCAAACCCGATCCATTCCCCCTGATTTTTTTACTTATATATTAGGATTCACAAACCGACTTTTTGAAGTAGGATGCTTCCGCAAAAATACAGAAAAGATTCATTCAGATCCCCACAAGGAAGGACCCCTTGATGAAAAAAATTATACCCTCCGCCATTCTCGTGATACTGGGCGCCGTCATCGCACAGGCTGCAACAGAAAAACCTAACATCCTCTTCATCTTCGCCGATGATCTTTCCTATGAAACCATTGGCGCTCACGGCATGCTGGACATCGATACCCCCCACCTCGACACACTCGTTGAGCGAGGCACAAGCTTCACCCATGCGTATAACATGGGCGCTTACAACGGAGCCGTTTGCGCCGCCAGCCGTGCCATGCTCAATTCCGGCCGCTCCGTCTGGAATGCCTGCTGGCTCGGGGAAAGCGATTTTAAAATGTCCCGCGAAAAAGACGAACAGCACATGTGGTCGCAGCAAATGAAGAAGGCGGGCTACAAAACCTATATGACCGGAAAATGGCATGTGGGTGTCCCGCCGAACGAAGTTTTCGATGTTGCTGTGGACCCGCGCGGCGGTATGCCGGAGGACTTCTGGAACAAAGGATCGGATGACGGAACCAAACCCCGCTATTACGGCTATTTCCGCCCCGCCGACGAAAACGATTACAAAAACGGCTGGAAACCGTGGGATAAGTCAAACGGCGGATACTGGAAAGGCGGAAAACACTGGAGTGAAGTCGTTGCCGACCACGGCATTGAATTCCTCGAAGATGCCGCAAAACAGGATAAACCGTTCTTTATCTATCTGGCCTTTAATGCCGCGCACGACCCTCGCCAGGCCCCCAGGGAATACATCGAACGCTATCCGCTCGACCGCATCAAACTTCCGGAAAATTTTCGTCCTGAATATGAATTCAAAGATGAAATCGGATGCGGAAAAACATTGAGGGATGCCGCTTTGGCCCCCTTCCCCCGCACAGAATTTGCAGTCAAGGTTCACCGTCAGGAATACTTCGCCCTGATCTCTCATATGGACGACCAGATTGGAAGAGTCCTTCAGGCCCTGAAAGAAACCCGCCAACTCGACAACACCTATATTGTCTTCACCGCCGACCACGGTCTTGCCGTCGGCCACCACGGTTTTATCGGGAAACAGAATATGTACGATCACAGCGTACGCGTGCCTTTCCTTATTGTCGGCCCCGATGTCAAACCCGGTGCCAGCAACGACACCCCGATCTACCTGCAGGATGTCATGCCGACAGCGCTTGAAGTAGCGGGCATTCCCGCTCCCGAATATGTCGAATTTAAAAGCCTGCTGCCTTTATTAAACGGCACCGAAACCCAACACTACGATGCAATCTACGGGGCCTATAAAGGGCTGCAGCGCATGATCTGCAAAAAAGGTTGGAAACTCATTCACTACCCAACCATCAATGAAAACAGGCTCTATAACATGAAGGCCGATCCCATGGAAATGAACGACCTTTCCGCCAACCCCGAATATGCCGCAAAGATCGAAGAACTCCACGCCGAACTGCTGACATTAAGCACCCGGCTGAACGATCCGCTCGACTATGACGATCCCGTTCGGAGCTGGAACAAAGCATCCCCGCCGAAAAAAAAGAAAAACAAAAAAAACACCCATTAAACAAGCGCATGGGGCGGTTTACTCTCGTCAAAATATTCAGAACGGATTCCACCGGTCTTCATCAAACCATGAATTGGCGGTCAGTATGGACAAGGCAACAGCTCCATTCATTTCAACACAGGTCAACTCTGGAGAATATTATTACCTTAACTTAACGCCCGAAAAAGATGCCGCCGAAATCGTTGTATGCGGCGGCCGCGAACAGACCGCTCCCACCTACCGGATCAAACGCAAAAGCTTCAAATTCTACTCCATTGAATTTGTCTCTTCCGGCCGCGGCAGCATTACCATGGACGGTAAAACGTATCCGCTGCGCCCCGGTGCCATCTACTGCTATGGCCCCCGAACCCCGCATACGATCGAAACCGATCCCGAGCACCCTATGCTCAAGCACTTTGTTGATTTCACCGGACGTGCACTGGAAGAACTGCTGAAAACCACGCCCTTTCTCAGCGGGCGCCCCCTCTTTGTTTCGCGCCCGTTCCGTATTCGGAATATTTTTGAAAACCTCATCACCACCGGAAACACAGAAAGCCGAAACCGCGATGCCCTCTGCGCCCTGCTGCTGCGCCAGCTGATTCTCACCGCCGACGACACCGCAATGGATGCCGACGCCGCCTTTTCGCCCGCCTGGCAGACCTATATGCGCTGCCGGCAGTTCATTGAGCGCAACTACCTCGATCTTCCAAACATTGGAAACGCCGCCGAGGCCTGCTTCATCGACCAGGCCTATCTCTCCCGCCTGTTCAAACGCTTTGCCGATGAATCGCCGCTGCAGCTGCTTACCCGTCTGAAAATGAGCAAGGCCGCCGACCTGCTCAGCAGCGGCGACCTTCTGGTTAAACAGGTCGGAGAAAAAGTGGGCTTTTCCGATCCCTACCACTTTTCCCGCGTCTTCAAACGGGTCTACGGAATCCCCCCCGAAACCTTCACCGTGGCCGCACGCCGGCAGGGATAAAAAAGGCACCCCGAAAAAAAGGAGATCGGCATCAGCTCGGAGGTTTCCGATTACGGCCCGATGCATGGTTCCAATCCCTGGAAAAACAGCTAAGCGGGCGTCGCCCGCGGCATCTGCCGCACGCGCAGCGGCAGCGAAGCCAAAGCCACTTCATCGATGGAAAGATTAATCTGGTAATCAGTAAATTCGTTGAATTTCACATTCTGAAAATTAAGGATCAGATTCACCGCAACCGATCCGATATCCGACCCCATGCGGGGATTCACCTCCCCTTCCATGGTCTGGAAAACGGGAATTCCGTCGGGATTCACCAGCTGGAGCCGAACCGAATGCCGGCCCTCTTCCATTTTATCGAACCGGAGCCGCAGCGCAATGGCGCAGGCGGGATGCACCACCGGCAGTTTGGCCGCATAAATCTGATCGAATGTGCCGAGCAGGTTCAGCTTACCGTGGTTATCGGTCGCGGCATCGCACAATGCAAAAACTTCAACTTTCATAATAACGGATCTCCTGAACAAAACGTAGGCGAAGAGCCTGCCCGGAAAAAGCCGGAAGTTCCGGAGATTGAAAATCAGCCGGTTACCGCCCCTTCGGATGCGGGGCCGACAAGCTTCGCATATTTCGCCAGCACCCCGGTTTTATGTTTCGGACGCGGCGGTTTCCAGGCTTTGGAACGGCGGGCCAGCTCCGCAGCGGACAGTTTCACCTCGATGGAACGCCTCGACGCATCGATGGAAATTACATCCCCGTTTTTCACCAGCGCCAATGGACCGCCCACATAAGCCTCCGGCGTAATATGGCCAATCACAAAACCGTGGCTTCCGCCTGAGAACCGCCCATCAGTAATCAACGCCACCTCTTTGCCGAGTCCCCGTCCCATAATGGCCGACGTGGGCGAAAGCATTTCACGCATACCCGGACCGCCCTGCGGTCCTTCATAACGAATCACCACCACATGCCCGGCTTTGACCGAACCGCCGAGAATTTTTTTCAGGGCCTGCTCCTCGGAATTAAACACCACGGCTTTGCCTTCAAAACAAAGCCCCTCCTTGCCCGAAATTTTGGCCACGGCACCGTCGGGCGCGAGATTCCCTTTCAGAATCACCAGATGACCGTCCTTTTTAATCGGGCGGTTCATCGGCCGGATAATATCCTGCTTTTTCGGATAGGGCTTCACCAGCGCAAGATTCTGCTTCAGCGTTTTCCCCGTCACAGTCATGCAGTTTCCATCAATAAGCCCCTCCCGCATCAGTCGGGCCATCAGCGGGGCCACGCCGCCGATCTGCGCCAAATCATTCATCACATATTTTCCGCTCGGTTTAAGATCAGCCAGCACCGGCACCTTTTTTCCGATGGCGGTAAAATCGGCCAGCTTAAGCCGCACCTTCGCCGCACGGGCCATAGCCAGCAGATGCAGGACCGCATTGGTCGAACCGCCCAGGGCCATCACCACAGTAATGGCATTGAGAAATGCGGTCCGCGTGAGAATATCCGACGGTTTAATATTTTTTTCCACCAGATGCATCACCGCCCGTCCGGCGGCATGCGACTCTTCCCGTTTATCCTTCGATGCCGCCACGCGCGACGAGCTGTTCGGCAGGGCCATTCCCAGCGCCTCGATGGCTGAAGCCATGGTATTGGCCGTATACATGCCGCCGCACGACCCCTCCCCGGGAATGGCACAGCGTTCGATTTCGGTCAGCACCTTTGAACTGATTTCACCTTTGGCGTGCTGCCCAACCGCCTCGAAAACCGAGACAATATCAATATCCTTTCCGCAATAGCTGCCCGGCTTAATGCTGCCGCCGTAAACAAAGACCGAAGGACGGTTCAACCGGGCCAGCGCCATCAGACAGCCCGGCATATTTTTATCGCACCCGCCGAACGCCACCACCCCGTCAAACCCTTCACAGGCCGTGACAGCTTCGATGGAATCGGCAATGATTTCACGCGAAACCAGCGAGTATTTCATGCCCTCAGTCCCCATGGAAATCCCATCGGAAATCGAAATCGTATTAAACTGCACCGCTTTTCCGCCCGCAACCGCCACGCCCTTTTCCGCTTCATCGGCCAGCCGGTTGATGTGCATATTGCACGGCGTCACCATACTCCAGGTCGACGCAATGCCAATCTGCGGCTTTTTAAAGTCGGCATCGGAAAAACCCACTGCCCGAAGCATCGACCGGCTTGGAGCCCGTTCAACGCCATCGACGATGGTGGATGAATACAGCCGCTGGTCTTTCCCGAATTTTTTTGCGCTCATACATTGCCCTCCGAGGTTGGCCCCAGTGTAAAAGGCTATTCTGCGCATGCAACCCATTAAACCGCATTTCACTGGCGCGAAAAGCCGTTTCCAAGGACTGGAAATTCGCATTTTCCGGAATTTTCCGGCCGAACAGAAACCGCATCCCGGCACTTTTCCGGGCTGATAACGGGGTTCAGGACGACTAATCAGAAAGTTGGCTCAATATTTGCTTATTCCTATTGAAATTGAACGAGGGAAAATCGATATGAAAACATGGTCAATTGTTGCAGTGGAAGTTTCGATGGCTTTGACAGGACTCGCCATGATCGGTCTGATGGTCATCGTGGCGTTTGATTAATCTGATTTTTTAAAATAAGGGACATTCTCCCGTGGTTCCAATGGCTGGAAAAATCCTCCTCCCGGGATCCAGTCATTGGAACCTATTTTTATATTTTCGCGCCTCGGCGATGATCTCTTCCTCGCCATCAACGCGTCCATTCCGCATCAACACCCGCCCATTGCAGATCACGGTATCAATACACGATGAATCTGCACTGTAGACCATATCCGAAATAAGATCGTAGCCGGGCACGAGGCGCGGATTTTCCAAATTCACCATAACGCAGTCAGCCAGTCGGCCTTCTGCAATTTCCCCCGCATCAAGCCCCAGTGCCGCGGCCCCGTTCCCTGTCGCCATATCAAACACCGTCTTTGCCGGAAGCAACGTGGGATCGCCATGAACCACTTTGGCCTGCAGTGCAGCCAGTTTCATTTCTTCCAGCATACACAGATTATTGTTCGAAGACGCCCCGTCGGTGCCCAACGAAAGCTTCACCCCGGCCTGCAACATCTTCTGAACGGGGAAACTGCCGGAAGCCAGTTTCATATTCGATCCCGGATTATGCACCACCTGCACCCCGCGGCGGGCCAGAATCTCAATTTCTTCATCGTTCACATGCACCACATGCGCGGCAATCGTCTGCTCATCCAGCAACCCGTTTTTTTCCAGCCATTGGACCGGCCGCAGCCCATGTTCCGCCAGACAGTCCGCCACTTCTTTTTCAGTTTCCGAAAGATGAATATGAAACAGCAACCCGTTTTCCCGGGCAAAAGCCTTGGCCCATTTCAACGAGGCCTCGGACACGGTGTAAATGGCATGCGGTCCCAGCGAAAAGCCTATCCGGTCGGAATAGCGTTTTGATTCTTCGTACAGTTTTTCCGCAAGTTTTCGTTCCTTTTCCGCCCGAGCTTCATCATTCAAATCAATAAACACCGACGACAGTACCGCTCGCAGCCCCATTTCTTCAACCGCTCGCGCCACCCCGTGGAAGTGCCAGTACATATCCGCAAAACAGGTCGTTCCGGATTTGATCATTTCCAGACAAGCCAGCCGTGCCCCGTGATAGATATCCTCCTCGGTCATCGTTGCTTCCAACGGCCAGATATGATTATTCAGCCAGTCGTGCAGATGCAGGTCATCGGCATAACTCCGCAGCAGCGTCATCGAAGCATGGGTGTGCATATTCACCAGCCCCGGAATAATCGCCATACCTGTTGCGTCCAGAATTTCTGCCCCTTCCGCCTCAAGTTCCGGCGCAATAGACGCGAAGCGGTTTCCCTGAATCAGCACATCCGTGCAAACCCCGTTCAATTCAATATTTTTTATCAGCAAACTCATCGCTTTCTCCCATCGGACGCAACTCTAGACATCCCCCGGCCAATAGTCATTCTCCTTTTGACTTCCAACCCTTGGAAAACCATGGCTTAAATGGACACCTTTAAGTAAGGGGAATAGTATGAAACTTTTTGTTCCGGGCAGAATCTGCCTTTTCGGCGAGCACTCCGACTGGGCCGGCGGTTACCGCCGCGTCAATGCAGACATCGAAAAAGGCACCGCACTGATTGTGGGCACGAACCAGGGGCTTTATGCCGAAGCCAAACCGCATCCGGACAAACTGATCCTCAAAGCCTGTTTTGAAGACGGCCGCCGCGCGGAAACCATAGAGCTCCCCATGGAGCGCGAAGCGTTGCTGAACGAGGCGGTCAAGGGCGGTTTTGCAAGCTATGCCGCCGGCGTGGCGTATCAGATTCTGACGCACTACCGGGTTCGCGGCCTGGAGATTGACAACTATCATACCGACCTTCCGGTTCAGAAAGGACTCTCCTCATCAGCCGCCATTACAGTACTCGTGGCCCGCGCGTTCAACCGGATTTATGACCTGAAGATGACGGTGCGCGGAGAAATGGAATATGCCTATCTCGGCGAGATCACCACCCCATCGCGCTGCGGCCGGCTCGACCAGGGATGCGCTTACGGAAACCGCCCCATTAAAATGACGTTCGACGGCGACCGGCTCGATGTGGAAGAACTGAATGTTCCCGCCCCGCTGCACTATGTGATTGTGGACCTGAAAGCCCACAAGGATACGGTCGAAATTCTCGCCAAACTGAACCAGTGCTATCCGTTTGCTGAAAATGAAATGCAGGAAAAAGTTCAGGAATATCTCGGGCCGATTAATTCCGACCTCAATACCCGGGCCGCAGAAGCCATCCGGCAGGGAGATGCCGAAACCGTCGGAAAACTGATGACCGAAGCCCAGGCGAAATTTGATGAGCACCTGCAACCGGCCTGTCCTTCCCAGCTGACGTCACCCGTACTTCACAAACTGCTGAACTATGAACCCATTCAAAAACACATTCTCGGGGGGAAAGGCGTCGGCTCTCAGGGGGACGGCACCGCGCAGTTTCTGGTGAAAGATTCCGACGCGCAGAACACCGTGATTGAAATTATCGAGCGCGACCTGCAGATGCCCTGTATGAAACTGGATATTGATTCGGTCAACCAGCTTCGCAAAGCCCTCATCCCCGCAGCCGGTTTCGGCGACCAGCTTTTCCCCTCTTCCAAAACGCTGAAAAAAGAGATGTTCCCGATCATCGATCGCGACGGCCGCGCCAAACCGGTCATTATGGTGATTGTGGAACAGGTACTGAACGCCGGAATCGACGAGGTCGGCATTGTGATTCAGGAGTCGGACCGCGAACTGTTCGAAGACTTTTTTCACCAGCGACTTCCGATCGAGCACCTGCAGAAACTGCCGCAGGAAGATCAGCGCTATATGCAGCACATCATGGACATTGGCAATAGAGTATCGTTGATCGTTCAGGATGGCCAGGAAGGCTTCGGCCACGCCGTTTACTCCGCCAGAGAATGGGTGGGTAATGAGCCGTTTATTCTGATGCTGGGCGACCACCTCTTTGCTTCGGAAACGGACAAACCCTGCATTCAGCAGTTGATTGAAGTGTATGAAAAAACCGGCCGCAGCGTCGTCGGTCTGCGGGAAACCCCCGAAGAAAAAATCAAACACTTCGGCTGTGCCACCGGCATCTGGGAATCCGACTGCGATATGCTTTCAATCACGGAATTTGTGGAAAAACCGTCGGTGGAATATGCCCGGAAACATCTCGACACGCAAGGCGTCCCCGAAGGCCATTTTCTGGCCATATTCGGGCAGTATATTCTCACCCCGCACATCTTCCAGCTGCTGGAAGATCACATTTCCCGCAATGTCCGCGAGGGTGGAGCTTTTCAGCTGACTTCGTGTCTCGACCGGTTGCGACAGGAAGAGGGCTTTCTGGGGTTGCGGATTAAAGGTCGGCGTTTTGATATCGGCAATCCGGAAGACTACCGCCAGACCCTGATTGATTATCAGAACAGCTAAACGTTGGTTGCCGGTTTTTTCCATACCGTCACAACACCTAACCGCCGTTAATACGCGCCTTCCTGCTTAAAGACGGCCTTGAAGGTGCGGAAGATAATCACGACATCAAGCCAGATCGACCAGTTCCGCACATAATACGGGTCCCATTTTTCCATGCCGGCGGTACCGGCTTCACTGCGACCGGAAACCTGCCAGAGACCGGTAATACCCGGCTGAACTTTGTCGCGAAGAAAACGGACCTGTTCGGGCAGTTCATCAAAATGGTATTTGGGCAACGGCCGCGGCCCCACCAGCGACATCGTTCCGCGAAGCACATTCAGCAACTGCGGAATTTCATCCAACGAGGTTTTACGGAGAAAATTTCCGACCGTTGTAATCCGCGGATCCCTCTTCAGTTTAAAATGCTGCTCCCACTCCGCCTTCAACGCCGCATCCTTTTTCAGGGCTCGTTCGAGTACCCGTTCGGCATTCGGCACCATCGTCCGGAACTTTACCGTTCTGAATGTGCCCCCTGTCCGGCCGACGCGCTCCTGCAGAAAAATCGGATTTTTCCGATCCTCCAGCCAAATCAGCATATACAGCACAAACATCAGCGGCCCCCACAACGGCGCTGTTCCAAACACCAGAAGCAGATCCATTAGCCGTTTAAAAAACCGGGCAAACGGATTCAGGAGATTTTTCGTAATTTCCAAACCGAGGATTCCCTGCAAATCGCGGGGAGTTACCCACAGCGAAGGCGCATCTTCGAGGTCCGGAATCAGGATAACCCGGCGGTAATACCCCAGCGGCCCTTCAAGAATTTTAACGACCTGATGTCTGGAGCGTTGCATCCCCGTGGTCACGATAGCCACCGGAGCCCGGCTGGTGATGTTATGCAAATTCCCCCGAACCGAAACCCCGCTGATGACCGACCCCTGGGCTACCTCGTCTGAAAATATGGCCGAAGGAATGTAGCCCAGTCCCGGCTCTGCACGCAGTGCATTAATCACCGTGGCCACCGATCTGCGGTCCCCGTAAATGGAAACCGGAACCCCCCACTCTGAGCAACGAATCACCAAACCCCGCATGGCCGCCCGTCCCAGCGGAATCAGAACAGCACTGAACAGATAGGTGAACAGGAAGACAATACGACTCTGTACAAATGTCTTCTGGGATAAAAACGTGGCAATCAATATCACCGCAAACATGAGGAAAAGAGCGCATTGAATTCGTCGAAGTTCATCCACCACGCCGATGCCCCAACCGGGCAGGAGTCGTGAAATCATCGCAATAAGCAGCCATACCGGAATAATCAGATAGCTGTGACCGAGTGCGAAAGGAAGTCCATTGATCCAAAGCAGCAGCAACTTCGCGATAATCACAGAAACCGCTACAACCAGCGTATCAGACAGCGCCACGGACATGGCATTGAATATGGCCCGCCGATAATAGTTCGCCGGCTTCACGCCCGCCGAATCGACATTAACAACACTACTCTTCAAATGAACTCCCTTTAATATGGAAAACCGTGCACCAAACTAGCAAATAATACTAGCCCTTTCTTTGTCGGGATCGTTTTTTAGCACTTACTGTTCCATCAGTTCGAAAAGATCATCAAGCGACTGATCTTTTTGAGTATTACCGGGTGCGGTTGAAAACTGTTCAATGACCGACTGCACATCGATTTTCTTTACCGAGTCCACGGGCCTTGGATCCGGGGCCGGTTCGTCCCCGTTACGCAGCCGCTTTTCCAACCATTGGATATTTGTACGGGACGACCGGGTCCGCCGCACCGTCTCCATATACCGGAATGCATCGAGCGCAGCGTCATATTTTCCCGCCCGCCGCAGTTCAACCCCGAGAATCCACCAGTATTCGTCATTAAATTTGCGGTAATTACATGCCTCCTGAATCAAACTCAACCCTTTCGACTCCAGTTCGGTATCCGGCGGCCTGCTATGCGGCATTCCAACCCCGCGATACCGGCTTAGAAATGTCAAGGTGCGCCCCAGTGCAACAAGCGATTCCGGATCCTTCGGATTAAACTGCACCGCCTTTTCAAACCACATTTTTTCCTGCTGCGCCAACGCGGTTTTTTCTTCAGGGACCAGACAATGCCGCCGTCGCTCATGAACAATGCGGCCCAGTCCACGATAGGCCCGCCAGTTATCCGGGGATAATTTCACCGCCAATTGATAATAGGCTTCAGTCTGTCCGGGCGACTGCATCTGCGGAATTTTTCCCTCCACTTTCTGCGCCCCCGACGCATTAAAAAAAGCCGATCCCATCACCGGCACAGCGGCGATCGCCAATACCACAAATCCCAAAGCCAGCGCGCCCTGAAAAACACCGCACAGCCAGTCAGGCCGAACCCGCCTTTTTTCCGAAGCTTCAATCCCGGTTTCCGCCCCATCATCCGCAGCACTGTGCTCAGCCCGCTTTTTCCTGCGCCGATGCGCTTTTTTCGATCTGCGGTCCGATCCCGCAATCGGCCCTATGGCCAGCGCCGCCAACAAGGCCAATATCATCGCATTCGGGAAAACATGCATTTGGAAATCGAAGAATGAATGTACCATCGTACCGGCCACCGCCCCGAGAAACGCAAAACCCATAAAGGCATGGCGCGTTTCCTCGGCCCGCAGCGATTTCACCAGTACCCAGATACCGCCCCACAGCCAGGCCAATGCAAACAACGCAAAACCGATAAGTCCGAATTCGGAAGCCAGTTCCAGATATTCATTATGCGGATGCCCCGTCAGTATTCTCTTGCCCTTAAAACGCTTTCTGAATTCCGGATAGGCATACCGATAGGATCCCGGCCCGTATCCGGTCATTGGATTCGCCGAGATCATATCCAGCGTATCCATCCAGGTCTGCGGCCGGAAATCCGGCGAATCACTGCCGATTCCTCCGCTGGCCTGCCCCTCCAGAAATTCCACTACCGGCTCCATGCGCCGCTGGAAGGTCTCCGAATAACGCCATGCCCCAACAAGCAACAGCACCGAACAGAGCGGAACCAGAACCACCAGACCCGCAAACAGTTTTTTACTTTTCCGCAGCGCCATCAGACAAAGCACAACCCCGACCCCGGCGATACTGCCCAGCCAGCCCGCCCGCGACTCCGTCAGAAACAGCGGCGGCAGCATCGCCACAAAACTGTACGCCGCCAGAATTTTAAGATAGATCCCGCTCTGGGGAATAAACAGCAACGCCAGACAGAACGGCAGCAACATCTGCATCAAATGCGCAAAATGGTTCGGACAGATATAGGTCGAAGCCAGCCGTTTTGAAGAAGTCAGATAATGATCCGTATACCGTTCCGTCCAGAGTATGGACATCGGCGATTTAAAATGAATAATCATGCCGTAAAGTGCCAACAGCATGACCATAAAAATCAGCCCGCCGAGCATGATACGACTGTCCTTGAATGCCGTAAACTCCCGCCCCCAGACCATAAACGAACCGATCACCGTTGCGAAAAACAGCATCCGTATTTTGGCCTCAAAGGTCATCAGCGCCTCCGGCACCATCGCCGCGCCCCACAGGAAGAAAAGGATCCACAGACTCGACGAAACCGGCAGTTTCACAGCACCTCCGCCGGCCTCCTTCCGCTGGAATGCCTCCGCGGCACCCCGCAGCAGCGCCGCCGCCACCGCAAACAGTCCGACCACAAAAACGGGCCCCAGCAACAGACTCTTATCCTGCCCCATCACGCCGTAGAGCAGGAACGTCAGTACGGTTAAAATAATTAAGACCAACGCACTCATTTCGAAAAACAGTTCAATGCCCGCTCAATGCCTTCCCGAAAAGACAGAGAATATTCAAACCCCAGTTTATTCTGCAGGGCCGTATCGCCCCCCCGCGCAAACACCCCTTCAGGGGTATTGCTGGTGCCTTTTACTTCAGGATTAAAACCCAGAATATCCGAAGCTGTTTTTACAAAATCCACAAAGCTGGTAAATATCCCGGTTGAAAGATTGATCGCCGAACCGTCATCGATCTGATCCATGGTTTTCAGGACTCCCGTCACACAGTCGTCAATATGAATAAAATCCCGCATCTGACGGCCCGTCCCCCAAACCCCGATTTCGGGTGCCCCTCTGTTTTCCAACACCCGTTTACAAATGCTGGGAAACGGATAGGTGTCATCCTGATCCTCACCGTACCCGGAAAACGGGCGGTAGCTCACCGACTTCAGATCATGCTTCTCATAAGCCAACCGCGCACAATATTCATGCGTCAGTTTCGCCCAGCCATACGTCATATCCGGCATTCCCAGATGCTCGTCGAACGAAATCATATCCTCCTTAAGCAACACATAATGATCCGGCCGCTGCAGATGAACCGGATACGCCGCACTGGAGCTGAAAACAATGGTTTTTCCGGGGTTTGTTTTAGCCGCCCACTGCCAATATTCCGCGTCGATCGACAGATCGTCCGCCACAGCCAACGGATTATTTTCAATCATAGCCCGTCCGCCCACCATGGCGGCCAGATGATAGGCATAGTCAAAATCTGTATCCTGATGATTTTTGAACCAGTCCCGACAATCCTCCGCATAGAAATGGAAATTCTCGAATTCCAAAGGCTGGAAAAGCGGCCAGTCTTTCGGATCGATTGCACCGCTCAGCGGTTCCAGAAGATCAACGCAATGAATTTCATGCCCTTCCGGCAGCAGTCGCTGTATAAAATGCCGTCCTACAAAACCGGCCCCACCGGTTATCAGAATCTTACTCATTACTCTCCCTGTCTCCCATGTATTGATAGATCCCGCCGAATTCATCCTTTTTCACCAACTCAAACCGTGCGCGCATCCGCTTCCCGATCTTTACCATACGGTCATACATTTCCGGTGATCGGCATTTCATCGATTCCAACGGCTGAAAAAATGTATCCACAGCATAGGCATTGCCTTCTATCAAACCAAGTCTTTCATCCAACTCTTCAAAGGAATCGCTGCTCGAAACCCGCACTTCCGCGTCGGCAAAATAATTAAGGTAAAAAATAAGGATCGGCTCATAACTGGTCAGGATCAGATCCTCCCGCGTCGTATGTTCCAGCAGCCATTTACTCTTCTGTGCATGATAATCCGATCGTTCAGAGCGTACAGGAAGCATCCCTGCAATCAGATTATGAGCGAACAGACAAAAGACTAAAATCCAACCCACGCGTCCACGCAGAAGGGATGAAAACAGAAGCCAGCATGGAATCAGCGCCATAATCCACAGCTCCGGACTCCCCGCCTCCGTACGGATCACCGCCACCCCATAAAGTAAAAACCAGACGATCGCTGACAAAGTCAGCGGTTTGAGGTTTGAAGCAGAAAGTTTGGAGTTAGCGAGTAGCGGCTTATCCCCCTTTTTAGCTTCAATCTCAGAGCCTCGATTAACCCCCTCCTTTTCCGTAGCCCAGCGCCTAAAGCCCAAGGCCCACTCACACCCCAACCACAAACCACAAACTGCAAACAACGACAACGTCGCCACTCCGGCAACCGGAATCCACCCCGGCATCTTTGAGGCCATATAAAATTCTTCTCCCAACATCCGCGACGGGAAGAAGTCCGACAGCATTTCCCTAAACTCCTCAAACCCGAAAAGAAAATTAGCCGAAAGCACACATTGCCCGAAAGCAATCATTCCCCGCAGACCGTTCTTCAGCCCCAGCCCGCCCTCCGCCGCATGATGCTGCGCACCCAGCTCCGAAAAATCCAGCCACGGCGAACAGATCAAATAGCCCGCCAAAACCAGGAGCCCCGTGGCGACACCGTGCAGCAGCGCTTTTTTCCAATCGCTGGAAAGCAGATAATACAGCGGAATAATCAGCAACAGCGGAACGGCATTCAACAGATGTACCAGGCAGCCCAAGGCCGATACTGCAATACACCACCACACCTTATCCCCTAAACAAAAGCACCAGGCCCCAAGCACTAAGAAAGCCGCAAGAATATAGGTTTCCGCCTCGTTCGCATAACGCCAGAAACCGTAACTGAAAGCCAGCAGCAAGGCTGCTGGGAGCTTGACGTTTGGAGTTGGAAGTTTGACGGTTTCAACATCTTCATCTTCCGATGCTTGTTTGCCCACTCTGACGCCTGCCCCCCCATGCGCTTTGCCGGAAAATGCCGCCCACAGCATTTTCCAAAACAGCACCACACACCCGACCGCCAGCATTCGGTTCAGGAAAATCATAAACGGAAACGCGCGCCCCGAATATCCCGCCAGTTGCGCGATACGGTATGTCCATCCAAACATTGGAAGCGCCAACACCCGGTTCACCCCCGCCTGATCCGCGAACGTCCCCTGTTCCACCCAGCACGCAAAATCATACACATCCTCCGCCTCGGAATGGTTCTGCGGCGCCGTCAGAAAATACACCGCAAACAGCGCAACAGCACTTAACAGGAGGATCAGCTTTGTACGGTTAATAAACACCGGTACACGCTAATTTCATGCAATAACCCTGTAAACAAAAAAGCCCCGGAATCATTTGATTCCAAGGCTCATCATTATTCAGAAACACAACAGCGTCTTTTATCGGATTATCGCTCCTCCACCAACAGGCGGAAAAATCCCAGATGCGCTCCCGGCATTTGATTCGTCACCATACTGAATCCATGCTCTCCAACACCTTCATCAGTCGAAAGCGGTTTATGGATACTCCAACTCCCGGAAGCAAGATTGGTACAGATCTGCACAGAATAAACCAGATTTTCGTCAATTCGCTTAGGATAGGAAAACTCCACCAGTCCTTCAGCTGTTTTCCTGAATGAACCGATGGTATCCAGATGCTGATCATGCCCCTCCGGATTCCCTCCAAAAACATACTCAGTAAAATTATCAAATGCGTCTGCATCAGGATTGTCGGTATAATTCGTAAAACTCCGCAATCCGGAGAATTGCTGAATCCACTCCTGATACAGAGCACCGGGTTCCAATGGATTGGAAAGCGGTATAACCTTAATCCGATATTCGGTGGCCGGTGCAGAGTAAGATATGGATAAGTCCAGCCGGTTCTTATTTCCGGTGACTTCCACGGGCAGAAATACCTCGTTAATTCCCCACCCAAATGGTGAATTGGTATAATTCAGATCCAACTGACACCATCGTCCAACAACTCTATCGCCCATACTGACCGTTGCTGTATTCGTTGACGAGCTGAAGTCCGATACCAATTGAAGAATGACCCCCTCATTCTCCGGAGGAATAGAAACAGAAAACGCAGAGGCTGTCACATTACTGTATCCGACCAACGTGATCTCCGGCGCATTCTCTTCAGCACGGGGAGTAATAAATTTTGCGGTATTCGTGGCCGGAACTCCATCACAGGTATAAAAATAATCATACGCATTCGCTGCGGAAATTACTGCTATCGGAAATGATGCTGCACCGGGTCTTTGGTAGCTGTACGTAACACAGGAATAATACCCTCCCTCATAAGCCGGATACTGACCATGCTCAATGGTGAACAGCAACGAGGACGTCCAGTTGATCGGATCAGAGATATTGAAACGATACGCCTGCGTCCAGCTTTCGGCACCGTGGCAGTGATATTTAGCAGGAAGCCCATGATAGGGCATACAGAAGATTTCTTCCGCCTGATTGGCACCCTTGTCAGAATAATCATTGTAATAGTATGCCCCGTTAAACCAGTCTTCATTTCCGGTTCCGTGAATAAATGGATGTTCTGCGCCGTCAACGTAAACCCGCGCATCCCCTTCAAGATAGAGCATGCCGCGGAACCCGTTTCCTTCACCCTCCATATACAGAGACAGACCGACAAATTTTCCGGAACACCCTGACTCATCGAACAGCACGAGATCATCTGCATCTGCAGAATAAGCCGCCTCACGATATCTAGCATGAAAATACCCGGCCGTTTCTCTGGCCGGTCCATCCGAATTAACTGCAACCTCGTGAACAAAATTTGAAAGGGCCACATCAGAATTATTCGTTATCTGTATCCTGGCCGACTCCCAGAAGGGCATCGGGAAGTAACAATACCAATTTCCATTGGTGCGCATACCGATCGGCTGGCTCAAGACATCGACCTCGCCTACTGCTGAACCGAAAAACTCTCCCAGAGGAATTTGATCAACGGTTTTCATCCCATCAAATTCCATACTGATCGTACAGGACTTCAGAACCTCGGCAGGAACCGCATCGAAATCAAATTCCACACTCTGGACCACTCCGCTCCCATACGTATCCAACAGCAACAGGGCATGACCATTCGCAAGATCACCGCTACCGGTTAAATACTCGTTTCCTGTTACAGGCTTAGGGTCACGCCCAACAGCAGCCAGCTGTTCCGCGAGTTGCAGATAAGAAGTCTCAGCTGTCCAGCTTTCAACCTCCGTGCCTTCGGCATAGTTTTCATACGTGATATTGTAGTAGCGTACAGCATCGGCCCCGACGTCGGTAATCATCAACGACTTTTCGTATGGGATCGGCACATACGAAACGCGCCCTCCGGCAGACTCATTCGGCCCGGCCACTATGGGATAAGGAAACATTCCCGATTCGTATAACTCATAAGGAGTAACCGAGAATGAAGCCTCACTTTCTCCATCAAAATAGAAATTGATCCGAGACGTCTGGTCATCAACCCCTGTTACCCAGAGCCGGGTAACACATCCCGGCCCTTCATCATGAAACATCACGCGCTCGCCGTTTCTCTCATAAAGCCAGCTGTTTTTATCCGCCGCTTCAGCAATCCGTTTAAACGAACTGAACTCATACGTTCGCACATCGGACTCAAGAATGGGAATATGTTCAAAGTGCGTCATCCGGTCCAATACCCGATACTCGGCATTTGATATCGCCGCGATGCTACTCACCACACCTCCCAGCAATACCCTAATCCAGTCCGTCACCCTCATCCCATTATACTCCGGCCAACCACCTTACCTACTCACTCAAAGCCATCCGCTTCAGGATGTGTTTTGCCCTAACCCATTGCTTCAACGTCTGAAAAACAAACCGAGGGTTGCCAATGATATACCGTCGCCACAGGCGCTTCGGCTCAGTCACCAGCCGGAACAGCCACTCCAGTCCGCATTTCATCATCCAGCGCGGCGCCTGCTTCACGTGGCCCGCATGAAAATTAAACGCGGCCCCCACAGCTAAAATTGCCGCGCAATTCAATTTTGGCCGGAATTCCGACACCCAATAATCCTGTTTCGGTGTACCCAGCCCGCACCAAACGATATCCGGTTTTGCCGCATTAATTCTTTCGGCCACTTCCGTTTTTTCCGATTCCTCCAACGGTCGGAACGGAGGCGAATACATGCCCGCGATTTTCAGTTTTGGAAATTTTTTCAACAGATTGATTTTAAGTTCAGCCAACACCTCATCCGTCGCCCCGTAAAAATAATGGCTGTATCCTTTTTCTTCACTCAATCTGCACAGCTCCAGCATCAGGTCCGGTCCGTAAACCCGCGTCGCATCCTTAAAACCGAAATGCCGCGCCAGCCACACCAGCGGCATACCATCGGTCGTCGCCATACCGGCATTCTTCACAATCTTCGCCATATCCGGCCGGTCATAACACTGCACCACGGTGTCGGCCGTACAGATATTCACATAATGCTTCTGCCCGGTTTCCACCCAGTTGGCCACCCGGTCACGGGCACTCTCCATCGTCATGGCCGACAGCGAAACACAGCCCGCCGGAAAACGGTCATATCCCTCAGCATCCTGATAGGGCTCCACCGGTCGTTCATGCATAAACATAGGAAACCGCTTCAGATGCAGCATCTGGGCAAACACCTTGAGAATAAACATGGGATTGTCCGGCAGATACCGCTTCCACAGACGCGGTTGCTTGATCCCCCGATGCAGCCACTGCAGTCCCGCATATTTAATCCAGTCCGGCGCATCCTTTTCCACTCCGGCATTCACATCAAACGCATAGCCTACCGGGCAGATAATTTTACACTTCAGTCGATCGCGGATATGATCCATAAAATAGAGCTGCTTCGGCGTGCTGATCCCAATCCAGAAAATATCCGTATTCGAAGCATTCACCTCTTCAACTAATGCGTCCTCTTCCTCTTTTGTCAGCGGGCGGAATGGCGGACAGCAGATGCCGGCGATTTCAATCTTCGGATGTTTGATCTCCAGCACCTCTTTCAGTTTTTCCACGATCCCCGGCGCAGCCCCCCAGAAATAATGACGCCAGCCTTTATCCTCGCCATACGCACAGGCATCGCGCAGCAAATCAGGACCATAGACCCGCTCAATCCGGCGCTGCCCATACAGCTTACCCAGCCAAACCAACGGCATGCCGTCCGGCGTATTCAACACCGATTCATTCAGAATCCGTTGTAATTTCTGACGACGCCGCGATTCCACAATCCCCGCTACCCCCATCGCCGTCGTCATGGCAGGCAGTTTGGTCTGCAGACCGGATGATAACTTCAAGTAGTTTGGAGTTTGGGGTTTGGGGTTTGAAGTTTTAGCACCCGACTCCTGACTGCCAACTTCAAACTGTTGCCCATCGGGCAACTCTAATGTCCCCGTTTCCTCCTGACTCGGGTAGAGGAAACTGCTTTCGGCTGTATCTGAAAGCGGTATCAAGCTACCGCACTCCAAATTTATGTCCTTCCCAATAATTTCCTCAAAGAGTTCTAGGCAATCCTGCATATTCACCGCATCAATACCGACCCCGAGAATATTAAACCGCCGGTCTTCCAGCGCCTTTTTACGACTCACATACGCAACATCAAACAGCGCAAACAGAACCACCCCGCCCGATACCCCGATCAGGCTTTCCAGAAAACCAATAAAGGTAACATCCCGCGTCGGCGATAACGACTGAAGCAGTTCCGTCTGCAGGGCCCACAGAAAGCCACACAGCAACAGCAGCAGAATACGGCCCAGAAATTCCGGCCGATGAATAGGGTCAACCGGAAAAAGAAAACAGATGCCCAGTGCGATGCCGAAGAGGAAAAAAAGTCCGATCTGACCGGCACGATGCACATCAAAATCAGCCAGACTATCCAGATACGCCATCAGATTGTTATGCAGGCTGAACTCCTCAAACAGATTTTTTCCGTAGATGGCTTTCCATGCCGCATCAAAATCTTCAGAAACTTTCTGCGACGTTCTTTCCGGATAAGACTGAATCGTCTGCTTCGGCAACAAGGTTCCGGCCACAATCACGACCGCCAGGAACACCACGGCAATCCCGCCGATACGGTTCAGTACATTCAGCTGCAGCAGATAACCCAGCAATGTTACCCCGAAAAACAATCCGAAAACCGCCATGCTCCAGCCCGGAAAAATGAATCCGCCGACCTGCTGAAACACATGCACGAACCCAAAAAGCAGAATGCTTCCGAGGATCGGAACAAACCACTTTGCCCATTTAACCAGAAAATTTATCATAAGAACTCCGATAGACGCAGCGAAGCTGCTTGTTAAAGCGTTAAATGTTAAAACCGGGCCAGTTGCGGAATCAAGGAGATGAGCATGATCTGTATGCCGGGTTTCCATCCGCTCGTTTTCTGTAGATGCTTAATCAATCCCCAGCACAATTGGGATTCCCGCACACACAGAACATAAACATCATCCAACTGTTCATTTGTGATATAAGCCATATCCAATGCCAAATAAAGCATTGACCGTACTTCTCCTACGGATCCTCTTGAGATAAACAGAAACTTGACAAAATCTTTGTTGCTGACGCGTCCAAAACCCTCTGCAATATTGTTCATAACAGACACAGAAGCCCGCTGAAGCTGATCCAGAAAACCATAGCTCCTGTACATAGATCCGTCTTTGGTCATTGCACAGAAAGAACTACCCTCAACCACACACTTATTCAACGAAATACCATGCCCATACCGCCATATTTGAGCCAAATATGGCGAATAAAGGCCAAAGCAAGTAGCCTCATCAATGACGAAAAAGCTCCGTAAGCGTCTTCTCAACACGTCTTTCTCGATACCTCATACCTGTATTTTTGTACATTCATGTGCTCATTTTAAAAGGCAAGTGCAACATCAAGACACATGCACCAAACCCTGACCTGATCCCATAAAACTGGAAAGGTTTAAATGAGAATTTTCCGTGGTAAATAACCCGTAAAGAGAACTCAAGACTGAAGCGGCTTGTGGCTGAGCAGGCCCTGGACATCCAGATTCTGAAGGACGTTAACTCAAAAAAGTGGTAACGCCCCCAGCCAAGCGCGAGATGGCTGACTATGCTCATGAAAGTATTCGGTCAGCCGTTCGCATATCTGCGGGCTGCTTAGCCTTGCAAGAAGCTCTCGGTCCCAAAGAATGATCCCCGTCTCAGGGCTGCCTTGAGAGAAAAAGCCAGGGAACGCAAACGCTGGGGCTACCGACGGCTGATCGTACTGCTTCGGCGGGATAGATGGCTTGATAACCATAAGCGAATCGAACCGATCTATCGGGAAGAAGGCTTGCAGGTTCCTAAACGCAAAAAGTGTAAAACGGCTTATAAGCGCAAGGAGAAGCCTTCGGCACCTATCAGGGCGAATGAACGATGGAGTATGGACTGTGTGCATGATGCCACCGTGCAGGGGCGAAAAATACGTATGCTTAATATTCTTGATGACTACACTCGGGAATGTCTTTGGATTGAGACGGATACTTCTCTTAACGGGAGACGGGTTGTCCGTGTTCTTGATAGTCTGATTGATCTTCGCGGCAAGCCCGGCCGCCTGATCATGGATAACGGCCCGGAGTTCAGAGGCCATGTACTTGACCAATGGGCATACGAAATGGATGTTCCTTTGGATTTTATTGAACCCGGCAAACCTCAGCAGAATGGATATGTAGAAAGTTTTAATGGCAAACTTCGGGATGAATGTTTGAATGAGCATTGGTTCATCAATGTCCCTGAAGCACGGGAACCCATCGAAGCATGGAGAGCTGACTATAATCAGGTTCAACCACACAGTTCGTTAAATTATTTGGCGCCGGCAGAGTTTGCGGCGAGCCCCCCCCCCCCCCTAGGGGGAGAGGAAGAGGATGCGTTGCATCCAGAGAAAGAAAACCTAACCCGGCAGGACTCTCACTAGGTTCTGTCCAATGTCTGGGGGCAGGTCAACCCACTTTGCATCACTACATACACCCATTCTCCATCACTCCCGAAATCCCTTACCTTCTCCTAAGTCCTCCGCCTCCCGTCCTCTACCTTCAGTCTCTCGCTAATACATGCTGAAATACCGCGTTGATGCGATCTCTGAAATGCTTTTCCCGGTAATATTCATTGTAACGCTCTTTAGCCTTCGCTCCCAAACGCCTAATTAATTTCGGTTGCTGATACAGCAATGCCAGTTTATCCGCAAACTCAGTCGGCTGATCAATGCCACATAAAAAGCCGGTTTCCCCATCCGCTATAACGTCCATCGGGCCGGAACACTCAGACGCAACAACTGGCAAACCATGGGCCATAGCCTCTAATTGAACCAAACCGAATGTCTCTCCAAATGTAGGAAAGAAGAATATGTCAGCCCATTCATACATCGCCCACAGTTCATCATTAACGAGAACACCTTTCATAGATATTTCATTATTTAAGTCATACTGCTCGACATACTGTAGGAATTTTAATTCTTCAGACTCGGTATACCAACGGCCGACCATGGCTATTTTAAAAGCGACATTACGTTTCTTCAGGATTTTTGCCGTTTCAGCCAGCGTAAACACCCCTTTGTCTGTTGTATGAATACCGACAAACAGGATCCTTAACTCCCGTTCCTTTTCCTCTGGGACTCCGACTGCTCCAACGCCACGAATATCCATACCGTGAGGAACAACAAACCGTTCCCGGGCCTTAAACGCCGATGGATCATCCGGACATGACTCGCCCTGCACTATACCAGCATTCATACGTCCGTAAGCCAAACGCATGAAAAAACCGATAACCGGATGCCTATCGGCATAATTTCCCAATCCGCCGGAATGAAACTGCAAAACCAAGCCTTTGCAGAAAGGGCGGACCAGAAGGAGGAAAATGATGTCCCGGATAATCGGAAGCAGGTTCGCGGATCCCGGTGGATAATACAGATACTTGTTCCGGCGAATTCCCAAAGCCCTCCAAGTTTTAACTATGAGAGACAATAAGTGCCATACTTTTCCCAACCGAAATTTTCCCGCTTCCGAAACAGAATCGCTGAATGCCATTCGGATGAATTGAAGTTCATATTTATCTTCAATGCCGTGCACCATTAGATCAATCATAGTGGTCTGGCCGTTGTAAGGAGGAGGACTTTGCCCCACAACAACTAACTGCGGACGAGAAGACACGCTATTTCACTCCCCACGTAAACCGGAAAGTTCCGTTATAAGCAGTGATTTCTTCACGCGTATCTAGAGTTTTTTGAGTATACACAGAATATGTAAGTGGGAATTTTTCGCAGTATCCTCCATGCATCCATTTTTCAAGATAACGGCAGATGTTCAAAGGAATCCGAAACAAACGACTACTGAGAGGCATCGTGGCGCGCCAAGCATCTAACTCGACCAATCCCGTTTCGCTCTCACTCAGCGTATTGCCCGTCATCACCAAAATCGCGAGATACTTATTCAAACGTGAAGGCCTGAACCCGTGTCTCAAAAGCGTAAGAAAAAAATCCGAGTCTTCGACGACCTTCCATCGGTCTCCAAATCGCAAACCATTCCTGAAAATCTTATCCCGAAAAAATGAGGCAGCACTCTGAACATACAAAAAGTCAGCCTGCACATACCTTTCTCGCAAAAGAGGATTTTTTTTGAATGTGAGTAACTGATATTTATCATCTAAATTGAGTGTATTTCCACAGAGGAAATCAGAACTTGAATTTTGTTCGAAAGCATGAGCTACCTCGACAAGAGTATCTGGCAGATATTGTTCATCGCAGTTCAGCCATGCAAAAATGCCAGATTCATCCTCCATCTCCGCACACAGAAAATCAATACCTTGGTTTAAAGCATCATACATCCCGCGGTCTTTTCCTGATGAAAAAGACAGCCGATAGCCTTCCATCACCGCATTTTTATTAATCTCACTTTCAAGAAACTTGATCGTACCATCTGAAGACCCACCGTCCTGAATGTGATGGTGAACAGAAACAGTTCCAGGAACAACCTGATCATGAATAGAAGCTATACACCGCTTCAAATACTCTATTTGGTTTAAACAGGGCGTTATTACCGAAAAGTGCATTGATATATGGCTCGAAATCGGAATAAAGGAGAGTTATTAGTGTCACACATCGCAAAAGTGACACTGCTCGTCTGCATGTAGAACACCATTAACAGGAATATGTGCTGCCCAGAAACCTGCATCATATTTCTTCCACGCATGACATCCAAATGGGAGTCGTGAATTGCATTGCTTAAAAGACCAACGCGGCTCTAATTCAAAGGCAAAATTGAGCGCCATTTCTACACTCGGCAAACGATATTTCTTTTCCAACCTCGAGACTATACTGCACCAAAATAGATCTTCATTCACCCTCATCACTTTTGATAGTAGCGCATACTTACGGGCCAGATCTCTATGAAGTTGTACATTTCTTAATGAGAACCCCCCATTTCCAACAGATGCAAGAAATGAACCAATTCCGGGGATATACTTGAGAGGGTTATTGCTTTCTTTAAGAAAGTCATAATTCAACCAAGGAGGCCCGACATATGAAAGCCCATAGCTACACCAATCAAGCAATTCGTCACGAAATACATAGCAATCCAACTGATAGATAAGCATATATTGGTATTTAACAAAAGCGGCATAAAAACATTCTGACCTCAATAAACGGTTATAATCATCAATAGAGTCGAAGTAGCCTGAGTCGAACGACTCGACCCGAGCGGGAGAACCAATATCCATATATTTATTTAAGGATAATCCCTCAGGGGCTAAAAAAACAATATCATGGTTTCCCAGCACAGAAAAACATTGTCTAAGCGACAGCATTTCATCCTCCGAGGGCTCTTCCTTATAAAGGGGTATAACAACTACCGCGTTCATTTTTTCTCCAACAGAGCAACTACACCTTCTGCATAGCGCTTCGCCATGTGTTCCACGGTATAATTCTTACCACTTTCTTTAGCATGTTTTTTCATTTTCTTCAGTTTCGATGTGTTTAATACAGAGAAAACAGCTTCCGCAAATGCCTCTTCAGAAGGATCAGTCATAATACCATTTATCCCATTTTCAAGATACGAAATCTCGGGACTGTGTATATTATTATTTGTCGTTGCATAAGGAATACCTGCAGAAAATGCGTCAACCACAGCCAGACCTGTCATCCCTGGGTTAATAAAAATATCTGCGATTGCAAAATATTTGACTCTTTCTACACCATGCACCGCACCCAACCATTTACACCACGAATTCGTTATACAAAACGATTTAACCAGATCACGATCTACCCCATCTCCTATAATAAGCATTCTAAAGTCCGGCATTTTTTCATGCATAATTTCGATACTTCGTAACAGAAAAGGTATCCATTTCAGAGGAACCAATCGAGCACAGAAAATCCCTACCCTCTGACCTTCTAATCGAGGAGCACCGAAAATTTCCTCGAACCGCACTGCAATACTCTCTGCAGACTCCGTGCTCAGCGCATCTTTTAATTCAGATGTGTCGATAGAGTTCTGAACATCGGTTATTGAATGTGAAGGGAATCCAGATTCAACAAGTAATCGTTTGGTTTCCATGGTGTAAGCGAACCACCAGTCAACTTTTGTTAGCCAATACCTCTTCCAAGCACTTCTAAACCATTGGGGATTTTCCGTGTTAAGATTCTCCCCATGCCCCCAGAAAGCTGTATGGCGAACCCCGAAGAACTTTTTAAAAGCGAAAATGAAGTATGTTTGAATCAACGAACTGGCCTGCTCCGAAATAAAAACATCAGCATTTTTAGCGTGTGACTTCAGCCCAATGGTCCAGCAAAGTTTCCCTATGTATTGATTATGAAGCTTCATACCAAACGGCAGTTTCTCCACACAACTCCTCAGTGATTCATGCGCTCTACTCTCCCCTGAACAAACCTTCAGTGAGACCCCCTTTCCTTTAAGAATTTCATTCAGTTCTTTATAAAAGGACAATCGGTAATCTGCCGTCACCCGGGTATATACAACAACACTCTTCATCGATTCAACCCTAAGAGTACTCTGAGATAAGGCCGTGGCCAGTAGACCAAAGATAACAGTCCCGAATGCGCCCACAATAATCGGAACCAATCAATCGGAGGCATACGTTTCTTAAGCAAATGCCACCTCTGCATCAATGAAAGTTCAGAACCCTGCGACATATTTTCTGTTATGTTAAAGTTGCATTCACCAATGTAACCGGGAGCTATCAAAAGAGAACAACCCGCTTTCCCTGCCAGATATCCATAATCCGTATCACCCATGGCATGCTTAAAGGAACGCATTATCCCAATCCTTTTAAATGCTTTTTGGGAAATCAGAACTATATTTCCCTGAAACGTATCGCACAGAACTGGTTCTGCACCCGGTTCGATTTTTCTAAGTTTTGCAGGATGCAATCCAATGCGTCCCTGACCTCCATAAGAATGAAGCCCCGTTTCAGGATCCCTACACGAACCTATAATAAGTGCTGTATCCTCAGACATTGCATAGGTATCAAGCAGTTTATTTAAAGCACCGTCTAACAACATCGAGTCATCGTTTAACCATAGATAAAAATCATAATCTTTTTCAGCAGCATGCGACCAAGCCAATCTCATTCCATTGCACCAGAACAGAGTTCCATCCCCCTGAATCACATTGATATCCGGATAGTATTCCCTTACAGCATCACCTGTCCCATCCATACACCCATCATCTACCAGATACACATTATAGGAAACGTTATCAGGAAGCTTCTGCTCATACAGCCGTTCCAAACATCGAAGGGTGGTTTCCCGACGATTATAGCACGTCATTAATACAGCAATATTAATCATGTTCTTACCCGAACGAATTTATACAAGCATCAGACCTTGGTTGATTTCAAAAAAGATAAAATGTAAAATCCAATAGCAAGCAACAGATTCCGCTTATTCCTAACCCCATGGGATCGGACATGCCGAATCCAGGTCCAGAACGGCTCCCGCTCACCTATCCGTAGACCACTGATAGCCACGTGATAGTATACGGAGTCCATATGATGATTTCGTATATCGTCAACGTATTTTTCACCTATCTCACGGGAAATCGTTTCTGCCCACTTATCCAGAAACATATTGATTCCTGCAATCCGGTATTGCGGGCTAATCGAAATCCTCACATCGGCATCTGTATGCATAATGGTTAAATACTCAGGAATACACTCACACGTATAGAATTCTGACAGTTTTATCCATAAGTCATAATCCTGCATGCTCTGGAGGTCGCCGCTAAATCCTCCAACACGGTCAAAATGTTCCTTTTTGATCAGCACAACAGATGTAACGGCATTGCACACACCTTTGAGCAGGCTTTCCCGAATGTGTCCTGTTGGTATAATCCCCGGACCACGTTTATGAACACGCCCGTTTGTTTCGACTACCAAATAATATGATGCCAACACCGCATGACCATCACAGTTTTTCATATACGCAATCTGGCGTTCCAGTTTTTCAGGAACCCATTCATCATCAGAATCAAGGAATGCCAGCAGCTCCCCTCTGGCCCTGCGAGCCCCCTCGTTACGCGTATATGCTCCACCTCCGTTCTTTTCGTTACGATAACCCGACACCCTATCGTCCAAATCCTCCAAGGTTTGAATTACGCCGGGTGTAGAGTCGGTCGAACAGTCATCAACAACGATAATTTCAAAATCGGAAAAGGTCTGGTTCAGTATACTCTTAATGGCTCGTTCAAGTTCAGACGGACGGTTATGCACTGGGACAATTATACTGACTAAGGGATTTTTTTTCACAGATTCAACAATCATCGCTTTCGCTTCCTCCAACAAGACCGGAATAAATTTCATCCAGTGTCTTCATATATTTCTCATCGTCGAATATTTCATTCATTGCCCTGATGCCTGACCGGTATGCTTTCAGGACGTCTCGATTGGCGGATACCGTCCTAAGCTGATCCGCCCAAACCTGAGGATCTTCATTAAGTAACCACCCGCTCTCGCCATGTCGTATGGTTTCAGTAAAGGCAGGCATGTTCATCGCCATCACCGGTGTATCGAACCGATAGGCTTCCACTACAGTTCGACCCAAAGGTTCCGGCACAAGATTAGGACAAATAATCAAATCTGCCACGTTAATTGCTAATGCAGGATCCACTTGCCCGCAAAAACATGCACGCCCCTCTTCTACATGCAACTGCCAACGCTCTTTTATGGAGAATATTCGATCAGATGAACGAGAATCATCGCGCCCTGCTAAAATAAAATAGATATTTTCCTGCCGTAATGCATCTGCAACATCTGCCATAAATTCATATCCCTTAACCTTTGATACATGACCCAGAAGCAGAACAATCAAATGACCCTTCGGAATATTCCACCGATTGCGGAATGAGGAAACCCGCTCCTCATCCGGCACTTCCAGTCTGCCTATGGCATTATATAGACGCACGACATTTCCATGTTCGCAGGAATACGGCAGTCTTTCCATTACAGCATCTGAGATTGTAATAATGACCGATGCGGTTCGAGCATAGATAAAGTCCTGAATTCGCCCAAGCCAGTTAGGACATATCAATTCCCGGATATGCCATACTACCGGTATCCCCATCCATTTTCCTATAATCCCGAGAATGAGACACGAGCCGGAATTAATATGAATGATATCAGGACTAAACTCTTTAAGTTTCAAAGGAACTGAGATGCTGTCTCGTACCGACTTAATGAGAAAACCAATGAAATGCTTCAGCCAGATACAGGAAAAAGAGGCGGGAAAAAAATCGTAGTTCCCGATCCATCCAACCCTGGATTCATGAACATTTTCCCCAGACCATAATTCCCTATTACCTTTATCGCCGAACCACAGAACGACTTCATAAACCTGACGATCAAGCAAGCTGAGTATAGCTTTCAAACTTTTGCTCGAGCCGGTGCCGTTTCCTGTATTTTCAAAGTAAAGGATTTTTTTCATCTAGACCGCTAAAGCAACATCTGAAATTTTCTCGCCGTCCGATGAAACCGGATCATCCTCTCTCGGTAAAGGATCATAAACCAGACCAGCCCATGTCCACATGGTCACGATCCAGAAATCAAGATAGTAGGCATCCGTTAAAAAGGAGCTGATAAAATAGAGCAACATGGCCGGAACGAACGACTCGGCCAAAATTCGTTGATAGCGGTTCCAATAACTTCCCCGTCGCACCAGCTTCCATACCCGAAGAAAAGGAATCAGACATAGAATCTGAAACAGCAGATATCCGACAATACCTACCTCACTCCAAAGCGAAACCAACCCTGAATATGTCGATTCCATAATACTTTGCCCATGACGCTCATCAACCCCCGTCTGCGTTAAATAATAGTCTGCCAACAGCTCATATGCTCCAGGGCTGACTCGAGCCATACCGACGGATGACGTGCCATTACCAGCCCCCATCCCGATGATCCAACGCGATGGATTGGTTTCCACCCATTCCACGGACACCTTATGGATCAGCTGCATTTTTGGAGCATGAACAAACTTATTAAAACGGAAAATCAAGTTCTCTTTCGAAAAATTAGTTCTAGCACCATAGTTCTCCTGACTAGCCGTATCAAATGATTCACTGAGGGTATAGAAAGCAATCAAGACCAAACCGACCACTGATGCATGGCGAAAAATTGATCCAAAGTTCCGCGAAATAACAACGATAAAGCAACCCACACATAAAATGAGATACAGATAGGCATGGTTTGTAAAAGTATACCGGAACTGAATGATCGAAATTAGAGCACCAAAATAGGCTAAATATCTCCATTTTTTCTGGAGGTGCCTTGCCATTGCCAAAAACAGGATCAAAATCCAGATCATGGCATAACCTACCCATTGGGCGCTGTCCAGACTGCCGTGGTCCATATCCTGGAAGTTGCCTACAAATGCATGCTTATTTGGCAGCAGATTAACACCTAATTTCCACCCTGCGTTGAGTGCAATCTGAACAAAAAGGAAGAATCCAGCCATGAACAGAAACCATTTTATCAACTTTTCAGATCTAAACCAGTACGCAAATATAAAAACAACAGGAAATGAAAAATAGGTCAGAATCGCATTGGCAAACGGGAATAACGGAGACCGGTTAAAAACAAGGGATACAAACGTGGTAAAATAAAGCAATCCCAGCGTGGTCAGCATGGCTTTATTTTTAAACGGGAACTGTCTTCTTATCGTAAAATTTCCAACCAGTACAATAACACACCCGAGTACGAGAGCTTCATCGATAAACGCAAACGGCCCGGATATGATTAACAATATCAGGGGAGATACAGCCGACCAGATGATGTAGGTTTTGAGAAGGGTTTGCGGAGAACCTAAAACATTTATTCCAACCGCCAATACAAATACAACCCCCCAGACCATTATGGGATTTACGAAAAACGATGCGGCCAATCCCAAGCCCATGATGGCAAGTGCCAGCATGATAGATTTTGCTTCCTGTATAATCATAATAATAAGTTCTTAATCGCCATGCCCAAACTCATCGTTGGAGCTTTCTTAAAGCCAGGAAGGGCCCTCCCGCTTATTAATTGCCCTGCTTTTGGAAATAGCGGGCCATTTACCTATAATTTTAAGATATGAGCAATGAAATTCCACTGCCTTGGCAAAGCGCATCGTTAAGAAATAGACTGTTACAAGGAAAATATTTTTTGCAGTTTGCTTGCAGAACCAAGCAAACAATTCTTTCGGCGCTTTCGTAACATCCATTATCCCCATGAGTAACTGCCGATAATATAATCCTTTCTTATATCTGGTGACATTACCGAACTGAATACGATCATGCCGAATGCTCGTCAGAGGAGTTACCCCCATCTTCTCGTCATGAAAATTCAGACGCGCAGCATAATGCTCATCCTCGCCATAATGGGAAAAAAGCGGATCAAACCCCCCTATTCTAAGCAATGTTTCTTTCGGCATAAACCATGCCGCTGCATTAACATAGGAAACTTGATATACCTGCTCTTCATTTGACTTAAGATAGAGAAAGGAAATCAGGTCAACGGAAGCTTTCGGAGGTGTAATATGGACAGAAAAATTATGATCCAGAGACGCTCCTCTTCCATCAAGATGAATAGGACTGATAATGGAATAATCAGAATTTTTCATAGAAGTATTCAATAACACATCCATCGTATCAGGCTTAATATATACATCCTGATTCATAAGAAAAACGTAGTCTGCACCTGCATCTAAAGCATAGCGAATACCCACATTATTGGCCTTGCCGAAGCCAAGATTCTCATCTAGTGTAATAAGATTCATTTCAGGAAACTCACTCGATATGATCTCGACTGTCGAATCCGATGAAGCATTATCAATGATGATCGATGATACCTGTAGCGCGCTCTCACTCAGAGTGTTCAACGCTTCCCGAATCCACTTCTCTCCATTGTACGTAACGACAACAACGTATATCAATTTATTATGCATGATCCCAGAAGAGTTAGGCGCTTGAAGGTTTTAGTCTGAATATCAAATTCTTCACCTCAGCAGGATGGATATAGAGAATTAATATTAAACTCGTGTATACTATTGCTCCGATTGCAGCGCCAAACCCTATACGCATCCAATCACCTGTAATTCCAATAACTTGCATTATGTATTGACCAAGCCAAACCATCACCACTCCCGCAAAGAGTGGAGGGAGAAAAACCTGAAAAAACTGAGCAAACGGTTTTAAATGAAAATACTTTGGATAGTACCAGAAATTCATGATTAAAAAGGAAATGACATTATTCGCCAGTAAAGCAATCGAGACACTGCCGACACCATAAACAGGAGCTAACCACCAGCAGCATAGTATAGAAACGATGGCTCCTAGTGCTGTGACAATCACCAACGGCATCAGTATTCCTGATGACAAAACGACAGAAGACATAGCCGGATTATACAGATTATATAGGGAAGCAAAAATATGCACGGTAAGCCAGAGCGAGAGATGCATATACTCTACACCTACGTATACAGCAATAACCTCTCTGGAAAGCATTATAATCCCGAAACCACACAAAGCTCCAAAAGCCCATATATATTTAGTCCCCTGCACCATTGTGTTTTGATACATCTTAGAATCACCTGAAGCCGTTGCCCCGGAAATGAAGGGCACCAACGCTGCAGTAAATGATCCTGCAATCATCATTAAAAACATGTGTATATAGTTAATGATTTGAAACTCACTTAATACTAGGCCAACATTTTCATTAACACGAACTGCTAAAACAACCGGTGTAAGTTTCTTTGCAATCATCATAAACATAAAGAAGGCAAACACCGAAATGCAATATTTCAATAATGGCAACACTGACCTGACATTCAAGCCTGGCAGTAATACTTTAAGATCCGCATGTTTACTCCAACACCAAACCTTTCCGGGCAACATAAGAAAAAACAGTCCGCATTGAATCCCATAAAACATTGGAACTGTAAACCATTCAGACCTGAAATAAACGAGCGCAACAAGAATTCCCTGCGATAAATTTTTAACCATCTGCATCTTCGAAACAAACGCAAGTTCATGCGCTCCTGTTAACAATTGATCTAAGACAGTTGCAGGCATGGACAACAAAGACGTAATGGCTGTAATCATTAACAGCAACCGTAATATCTGAACCTGATTAGAGGATACATTGAAGAGACTAATTCCAAAGATGGCGACAGTAATCAGGATAAGTCCATTGATCACGCCCAAGAGTATATAGAAACTAACAATCGTTCGTACCGATGATTCCAATTCATTATATTCCTTTTTAGCCAACCATTCAGCCACAAATTTAGGTATGCCAGTTGGAAGACCGAACTGAATGATCGCTATAAAGGTATTCAAGGTTGTTGCGATTACGATTAGCCCGTAATCTTCTTTCCCGAAAACTCTAAGAAGCACAGGAAGACAGATGACCTGTACGAGCGCATTGAACAACTTTGCCAATATCGAAAAAAAGCTGTTGGAAAAAAGACGACTCAGAGTCAATGTTTATCTCCGCTCACCTCAGATTGAATATACATCTCAAATTGTTCATATGCGTTTTTTACAATTTGCTGCGCCTCATCTCTTTTCTTAGACAACTGTGCCTTACAGCCTCCTTGGTCGGCATGGATCGAGTTCATTAAATCAAAAATACTCCTCATACTCTCTTCACTATTGAGCGCTTCGCGAAGTTCTACAGAAGACCCTTTTAAATTTAAAAGCCCCAGTGTTTCATGCATTTTGTGTTCATATGACAAACATACAAACGGAGTAAGATTGTTAATTGCAAATACGATGGAATGATATCTAGCCCCAACAAGTCCATCTGCGTTACGAATGATTGCTTGCTGAACATCACTATCATACACCTCATCAATAACCTCTATTTCATTTTTCAAAGACACACGCTCAGCAAGTTGATAAAAGTAGTGAACATCGCCCTTATCTCCACAATGAAATAGCTGAGGAAGCATCACTATCTTCATACCCAGTCGATCAATATAGTCCATAATAGATATATATAATTGATCCATTCGCTCAGGTTCAATGTCCTTAAAATCTGGATGCCACGCATATAGTTTATTCGGAACAAAAACCCAATATTGCTTATCTTTTAGATATTTCAGCTCCACAGGAAGCCCCACCTCAGGCACGGTAGCAAACGCAGTATCAATGGTTGGGGTGAACGATACATCAAGTTCCGTTGAGATACCTTGACTTTTTTTATCTCGGAGTGAAATAAAATCTACTCGTCGAAGAATAGACAACGATATCTTAGCAAACCTCTTCTGGCACTTTGTTTGCGCGGGAAATGGGCCGATAGATCGTCCCCAAATCGAGACAAAAGGGTTAACTCTTAGTGCGAGTAGCATCAAGTTCACATGCCTCCAGCTCTGATATGCTCCCATGCAAACTCCACCCGGCGCACAAACAACGAAATCCGCATCATGCAAAATTCGAGCCCCCTGACGCATCATCGGAGACACCAAGTTAAACACTGCGTTTAGCGCTGTTTTTTTCTCTATCTTTTTTTGAATTCGCAACTGCCCAAACCGAGAGGGTATGCATAGATATTCTACTCCTTCAACACCCTGATAGAAATGTGCATAATACTTCGCATGACCAAAAAATAGAACGGTGATTCGGTGTCCCCTCTGGCGCAAAAGTTCCACGAATGACTTGTGGGCAGCCTGATCCCCGCGATTATTTATGGGCTGATTAATGATAACAATGTGAGACATATAATACCCTCTAGAAATAAAGCTCCAATACGCTTAACAAAATATCAAACAAAACTCACTCTTTCAAAACACCATCCTTATCAGAGGCAAGATTTTTACTAAATAGAATACTCTCATACTTTTTATTTAACCTGACCATTCGGTCATAAATCTTTAAATGTAATTTTGTTTTACGAACAAACACTTTGAAATCATCGGATTCTATCGCCTTATCCCAAGCCTTATATCCAAGTACACGTAAGTGCATTCGGTACCGAAATATCATTTTTCGACCAAAAGACAACTTTGTGTTCTCAGGATCAACCCGCTTATCAGGCACCCAACTACCCCTCTTCTTCTTGAGGTATAGTCTATAACTCAACCCCCCCCTACGATGACGAATCCCACCTGCCTGAGACTCCCTCACCTCTTTCGCCGTCAACACATCAAGGGCTAACTGTCCTGAATGCATTCCAGAGTTAATTAAATTATCAAATATTTCATTTCGAATAACCACAATACTGTTCCCCTTAGAGTCATAAACATATCCCGGCAACCAAGCATCTCCCACGACAACATCAGCCGTCTCTGCAAACACATCATCACAATAGTCACATGCCTCGTATTTGAAAAAATTATGCCCCCAACTCACGCCATAACAGTCTTTCGATTGCAGAAGAGTTTCTTCACCATTTTCATCAGTAATCTTCACACCATAAGCATTTGCCGTTCGTCCTTCCATTTTTACGCGAAAATCTATATCAGATAATTGACCCTCAGGAACACCGGCCTGCCACGCAAACAGATTGGCAAACGTCTTCGATTTTAAATGCCCACAAACTAATCCTATGTACAGTATGATTCTGTCATTAATCAACGAATCAATTTTTGCAAGATTCCTTACAGACTTAATGAAACATGGAAGACCAACAAAAACATATCTACCATCAATACTTCTAACAGTTTCCATAACCCTCGAAATCTCGACAGGATAATATCTTGATTTTGCGGAATTCAAAACATCGTCACAGTTTTTGGAAATTCCATACTCAAATAAAGTTCCATGCCGACTCGACTTTTTTACATGAATTACTGCATCTACTATCCCCTTCTCAAGCAACTGGATCAGCATCCATGTAATCATGCCTCCGGAATTACACCTCTCCCTGTAGTCTCCTTCACTCACAAATCCTGCATATAGCGAACGGTTGTAACCTATAACCTCGTCAGTAGATCCATCATCATGACTGAATACCCGCCTGCTAATTTCACTTTCATTAAGAGCATGATTCGAAAATGGACAAACAGCCAATGCCGCATCCAAATCCTGATCCTGTGATTCCGGCTTTATTCGACCTTGATATCTTCGATATTCATCTTCTACGAGTTCAATACTATTCTTACCGGCATATGAACAGGCACCACACCCGATACAATAGCCGCCATCTATAACTTTTTGTAATTCATGCATAATAAGTTTTCGAAATGTATTCGTTGTTAAAAATTTAGGTACCTCTAGGTGTCAGTCTAGGGTCTAGGTGTCAGTCCTATTTTTTCGTTATGCACGCTGGCCGCTTGTAAAGCAATCGGTTTCCGGTGATGGCTTCTGCGTAGCTTCCAGAAGAATACGGGCTCAGTTAAACATTCTTCGGATGGCGAGACTACCTAGACTGATGAGTGCGATAAAACTTATAACGGCGGGTTCGGGGATGGCTTCGACGCTAAAACCATCAAAAGAAAATCCGTTGGTCGGTGTTGTTTCTCCCGTGGCATAAATGCGTACGGTTTGTCCTCCGGAAATTCGGAAATCGAAGGGGGCATTGCCCGTGGTGCTTATCGTTCCCATCGCAGTGTAAACATCGTTGCTGCCTAAACGGATTTCGGCGGAACTACCGGATCCCCAGGACGATACATTCACATTTTTAAAGCGTACGGTTTGGTCGAAGGTGATATCGATGTATTGATCTAAATTGAGCGCGTCTGTGTCGTCACTACCCGGGCCATTCATTCCGAACCCGGATGCCGTACGGTTAAGCGTCCCCTCTGAGGAAGAGAGTGTGGCGATCAAGCTGCCATTTGTAACCGAAGCGGTACTTTGTCCATCCAGAACAGAATAGATTGCACTGTTCCCCAAAAGGTCGAAAACGACATCCGATTTTCCCATCATTGGAAGTGCCATCATCAGACTGAGATATACTATTCCTGAGCTCTTCATTCTATTCTTCCGCTTTTTTTAACTGTTGGCTTTGCCGGTACCGGCGTTTCTTTTCCTGTGCGGCGATCGGTACAGATTCCGATAATTTCAGGGACCGTTCCGCCGGCGCGGATGACCTGGATCCAGTCGCCGATCCGCACATCCAATGCGTGCAGATAATCTTCGTTGTGCAGTGTGGCGGACCGGATGGTTGCGCCCTCCATCTCAATGGGTTCAAAGTGCGCAACCGGTGTCCATTTTCCGGTTTCACCCTGTGACCATTCAACGCGCAGCAGCTGGGTAATCATCGGCTTGCTTTTGTATTTCCGGGCTAATGCACCTCGGGGATAGCGGGCGGTTTCCCCCATTTCCTGAAAACGAGCCCGATTGTTTATTCGAATGACGATGCCATCGGTTTCATAGGGTAAAATTGAACGGCGACCGTTCAGTGTTGTGATTTCTTCGAATACCCGATCAGCAGAAACTGTAGTCGATTCGACGGTTGAAAAACCAAGTTCCCACAACAGCTCCAGCGCCTCCTGGTGAGTCGCGGGCGTGAGCTCATCACTTGCGATCCATTCAAAAATGCTAAAACTGAGCCCCCGCCGCGCAATTTCGGCATAGTCGGAAAGCCGCATGGTTCCGGAGGCTGAGTTACGGGCACTCTTCAGCGCGGCCTGCCCTTCCTTTACTCTCCGACTATTCAGTTTTTCAAAAGCAGCATGCGTAAAAAACAGCTCTCCTCGCAGTGATAAATCCGACACCGTTCCTTTCAGACCGGTCGGGACACAACCGGCAGCCATCACCGCCCGCGTTACATCCGACCCTTTTTCACCGTCGCCCCGTGTCAATGCCCGAACCAGAATCCCGTTTTGATAATGAAGCACTAAGCTCATACCATCGATTTTCGGCTCAATACAAAAAAGCGCTTCCGTTCCAGCGGCTTTGATGAACCGGGCCACCTGATCATCGGAGTAGGCCTTTTTGAGACTGAGCACGGGCTTTCGGTGCCGGATCTTGCTCTGCTCACCCGTCGCCCCGACACCGGGCGTATCGGCCAGTTCCGGAAAGTCGGCAACCAGCTGCTCATACCGACCGCGCAATACGTCATAGGCCTCATCCCCCATGATCGACTCATCCCGGTTATAATAGGCTTCGTCCGCCTGGGCCAGAATCGCTTTGAGATGCCCCGCCTGAACTCTGATTTCTTCCGGCACCGCCTCAACGGATGGCGGAATAATCAGCAGAAGGCCAAGGCATATCATTTTTTTGAGAGACTGCAGCAGCGGGGCCATATTGAAAATCCGTTACTTGCTCAACACTCGTTTCCCGGATACAGGCGGGCGTTCTTATCCACGATTCTATTGTTCAATAACTCGGAAATATTCGGTGGATCGGGTTGTGTTAAAACTCCAGTTTGTATCGGAACGGAACGAAGTGCTCACCCCATTCCAGACATTGGAAGCCAGGTTTGTGCTCGACTGCAGCACATAATTGGTTGTGACCGGCCCATCGAATTCCGCGGCAATATTTATCCAGTCATTGGAAGTTTCCAGACGAAGGAAAAGATTACCGCTTCCCTCGAGCACATCCAAATCAATGCTCTGCAGTCCGATTACGCTATTGGTGTTACCGACAGAGACGAGAATGTCCGTGTGGGCTTCAACAACAATATTCGTCGTGAAAAACTGGGATGTTTTATTCTCCAGATCCTCATATGTAATGCTAAAGGGTGCCTGACCATCCACATCAACGATGAACGTTGAATTCGATTCAAACCCGACCATATCAAGCTTTGTGATTTCCACCTTCTGATCAAAAGAGAAAATCATATGCTCCCCGAATTCAAAGCGGTCGGTGTCGTCAGCCCCCCCATCGCTGTCTATACCCATACTGGAGGCTAACGCGTTTACATTCTGATTCGTCGCCCCCGATTGTATGAATAGATTCAGTCCCGCGATCTCTACAACATTTGTTGACAGACCATGGTGATCGGCCTCGTCAATTTGATCACCGGTTGTGTGCACCTCGCTCCCCCCGTTGTGCAACACGATTGTTCCAGCACGTACTGAAACACTTAATAAACCAAATACCAACCAACTCCATCTTTTCATTTCCTTCTCCTTATTCAGCTCACACATGTTTTTGCATGTGCCTCAGCATAACCAAATAAGAAGAATTATTTAAACATTATTTTAAATAAGTATTTGTTAGTATTTTTTACTATTCCTTTTATGCCTATACGCTCTCTCAATTTTAACCCATCAGGATTAGCTCACCCCTCACAACCCAAAGCTTTTTCTGAAAACGCTGCTTTTCCAGTCCCGAAAAACTGAGCTTCGGCTCCGGATACGCGGAACATGAGCACAGGCCCCATTCTGTCTGCCTCTCTGCTCCTCATGTACACCCGGCATTCCGTCGAGGCATCTTTATCCCGCCAAGGGATGCTGCCTATGCAGCTGTTTTCCCAAGGAAGTGAGTCAGCTTTTCTCTCGGAAGCGTCAGCCCCACACCGGCTGACAGCCGGGTAAGCTGTTCAACCGGATGATCCATAACCGCGTTGAATTCAACAGCGGTTACCCAGGGTTGTTCAACGGCCCAGCGCTCGCGTCCCTCATCACGGACCAGCCGATTCCAGAGCACCGCTTCTTTAACGCGCTGTGGAATAAAACGGTACACGCCGGTTCCTGCCCCGTAAGTTTTAAAGTAAGACGCAATGCACTGCCTTTTATCACGACGAACAAGTACGACACGGGCTTCAGGAAACAGGGCATGAATCACCGGAAGAACACGCAGATGTTCCGCCGTTTTCTCAATAACCATGGAGCAGTTTTTTCTCTTTGCAAATTCCTCGAAAAAGGATTCCGCCAATTTCCCGAAACCAAATATCTGCTCGGCATCCGAAAGGGTTTCGCTGAGTTTCTGCAGACTGCTCTCCGCAACCGGATCAAGCTCGGGTTCGCCGTTGTGTTCCGCCGCAGCAGTCTCCACCACATTACCGCACGCCTGCAGCATATTTTTCAGAGCATGTTCCAGCCGGTTGTTCCGGAACAGCCGGTCCGCAAAGCCTCTTCCTTTACAGTAGATCCACGAGTAGGGAAAAACGCCCGTCGGATACATGAGACGCTGAAAGAGATGAATATCTGAACGGGCACCCAAGTGACTGAAAAGACCGGTATCTTCCAAACAGGCCGCGTTGTCTGCCAGCGCCAGCGCGCGAGCAACATAACTGGTCCCCGATCGCGGAGAGCCCACAACAAATATAAGCTTCGGCATCTTCAATATACGTTTTCCGGGAAAATTCCTGCTTTCAGCTGCCGCGGCCCGACATCGCCGGTCGCAAAAAATATCCCATTGGGTTCCTATTTCATAAACTTTTACCCTCTTCCAGACCTTGGAAGTCAGTTTGCGGCTCGAGGTAGCACACTATTGTGCGGTGCCGGGCCGCCGCACTTCACGGCAAGAAGAATTCTTACCGTAAAAAATCAGGTACAGCAACGTTCTTTAAAATCCGCATAAGCACGGACAATACCTTCGCGCAATTCAATTTTCGGTTCCCAGCCCAGTTTCCGAAGTTTGGACGAATCCATCAGTTTGCGCGGCGTTCCGTCCGGTTTGGAGGCATCCCATTCGATGATGCCTTCATAGCCCACGACTGCGGCAACCGTTTCAGCGAGTTCTTTGATGGTTACTTCTTTTCCGGAACCGACATTCACGTGCGACTGTACGGTGCCGGTTTCGTCTTCAAAGGCCACGTCGGCATAGCTCGTGTTTTCCAGCAGAAACACGCAGGCTTCGGCGAGATCATCGCTGTATAAAAATTCGCGCAACGGAGAACCGCTTCCCCAGCATTCGACCTTTTCCACTCCCTGCTCTTTCGCTTCGTGAAAACGGCGGATAAAGGCCGGCAGTACGTGGGAATTCTGTGGATGATAATTATCGCCGGGTCCGTACATATTCGTGGGCATGGCTGAAATAAAATCGGTGCCGTACTGACGGTTATAGGCATCGCACAAACGAATGCCTGCAATCTTGGCAATGGCATAGGGCTCGTTGGTCGGCTCCAGCGGCCCGGTCAGCAGATGTTCTTCCAGCATGGGCTGCGGCGCCATTTTGGGATAGATGCAACTGGAGCCGAGGAACAGCAGTTTTTTCACTCCGTGCTCTTTTGCCGCATGAATCACGTTCATCTCGATCATCATGTTTTCATAGATGAACTGCCCGCGATAAGTACTGTTGGCCACAATGCCGCCGACTTTGGCGGCGACCAGCACGACATATTCCGGTTTTTCAGCCGCGAAGAAATCATTCACGGCCTGCTGACTGATCAGATCCAGTTCATCATGCGTTTTGCCGATCAGGTTGGAATAGCCATGGCGTTCCAGTGCACGCCAGATTCCCGATCCTACCAGTCCGCGATGACCGGCAACGTAGATTCTGGAACCTTTTGCAATCCCAGAAGTTTGAAGTTTGGAGTCAGTAGTTTGAAGATTCATAATTCAATTTCTCAACGATTTAATAAGCCCAGACAACATTTTTCTGATTTCATGAAGTTCATTCAGGTTAATTTTCGTGTTGTCTATAAAACCCAGGTTACGAGAAATTAAGAGTTGAGTTTGAAGCTCTGCAGCAGAACCATCTGCTATACGCAGAAAGTGAATGAAATCTTTCGAATGATGACGAGCACTACCTTCTGCAATGTTTGACGGAATACTGACTGCAGCTCGGCGCATCTGATTCGTAAGCCCAAATTTTTCATCTTCAGGAAAGGCCGCTGTAAGCTCATAAACTCCCGTCACAAAAGCGACAGACCTCTGCCAAACAACTAAATCCTGATAATCTGTCACGCAGATCCTCCCTCAAACTACACACTCCTAACTTCAAACTGAAACAGGCTAAAAGCCGATTTCGTAGTTCGGATTATCCAGCAGACGCAGATCGCCTTCTGTCATAATCTTCACAAGCTCTTCAAACTTCACGGTCGGTTCCCAGCCCAGCTGTTTCTTGGCTTTTTCCGGGTTGCCGAGCAGCTGATCCACTTCGCACGGACGGTAGTACCGTTCATCCATGCGGACAATGACATCGCCGGTTGCTTTGTTCTTTCCGACTTCCTTGACCCCTTCGCCTTCCCATTCGATTTCGATATCGACGCAGGCAAATGATTTTTCAATGAATTCACGGACAGTATGCATTTCGTTGGTCGCCACCACATAATCATCCGGCGTATCCTGCTGCAGCATCATCCACATCATCTGAACGTAATCCGGTGCATAACCCCAGTCACGAAATGCATTGATGTTGCCCATATAGAGACACTTCTGCAACCCACGCGAAATGCGGGCCACGGCCATTGTAATTTTGCGGGTTACAAAAGTTTCGCCGCGGCGCGGTGATTCATGGTTGAACAAAATGCCATTGCTCGCATGCAGGCCGTAGGATTCCCGATAGTTCTTCACAATCCAGAATCCGTACTGCTTGGCCACGGCGTAAGGCGAGCGCGGATAAAACGGGGTGGTTTCCGTCTGCGGAACTTCCATCACTTTTCCGTAAAGTTCAGACGTCGAGGCCTGATAAAAACGCGCCGGAACACCGGTTTCGCGAATCGCATCGAGCAGCCGCAGCGTTCCGATGGCATCGCATTCGGCCGTATATTCAGGAACTTCGAAGGACACCTGCACATGCGACTGCGCGGCCAGGTTATAGATTTCCGCCGGCTCGACCTTTTCAATGATGCGGTTGAGGTTGGATGAGTCGGTCAGGTCTCCGTAGTGGAGAATCATCCGGGGGTTGCCTTCGAGCTGATCTTCATAAAGATGATCAATCCGGTGGGTATTAAACGAACTCGCGCGGCGGATGATCCCGTGAACTTCGTATCCTTTTTCAATCAACAGTTCCGTCAGATATGATCCGTCCTGTCCGGTAATCCCGGTAATCAACGCTTTTTTCATGGGTTACAACTCCTTTTAAACAATCAGAAAGCTAGTGCATCTGCCATGCCAGGCAGAACTTTATCTTTATCAGAAATTAGTTTTTCCGCTCCGTCCGGCCATTCAATGCCAATATCCGGGTCGTTCCAGATAACCCCGTATTCATCGCCGGGAGCATAAAAATCATCACATTTGTACATAAAATCGACCGTATCGCTCAGCACATAGAATCCATGGGCGAATCCGCGGGGCACAAAAAGCTGATGACCGTTTTCTTCGTTAAGCAACACGCCTTCCCATTTTCCAAAGGTTGGAGAATTCTTCCGCATATCAACCGCCACATCGAACACCTCTCCACGCATGACTGAAACCAGTTTAGCCTGCGGGTTACGGTATTGATAATGAAGACCGCGCAACACACCGGCCGTTGACCGCGACCAGTTATCCTGTACAAAACGGGATTCGATCCCCGCGGCGGCATACTGCTCATAGTGATAGGTCTGCTGAAAAAAACCGCGCGCATCCGGGAAACGGCGGGGCTTCACCAACTTCAGCCCCTCAAGAGCCAGCTCCACAACTTCCATCAGATCTCTCCTTCAGCCAAACGGAGTAAGTACTGCCCGTACGGATTCTTCGCCATCGTCTGCCCGATTGCTACAAGCTGCTTTTCATCGATATAGCCCAGCCGGTATGCAATCTCCTCAATACAGGAAATTTTCAGGCCCTGACGTTTTTCGATGGTTTCGACATAATTCGAGGCCTCATGCATGGCATCGTGTGTGCCCGTATCCAGCCAGGCAAATCCGCGGCCCAGATTCTGCACATTCAGTTCGCCCCATTCGAGGTAGGTCTTGTTAACGTCCGTAATCTCCAGTTCACCGCGCGCCGAGGGTTTCATTGTTGAAGCAATTTCAACCACGCGGTTGTCATAGAAGTAGAGCCCCGGAATCGCAAAATTCGACTTTGGCTTTTCCGGTTTTTCCTCCAATGACAGTGCCTTTCCTGAAGCATCGAATTCCACAATGCCGTAACGTTCCGGGTCAACCACCTGATACGCAAAAATGGTGGCCCCGTTATCTCGTAAAGCGGCACCTTCAAGCATCTTCTGAAATCCATGCCCGTAAAAAATATTGTCGCCGAGCACCAGCGCCACGGAATCATCGCCGATAAATTCTTTCCCGATAATGAAAGCCTGCGCCAGCCCGTCGGGGCTCGGCTGCTCGGCATAGGACAATTGCATTCCGATCTGCGAACCGTCGCCCAGCAGTTTTTCAAAAAAGGGAAGGTCGTGCGGTGTACTGATGATCAGAATTTCACGGATGCCCGCCAGCATCAGTGTTGAAAGCGGATAATAAATCATCGGCTTATCATACACCGGCAGCATCTGTTTACTGACCACCTGGGTCAGCGGGTAAAGCCGTGTGCCGGATCCTCCGGCGAGAATAATACCTTTCATAACCGCTTATCCTTTCCCCAGACGTTCACCGGAATAACGGCCTTCACGAATCGGCCGCCACCACCAGTCATTGTCCAGATACCACTGGACCGTCTTTTTAATGCCCGTTTCAAAGTTCTCCTGCGCCTTCCAGCCCAACTCATTTTCCAGTTTTGTTGCATCAATGGCGTACCGGGCGTCATGTCCCGGACGGTCTTTAACGAAGGTGATCTGATCGCTGTAACCGCCTTCCGGTTTCGGCCGCAACTCATCAAGAATACTGCAGATGGTTTCAACGACTTCGAGGTTGGTGCGCTCGTTCCGGCCACCGACATTATAGGTTTCGCCCGGCGTCCCCTTTTCAACAACAGTGACCAGTGCACGCGCGTGGTCTTCCACATAAAGCCAGTCACGGATGTTGTCGCCTTTCCCATAGATGGGAAGTTCCTTTCCGTCGAGCGCATTCAGAATAATGAGCGGAATCAGCTTTTCCGGGAAATGATACGGCCCGTAGTTGTTGGAGCAGTTGGTAATCACCACCGGCAGACCATAGGTATGAAACCAGGCCTTTACCAAATGATCGCTCGACGCTTTACTGGCCGAATACGGTGACCGCGGATCGTACGGCGTCGTCTCTTCAAACAGGCCCTCCGCGCCGAGCGAACCATACACTTCGTCCGTGGAAATATGATGAAATCGAAACCCGGTTTTCCGTTCATTGGAAAGTCCGTTCCAATATTCCCGCGCACACTCGAGCATGGCATAGGTGCCCATGATATTGGTTTCCATAAACGCCGCCGGTCCGTCAATCGAACGGTCAACGTGCGATTCAGCCGCAAGATGCATAACCGCATCCGGCTCAAAATCAGCAAACAGCGCCGCTACTCCCTCTTTATCGCAGACATCCATCCGGGAAAAACTGTAGAGCGAACTCTCCTCGATTTCCTTCAGTGATTCGGGAACGCCGGCATAGGTCAGTTTATCCAGATTCAGTACCTGACAGCCTTTGTCTTTTACAAGATGCCTACATACGGCTGAGCCGATAAATCCGGCCCCGCCGGTTACAATAACCCTTTTCATAAAGCCCTGATCTCCTCTATTACGGTTTCTCCGTGCATACGAACAAATTCATCCAACTCGGTTTTCCAATCCTTGAATATATTCAGCCCCAACGCTTTGGCATGCCCGTTTTCTAAAATGGAATTCTGAGGGCGTTTAGTGGGCGTTGGAAATTCATCGCTCGTGCAGGGAACAAAATGGTGTTCAATGTTCAATTGATCCAGAAAAGAAGAGGCCAGATCATACCACGTGCAATACCCTTCAGACGAAGCGTGGAAGATACCGGTTGCCTCCGCGTCAACAACCGCACGGATCTGTTTCGCCAGCGTCATGGACCACGTCGGCGATCCATATTGATCGTTCACCACCTTAAACGTTTTTCCAGGATGCTGCAGCGTCAGCCGCAACATGGTTTTCAGGAAATTATTCCCGTTTGCACCATAGAGCCAGGCGGTACGCAGAATCGCAAACCGATCCGTCGCTTCCGTAACAGCCTGCTCACCGGCCAGCTTCGAACGGCCATACTCGGAAATCGGATTCGGCCTCTCCGATTCTTCCAGAGCCTGGAAAAGCGGTTTATCTCCGGGAAACACATAATCCGTTGAAACATGCGCCAGAAATGCGCCGTTAGCACCGCACCACTCGGCGAGATTTTTCGGCAGATCACGGTTTCCTTTCCAGCAGGATGGATCTGTTTCACAGACATCAACCGCCGTAAAGGCTGCGCAGTTAACCACAATTCCGGGTTTGATCCGGTCCAATGCCGCCCGACACGCGTCGCGATCGGAAAGATCCACCTCCGGCAGATCCAGTCCGACCACTTCGCCGGCATTACTGAAGGTTCTGAGGCAGTCGCTTCCGAGCTGCCCCCCTGCTCCGGTTATAAGAATTTTTTGCATCGGGCGATGCTACGTATTTTCCAGGGTTTGGAAAGTCTGTTTTTGATCAGCCAAGAATTCCACGGCTCGCCAGATCACCGATAATCAGTCCCGCGGCAGCATCAGGTTCGACGCTTGCGGTGGCAATGGTGATTTCCGGAGATTCCGGAGCTTCATACGGATCACTGATACCGGTGAACTGCTGAATTTCTCCGGAGCGGGCTTTTTTGTACAGCCCCTTCGGATCGCGCTGTTCACAGACTTCAAGCGGCGTATCCACAAAGACCTCAATAAACGAGTCGTCACCAATCACCTCACGCGCCGCGGCGCGGTCAGAAATATAAGGGGAGATAAACGATGTAATCACAATCACACCGGCATCGTTCATCAGCGCAGCCACTTCAGCAATACGGCGAATATTCTCTTTACGGTCCTCCATCGAGAAACCGAGGTCCCGGTTCAGACCGTGGCGCACGTTATCGCCATCGAGAATATAGCAGAGATGCCCCTGCTCAATCAGTTCCTTCTCCAGCTGCTGTGCAATCGTCGATTTCCCGGAACCGCTCAGTCCCGTAAGCCAGATCGTCGATCCCTTCTGCTTCAACAGATTCGCACGATCCGCCGCACTGACCAGACTCTCGCTTTTCACAATATTCTGGCTGACCGGGGCCTTTTTATGTCCCGGTTTAGAAACAATACGGTCAACAATCATGCCCGCACCGATCGTCACATTGGTAAGACGATCCACCACAATGAACGCCCCCGTGGTGCGGTTCTTTTCGTACGGATCAAACGCGATCGGCCGATGCAGTGTAATGTGACAGCGCCCGATTTCATTGAGCTCAAGCGAAGTAACCTCTTCTTCGTTCTTATCGCGCTTCATCGTATTCACATCCACTTTATAGCGGATACTGGACAAAACGCCCGGAACCATCGAAGAGGTATGTTTGATCAGATAACTTTTACCCGATTTCGCCGCACCTTCGTGCATCCAGACCACCATTGCTTCAAACTCATTTCCGATGTGCGGAACATTGTTCACCGGCACCAGCATGTTGCCGCGCGAAACATCAATTTCATCTTCCAGCGTAACTGTAATGGCCTGGTCGGCAAACGCCTCATCAATCTGTCCGTCGGGACCGTAAATCGCTTTAATTTTCGAGGTCTGCCGCGACGGCAGGCTCGCAACTTCGTCGCCGACACGTACAACACCGGATGCCATCGTTCCACTGAATCCACGGAAATCAAGATTCGGCCGCAGCACATACTGCACCGGGAAACGCATATCGATCAGGTTGCGGTCGGTTGAAATATTTACATTTTCCAAATGGTGCAGAAAGGTCGGCCCATCGTACCACGACAGGTTTTCACTGTGCTCCACCACGTTATCGCCTTTAAGGGCAGACATCGGAATAAAGTGAATGTCGGAGAAACCGAGGCGCGCAACAAACGCATTGTAGTCTTTGACAATCTCGTTGTATTTTTCTTCCGACCAATCCACAAGGTCCATCTTATTGACCGCAACGACCACGTGTTTAATGCCGAGCAATGAACAGATAAAACTGTGCCGTTTGGTCTGCGTAATCACGCCATAACGCGCATCGATCAGAATTGTGGCCAGGTTGCAGGTCGAAGCCCCCGTTGCCATATTACGCGTATACTGCTCATGCCCCGGACAATCCGAAATAATGAATTTACGTTTATCGGTTGAAAAATAACGATAGGCGACGTCGATAGTGATCCCCTGCTCGCGCTCCGCTTTCAGACCGTCGGTGAGCAATGCCGGATCAAACTCCTCATCGGTAGTACCGTAAACCTTGGAATCCTTCGCGACCTTTTCCAGCTGATCCTCGTAGATCATATGGCTGTCATACAGCAGCCGACCGATCAGCGTGGATTTACCGTCGTCCACCGACCCGCAGGTCAGAATACGCAAAAGGTCCTTGGTTTCATGCCGGTTCAGGTATTCGGAAATATCGCCCCGAATCAGATCTTCTTCCTGAATTTTGTAGGTTGGCTCGCTCATTAAAAATACCCGTCCTTCTTCTTGTCTTCCATCGAGGAGTTGTCGCCGTCAATCACGCGGCCCTGCCGTTCAGAGGTGGTTGTCAGCAGCATTTCCTGCACAATTTCCTCCACCGTTTCGGCATTGGATTCCACGGCCCCGGTGAGCGGATAACAACCGAGCGTCCGGAAACGCACTTTTTTCTGCATCGGCGTTTCACCTTCTTTGAGCGGCATGCGGTCATCGTCCACCATAATCAACGTACCGTCGCGCTCCACCACCGGTCGTTCGGCCGCGTAGTACAGCGGGACAATCGGAATATCTTCACGCAGCAGATAGAGCCAGATATCCAGCTCCGTCCAGTTCGACAACGGGAAAACACGGATCGACTCCCCTTTATTGATTTTGGCGTTGTAGAGATTCCAGAGTTCCGGCCGCTGGTTTTTCGGATCCCACTGGTGAAACTCGTTCCGGAAACTGTACACCCGTTCCTTCGCCCGGCTCTTTTCCTCGTCGCGACGTGCCCCGCCGAATGCGGCATCAAATTTATAGTGATCCAACGCCTGTTTCAGGCCGTCGGTTTTCATGATCTGCGTGTGTTTTTCAGAACCATGCGAAAACGGGCTGACCTGATCTTTTCCATCCGGATTGATCCAAACTTTGATATCCACCTGATATTTCTCGGCCATCAGAGACCGGAATTTGTACATCTCCTGAAACTTCCACTGGGTATCCACATGCATCAGCGGAAAAGGAATTTTGCCCGGGGCAAACGCTTTGTGCGCCAGATGCAGCATGACCGAAGAGTCTTTTCCGATCGAATAAAGCATGACCGGATTGTCAAATTCAGCCGCTACTTCGCGGATAATATGAATACTTTCCGCCTCAAGCTGTTTCAGGTGCGACAGATTATAATCGCTCATTTATTTCTCCAGGATTACGTCGTTGAATGTTTAAAGATGAGTATTCCTATCGGCATTTAACATTTATGTCTATAATAAATACTCATTTTATTTATGTAATATGCGCGCCATTTATTAAGCATTTAAACATTCCCCTTTTAAAACGGCCATATTATCGGAGTCAGCACAATGGTAATCAGGGCCATCAAAACCGTTAAAGGAATCCCCAACCGTCCGTAGTCGGTAAATTTATAGCCCCCCGGACCGTAGACCATCAGATTGGTCTGGTAGCCCATCGGGGTAATAAAACTGGCCGAAGCCGCCATCATGATGGTCATCAGAAACGGCATATAACTGACACCCAGCGACCCCGCCGTCTCCATAGCCACCGGGAAAATCAGCGCCGCCGCCGCATTATTGGTAATCAGCAGCGTGAACAGCACCGTCCCGAGATAAACCAGCGCCAGCGAAGCCAGCGGTTTTCCCGGCGCCAACGCAATCAATCCCTGTGCCAGACATTCAGCCAGACCGGTCGTGGCCATGGCCGAAGCAATACCCAATGCGGAACCAATCACCAGCAGCACCTGCCACTCAATACTCTTGCGCGCAGCTCCCATCGAACAGCAACCCGAGGCAATCATCAGCAGCGCCGCCAGCACCGAGGCCTTCAGCATGCTCAAAACCGAAGTGCTCGCCAGCAGCACCATCAACACGAGAATCCCGATCGCCAACGGTCCTTTTTTGTGCCGGATCGGCAGGGAATCCTCCACCTGACCGACCAGCAGAAAATCATGCGAATCGCGCTGGCGCGGAATAAAGCCGGCATGCGATTCAACCAGCAGCGTGTCGCCGGGACGCAGTACAATATCCCCGATTTTTCCGTGCACCCGCTCACCGTTGCGCGCAACCGCAATCACCACCGCATTGTAATGCTTACGGAAATTGCCGTCCCGAATACTTTTTCCAAGCAAAGGACAGGTATTCGAAACCACGACTTCAACCAGACAACGCTCCTGATCGGAACCCTTTAAATCAAAAAGAATCTCTGCGGCCGGCTCCAGACCGTTCAGATCGCGCAGCTCTTTCACGGAATCAATCATGCCCACAAAAATAAGATGATCGCCCCCCTGCAGAACAAAATCCGGCGGAACAGCACTCTTCACCTCGCCTTTGCGCACCAGCTCAGCCAGAAAGCAGTTCGACAGATTACGCAGACCGGCTGATTCAATGCTTTTTCCATCAAATGAACCGCCGGCCGTAACCGTAAGCTCCAGCGTATATTCCCTCGGATTTTCAAACACGGCCGATGCCGGCTTTCGTTCCGGCAGCAGCCGGCGGGCAAACAGAAAAACAAAAATAAAACCGACTACCGCACAGGGAACCCCAATTTTACTCACTTCAAAAAAGGAAAGCCCGCCATGACCGAACCGGTCCTGATACAACCCGTTCAGCACCAAGTTGGTGCTGGTTCCGATCAGCGTGCAAAGCCCGCCGAAAATCGAAGCAAAACTCAGCGGAATCAAAAAATGCGACGGACTGAATTTCATCTTCCGGCACCAACTTCCAACCACCGGAATAAACATGGCCACCACCGGTGTATTGTTCAGGAATGCACTTAAACCCGTCACCGGAAGCATCAGCCGCAACAGTCCGCGTTTTGCATTTTTCGGCCGGCCCAGCAGTCCGTTTCCAATCCAGTTCAGCCCGCCGGTTTCCTTCAGGCCGGCCACCACAATATAAAGGACGCCCACCGTAATCATGCCGCTCGAACTGAAACCGTTCAGCGCCTGTGCAGTTTCGAGCACACCGCTCACCAGCAACGCCCCCAGAGCCCCCAGAAAAATAAAATCCGGCGGAATCCGGGTTCCTCCCAGCCCGATCAGCATCAGCAGAATCGTTCCCAGCGTAAACCACGCCTCCCAGGATAACTCGGCAAAGCCCATAAAATCAGTTCAGGCCGCTGACCACAAAAAACGGGTTCAGCAGGTTTTCTTTATTGTACAGAACATCGGAAACCGAATCCGATCCGGTTTTATATGCAGCAGCGGAAAGGCCATCGCGGTATTCAAAAACGCGCCCGCCCGCAGCGGTAACCACCGCATGCGCCGCAGCCGTATCCCACTCACACGTCGGAGCAATCCGCGGATAAATATCCGCCACTCCTTCGGCCACCATGCAGAGTTTCAGCGAACTGCCGCGCGAAACACGCTCCGCCGCGCCGTACTCCTCTTCCAGCTCGGAAATAAACTGCAGCGTTTCATCATTACAATGCGATTTCGAGGCCACGACTTTCAGCGGTCCTTCCGGTGCACCGCTCACTTTCAAAGTCTGGAAATTCACAGGATCCGGAAGTTTTTCAAGCAGTTCTTCCAGACTCTGGAAATGCTCGCCCTTCACGGCTTTAAAAGCACCCTGCTTGCTCCCCAGATACAGCGAGCCTTCAACCGGAACATATACGACCCCCATCACCGGGACCCCGTTTTCCACCAGCGCAATGTTTACCGTGAATTCACCGTTCTTTTTAATGAACTCCTTGGTGCCGTCGATCGGATCCACCAGCCAGTACGTTCCCCAGCTTTTGCGCACCGCATAATCTATCGCTTTACTCTCTTCCGACAACACCGGACAGGGCGTGGTCTCCAAAGCCTGAACAATAATTTCATGCGACTTTTTATCGGCTTCTGTCAGCGGAGATTCATCCGCCTTGAACTCCACCTCAAAGTCGCGGGCATAGATTTCCAGAATGGCATCGCCCGCTTCGAGCGCGGCTTTTACAGCTGTTTCCATCATCATTTTTTTATTCCACCGTTACAGATTTAGCCAGATTACGCGGCTGATCAATTTCACAACCCCGCGCAGCAGCAATATGATACGCAAGCAGTTGCAACGCCACCACCGTAGGAATCGGACAGATGGCCGGCGGACAATCCGGCACCACAATCACATCGTCAAAACCTTCGGCAACAGCTTCGTCGCCTTCGCTGACCACCGCGATCACCGGCGCATTACGCGCCTTACACTCTTCCGCATTGCCCATGGTCTTATCTTTGCCGGGAATATTATTCAGCAGCGCAATCACCGGCGTATTCTCTTCCAGCAGGGCAATCGGTCCGTGCTTGAGTTCGGCCGCGTGATATCCTTCGGCATGAACATAGCTGATTTCTTTGAGTTTCAGCGCGCCTTCCAGTGCAACCGGGAACAGGTAACCGCGACCGATAAAGAAGGCGTGATCGCATTTTGCATACTTCCGGGCCACGGCTTTGATGACATCGTTTTGTTTCAGCACCTGTTCAACCAGTTCCGGCATACGCTGAATCCAGCGCGCAAACTGTGTGCCGGCATGACCGGCCAGGCGGCGTGTTCGCGCAATCTTCAGCGCCATCATCAGCATCACTGAAACCTGACACGTAAAGGCTTTGGTCGAAGCCACCCCGATTTCCGGCCCCGCATGCAGATAAACGCCGCGTCCGGTTTCGCGGGCAATGGTTGACCCCACCACATTACAAATCCCCGCCACCAGCGCCCCCTTCTGCCGGGCTTCCCGTACAGCAGCCAACGTGTCGGCCGTTTCGCCCGACTGACTGATGGCAATCACCAGATCATTCGGAGTAATGATCGGATTTCGATAGCGGAATTCCGCAGCCTGCTCCACTTCGGCATTCACTCCGGCCATTTCCTCAATGGCATATTCACCGACCATTCCGGCATGCATCGAAGTACCGCAGCCCACCACGAGAACGCGATTAATCTGCGCGGCGTCCCGTTCCGAAAAATCAAGACCGGACAGCACCGCCGTACCCATTTCAAAATCAAGCCGGCCACGGATGGTATTACGGATCGCCTGAGGCTGTTCAAACATTTCCTTCAGCATGAAGTGCTCAAATTCGCCCTTTTCGGCCGCCCCCTCATCCCAGTCCATTGCAGTGACTTCCCGGCTGACCGGAGCCCGGTGCACATTACACATTTCCATGCCCTGGTCGGTGATCACCGCCATATCAAAATCTTCAAGATAAACCGCATCCCGGGTGTGCGGAATAATTGCTGAAGCATCGCTTGCCACCAGCGTTTCATCGCGACCCAGACCAATGACAATCGGGCTGCCGCAGCGGGCCACCACCAGCTTATCCGGCTCATGGTCGGTAATCACCACAATCCCGTAGGTTCCCTTCACCTGCTGCAAGGCTTCACTGACGGCATCTTCGAGATTCCCTTTATAAAGAAAAGCCACCAGCTGAACCAGCACCTCGGAATCCGTATCGGACACACAGGTAATCCCCTGTTGCTCCAGCACCTTCCGGATATCCTTGTAGTTTTCAATGATCCCGTTGTGCACCAGTGCAAAACGCCCGGAAGCATCAACATGCGGGTGAGCATTGATTTCATTCGGCGGTCCATGCGTCGCCCAACGGGTGTGGCCGATGCCCAAATGCGAAGAAGAGATCGTCTCGCTCGGCTGCGTAAAAACCTTCGTGCGCAAATCAGCGATTTTTCCCGGATTTTTTACCACATCAATACGACCGTCATAGAGACAGGCCACTCCGGCCGAGTCGTATCCCCGATATTCCAGGCGACGAAGCCCGTCCACCAGAATATCGGCGGCTTTGCGTTTTCCAAAATATCCAACAATTCCGCACATGCTTTATTCCCTCGTCTTCTCGGTTTCTTAAAAAAACTTCCAATACCCGGAACCCTATAGGATCAGATTCCGGAAATACGCTTTAAAAGCGTGCAAAATTTGTACGCTGCCGCCCTCGGTCGTTCGGTATAAAACCGAAACCTTCTCTCTATTTTTCTGTTTTTTGGAAATATCCAGACATTGGATATTTTCCGGCCAAACCCCTATTCCGTGTTCAGCCGGAGTTTATTACGCCGCTCAAGCTCATGAGTCGCAAACTCCGCTTCCACCATGGTACCCAGCATTTCCAGCAGCACCGCAACCCGGTCTTCCGCCGGCATCACTTTAATCACGGTCACTTTCAGCCCGCGCATGGAACCGTCCAGAATCGTGGTTTCCTCGCCCACTTCCAGCGGAGCGGCGGCATCAACCGAACCGTCCTCATCCAGATCTCTGCGGATCGAATGAATGACCTCATCCGGAATCGGCACATAGCGCTCATTGAAAAGAGGAATCGTCAACACACCGGTCGAATACGCAATGGCGCGCTTCTTCTCGGCCATATCAAAACGAACAAAAAAATACCCCGGGAACATTGCTTCCTGAAACCAAACCGCCCCGCGCTTTGTTTTGCGCCGAAAACGGATCAGCGGACAGAAAACCTCCAACCTCTGCTGTGCCGCAATCGTCGATGCCGCAACCCGCTCCTTTTTCGGTTTGGAACGCACCGCGAACCAGTGCTGACCCTCTGGAAAATTGAATACCATGCCTTATTTCCCGATCAGTTTCAGAAGCAGCGGCAGTGTTTTTCCGGCCCGGTACTGCCAGTTTTCCAGCAATTCCACTTTTTCCGTCAGCTCAGCTTTATTGCCCGATTCACAGTCATCCAGCAGCTCGCGAATGCGGAGCAGACGGTCCTCCCCGCTCGCCACATGCGGTTGAATCTGCTCCTTCGCGAAACCCGCCGCGATTTTCCGTAACGAGGTCTCGGCCACATAATAGTCTTTCCGGTCTCCCGGAATATATACCGCCCGGATCGCCCCGAATGAACGTAGAATTTTGAGTCCCTGGCTGGTGGAACCTTTACTGATGTTGAGACGCACCCGGCAATCATCGAGACAGAGCGGATCCGTGGAAATAAAAAGAAGACCGTAAATCTCCCCCACCGAACGCGGCAGATTCAGCATATCCGCCACCCGGACAAAAAGAGCAATAATCTCGCTCTCCAATTCATCCAATTCCGGAATTATCGCAGCCCCATCATTCATGATGTTCAAAAAATACTGAACAAACCGGATATTGCAACAGACAACTTGTTCTATTTATGCAAGTCATCGCTAGAAGTTTGTTGGCGAAGTCGCATAGGCTCCGTTAACCCCGGATGCCCAAAACAGGATCTACCTCTTTAAAGGTTACTTTCCTAAACAGAACCGAGCTGGATGAAAAACCGACTGAAAGACGGTTAAATTTGCGAGCATGACCTCCCCTTGCTGTAAGGGCAAATTAAAGCACCCCGTTGCGGACTTCAGCTCTTCCAACAGAACTTTCACCTATGCGAGACAAAATCTCAAAATACAGAGAACCAGCCGCACAATCCCTACCGGAGATACTCCATATCCAGCACGGAGCACCGCCCGCTTCCATCCGCGTTCCCCGTTTTCCGCTCACGAAATACTACGGTAGTATCCTCGCCTAATGCCGGGCTGTCACAACCGCTAAAGCCGTAAGGTAGGAATCGAAATAATCGGATAATGCTTCGAGGTTGCCCTTAACGGGAGCTTTAGCCGGTTTGTTGGCCCGCTTTGCTTTCTGTTTAGACTTCTTCTTCATCACTTTTTTCCTTGGGTTAACGTCCGAGAGTTATAAGGGTGTCTAGCAGGCTGCTTGCCGTTGACATCACACGTGCGCAGGCTTCGTAGGCTTTCTGCGCACTCATCAGATTCAAGAGTTCTTCATCAAGGTTGACGCCGGAGACGGAGAGCATCTGATTGTCGAACATTTCGACAACACTTGCACTGCCGGCCGCCAGTTGCGTCTCTTCGTTCACCGCGCCACCGAGCGTGGTTTCAATCTGCGTCAAGAACCCCGATAATGATTGATCGTTCAGTGCGCTGAGTGATCCGTCCAATGTAGCAAAAAGCGACAGACCCGCTGTATTGTCACCTGCGTTGGGAACCGGCGGCGGACCGTCACTTGCGCGTGTTGCCGCAAGGGCCACCCGTTCAGGATGAGCCCCCATGGGATTGGCGGGGTCGTAAAGATTTGTATCCACGGCAATATCGCTTGCATCCGTCCCGGTAAAAAAGGTGTAGCCCAGATCCGCCGGACGTTCACCCTTCAGATTATAAGCCGTATCAAAAACGGAATTGGTCTCAGAAATGAGGGTTTCGGCCAGGGTATTGATCTGATTTTTCAATGCCGTTGCTGTATCTGCCGCAGCTACCCGTGCAGCCAATTTTCCGCCGGTCACCGATGACGTTATATCTGTCCCGTTCACAGAAAAAGCATTAGCGGTATCCACCGTCAGCTCCTGTCGATTGAGTCCGTCGGCAGAGACCAGCTCCTGCCCACCCAGCGTAATGCGGTAGTCCGGCGAAACGGCCACATTGGCCTGAGCAGCCAATTCCTGCACAAGCTGATCGCGCTGATCAAGCAGGTCCGGAACCGATCGTCCCGCCGATTCGGCACGGGTGATGTTTCGATTTAAATCCTGCAGCTGAGCCGTCAATCCGTTGAGTTCATCGACGGTATCGGCCGTGGTACCCCACAGGCTGTCCACCTTCTCCAGCGCACTATCGAGCTGATTCAATCCAGACGCCAGTGAAGAAGCACTTTGCAGCAATACGGTGCGTGCGGCTAAATCCTCCGGCGAAGCAATCGCATCCTGCAGTGCCGTTTCAAAATCATTAAGGGCCTGATCCAAACCACCGGTTCCCCCGCCGATCAGCGATTCCAGATCCGAAAGATACGTCGACATTTCAGTATGATAACCGGCGTTCGGCAACTCCTGCAAAAGCGCATTGCGGCCCATAATATTGTAGAGCCGCGACACCTCGCCGGACTGAACCCCCGTGCCCAATCCATCATCAGGAATACCTGTTTCAAGATCGAGCGAACGACGGCTGTAACCACTCGTGCTGACATTCGCAATGTTATTGCTGAAAACGTTGATTTGATTTTGATAGGCACGCAGTCCGGTGCCGCTGAGTTGGAGAAGATCGTTCAATCCAGACATGCGATTTATCCTTGTTGACTCACGAGTATAGGAGCTCTGCGGACCGCGGCAGTTCCATAGCCGGTATAGGTCGGGGGCTCACCGCCACTCAGACGCGACAGCGTCTGTCCAACCACGTCCAGGAATCGCTGCGTCAACGCCCGATTGGCCTGCACAACGGTCAGGCTTCGCTTGAGCAGATGACGGATTTCGGGATTATTATGAACTTCCTCCTTCAACCCATCCCCAGCTTCCCGCTGAACGCGGTTAAGCGCTTCAAGCGATTCCTCCTGTTTGGAAAGATTGCTCCAAATACATTCCGTATCGCGCGAAAGCAAACTGTCCTGCAGCTCTCTTGCTGAAGCCTCAAGTGCTTTAATTCTGCCCATCAAACAAGTATCATTCATTGAAATTCTCCGCTTTTTTTACAGGTTGGCTGAAAGCTGTGCATAGATGTTCTCGGCAATACCCGTATCGCTGTTACGGGCAATTTCGTCGGCGGTTTGCTCCAAAGCATAACTCAGGGCCGACCCCGAATGCCCTTCGGCACTTTCGAGCATACCCTGCATACCTTCTTTGAGCAGAATTTTCAGAAACAGCCCTTCCACGCCGTCACACGCTTCTTTCAGTTTCTGCTGCGCCTGAAAATCGGCGGCGTTGGTCTCGTTCATTGAAATGGCGGATACGTTCATCGCTGCACCTAAAGAGTTATGAGTTCCATCTGTAATGCGCCGAGATTCTGCAGCGCATCAAGAATTGAGATCAAATCGCGCGGCGACGCTCCCAGTTGATTCAGCACATCGGCGAGTTCCTGCACGCTGGTGGTGCGAGGCACGACCATAATTTTGGCCGGTTCGTCTACCACCTCGGTCTGCACATCCTCAATAACTGCCGTTTCACCCACTCGAGAAAAGGCGCCGGGCTGGGACACGCCTTGAGTGGAACCCACGCGTACCGTCAGATTACCATGTGCCACGATCGCTGTGCTGATCATAACTTCGCCGCCCAATACCACCGTTCCGGTTCGCTCATTAACCACCACCCGTGCGCGGCGATCGGGGGTAACCCGCAACGATTCAATGGTTGATATAAATTGGCTGGTCAGTCCGACCTCCAGAACATCTTTCGGGATCGTGATCCGTACCGTTCCGGCATCCTCGGCAACGGATCCGTTGTGGGAAACCGAAGAAACCACTTCGGCAATACGCTGTGCCGTCGTGAAATCCGGCTGACGCAGCACAAGCTCAAGTTTCCCCTCTTTGATGAATTCAACATCGTGGTCAAATTTCAAGGTTGCTCCATTGGGGATACGGCCGACCGTCGGGAAATTTTTTGTTTCTGTGGAGCCCCCCGGACCGCCTACGCCGGCGCTATAACCACCAACAACCAGTGCGCCTTGCGCTATGGCGTAGGTTTTTCCGTCAGGATCCAACAGAGGAGTCATTAACAAAATCCCCCCCTGCAACGATGTGGCATCGCCCATGGAAGCCACCTGAATACCCACCCGGTCGCCTCTGCGATGAAACGGCTCGACGGACGCCGTAACCATGACAACCGCCACGTTTTTACTGCTGATATCACTTGAATCGATGAATATATTAAAGTTTTTCATCAAGTTTGATACCGTCCGCTTGGCCAGTTCGATATCCTTGTCCCCGGTCTTATTCAGACCAACCACCACTCCATATCCAACGAGATCAATCCGTTCAACTCCTTGAATCCGAACCAGGTCTTTGAGCCGAACCTGCGCCGCACCAAGCTGGGCACTCACCGGGAGGGCCAACAGAAACAAGGCTACGCAACATATTGAAAGCAGCCGGTTACTATTTTTTTGCGTTTTCATTTTCATCAGTTCCTAAAACGGGATAATCCAATCCAGCGTACGTGAAAACAGCCCTTTGCGTTGGCTTTTGCCAAACTCACCCACGGTTTCATAGGTAATCGCTGCCCCGGCAATCCGTGAAGAAAGTACGGTATTCGAGCGGTTAATATCGTCAGGCCGAATCATTCCGCTGAGGGTAAACAGAATAATATCGCCATCGATATTCACCTTACGGTCCCCCATAATCATTAAGTTCCCGTTCGGCAGCTTTTCAGTGATGTGCACCGTAATCGATGCAGAAAAAGCATCGGAACTCGCTTTGCCTCCGGAAGCGGAATAATTTTTGGAGGCCCCTACAGACCATTCCGGCAATCTGAGCGCATCCCACATGGCTTTTCCATTGGCTTCCATCCCCGGAAAATTGAACGACATATTCCCATCTGCAGACTTGCTGCGATCGTCGGAAGCATCTTTCTGAACGGAAGATTGCTCCTCAATTGCAACGGTCACCAGATCGCCGACCTGACGCGCAGTACGGTCGGCATACATCCGCTTAGCCAACCCGCCTTCTTCAGCCATTGCCGCCGTTGCCAGACAGAGCACACATGCAATAATTCGTTTCATAACACCTCCTACAATCGGACCAATACCCCGTTGCCCGAACCGGTTAATTCAACCAGTACCTGACGTTGGGAACGTTCGTTAACACACATAATGCGGTCGCCCAGACGGCCATTCGCCATCGCCTTCCCGCGCAAGGTGACATGTAAATTTTTGCTGAGCGCATTAATCGCCACCCAGTCACCTCGTTTGACGCACAGCGGCTTACTTACCGCATTGCTGCGGAGCAGGTCTCCGGCAGTTAGTGCACGGGAAACTTCATACCCGGTCACCTGTTCCTGACTCGATAAATAATTTCCGTTGGAGTCGATCGCGTGCATTTCACTGCGCAAGTCGGATTCAGTAAGAATGTGTCCGCGCTCGAGATTTCTCGCCACCACCCACACCTCGCTGAGAAACTGAATTTCGATCCCCACAGGCACTTCGACTTCCTCCATGCCATCCACCATCACCGAGACATAGGCCACGCTATAGCCTTTTGACGTTTTCCGGTCGAACTGCTTGATTTCAAACGTGGTTTCGCCCGCGGGGATTCGCGTATTGCGGGGAATATTCAGAATATTGACATCGAAATCGTTATTTTTCCAAGGCTCGTTCTTGCTGAGGTAATCGCACAGCGGTTTATAGAATTCATCCTTTTCCATCACCCGATCCCGCCGGGCAATGGTCAGCACAGGCTCACCGCTCAGCGTCACGCGCGTCATATCCTCGTAACGAGCCAATCCCTGGGCCACCGCCGTAAGGGAATAATAGGTCGCTTCGCCTGCCGGCGGAGCTGCCATGACACGACGGGCCGCCCAATCCTTCGGAATAAGTTTTGAATCCACCACCAGGTCGCCCAGCAGAACATCCTTGCCATTCACCTCAACAGAGCTCTTCAAAAACATCATGGTTTCCGCCCGGAGACTAACGGTAAAACCACCCAGCACGATCAAAATGAATAAAAACCGTTTCATGATTTATCTCTGTAAATTATTTGCGATCGACGACATCTCATCGCTGGCTTTAATGGCCTTTGAGTTGGCCTCATAGGCCCGCTGCGTCAAGATCATGTTCACCAACTCTTCGGCGGCATTCACGCTGGATGTTTCCAGATAGCGCTGCATAATCTGCCCCATCCCGTTCTCGCCCGGCGTCAGCCCGGTTTCCGCGGTTCCGCTGGCATCCGTCTCCATATATAAATTGTGCCCCATGCTGCGCAGCCCCTCCGGATTGGCAAAGCGCGCCAACGAAATCTGCTGCCCGGAAACCGAGGAGCCGTTCACCAGCATCGTAACCGAACCGTCCGGTGCCAGCGTAACCTCTGTGGTGCCGCTGGGAATGGACGGAAAATTGGCAACCCGATACCCTTCCACGGTAACCACATCACCGGTCGAGGTCGCCCGGAAAGAACCGTCACGGGTATACGCCGAAGTGCCGTCCGGCATGACGACCTCGAAAAAGCCCTGTCCTTCGATGGCCAGATCCAGATCACCGCCGGTTTCCCTCAGTGCACCCTGGGTGAATTGTTTGGATATTTCCGCCACCTTCGTGCCATGCCCCAGCTGAATCCCCGCCGGGATCTCACTATCCCCGTTCGTAGCTCCCGGGGTGGTTAGCGTGGAATACAGCATATCCTGAAAGGCCACTTTTCCCGGCTTATAGGCCGTAGTGTTAATATTCGCTAGATTATTAGCGATGTTGTCGAGCGACATTTCCGACGCTCTCATTCCCGTAACCGATGACCACATTGCTCTTTCCATAACGTTCTCCTTGGCTCGCTAAACGAGCTTGCTCATCATCTTTTCTTCCGCATCATCTACCGTCTGCAGCATTTTCTGACATGCTTCGTAGTTGCGCATGGTCGTCATCATTCCCACCATTTCTTCAAAAATGGCCGTATTGCTCTGTTCCAGATACCCATTCAGCACCTTGCATTCTGGATCGACGGTTTCCACCCCGTTATTCACAAACAAGGTTGTACCGGCCTGATCCAACGCGGAGATATCCTCAACCGACTCGATCTTCAGCGTTCCAATAACCTTATTGCCCGCCCGCAGGTTCAACTTATCGTCGATCACCAGCTGCGCCGCATTCTGCCCCGGGGGAATCCGCAAATCACCGGTCGAGGTCTGCACCGCCATGCCAAGGGAATTCACGATGGTCCCATCCGCCGAAACGCGGAAACTTCCATTCCGCGTTAAATAGTCCTGTCCCCCGTCGGAAACGACAAAAAAACCATCGCCCTCAATCGCAAAATCGAGCGACCGTTCAGTAGAACGTAAAGCGCCCTGATTGTGATTTACCGAAATCGGATTCGTCGGCTCTTTCGCGGCACCAACCTGCGAATCCAGTACATCAGCGAAAACGGTATGACTCGACTCCAGACGCTTGTAGCCCGGCATGGTGCTGTTGGCCAGATTTTCGGTATGGACTTCCATATCCTGCACACTGCCCGTTGCCATCTGTATGGCTGCATTATAAAATCCTGAGTTCATGCCCCAGTTTAAGCAGGGCCGATGCCACAGGATCGGCTTCCAATCCCTGGAAAATTTTCCAAAGACAGGAAACAAAAAAAACGGCCCCGCACACCGTGCAGAGCCGTCGGGCATTAATACGCCGCACGGAAAGCCTACCAGGAAGACATCAGTTCCTTCTCGCCCGCCAATTCGGAAATTCGGATTCCAAAAGTCTCGTCAACCACCACCACGTCACCGCGGCCGACCAGTTTACCGTTAATTATCAGGTCAGCAGATTCACCGACCAGCCGATCGAGCTGAAGCACGGACCCCACACCGAGCCGGAGAAATTCTCTCACCGGCAAACTGGTACGTCCGACCTCAACGTGCACATCGACCGGAATGTCCATAATCATATTGAGATTAACTTCTTCAGATACCTCACTCGCACCTTCGACAGGTTCAGTCAGCGGTGCAGGCGAAACCGGATGCACTTCAACCTGATCCGCTGCTGTCGTTTGTTCATTATTCATTTCTGCACTCATTATACCGTCTCCTAAATCGTTATCGATCCTTGCGCCGTTTACGGATCTGCAAGGCCAGATTGTCGCCTTTTTTCCCCAGACCGGCTTCAAATACCACATTATCCCCCAGCAACACATCCACCGGATCATGAATCGACCGATCCAGACAAAGCACATCGCCCTTTCTGAGTGTTGCCAGCTGACTGGCCCGTATGTGGCTGTGTCCCAATTCGGCACGTAATTCAAAAGGGATGCCCTTCAAAGAAACCAAGGTGCTGTCGCCGCTCTGCTCAACATCATCCTCGTCGCCCCCGCTCATCCGTACACTCATGCCTTCAAGCATTTCCTGGAGAGGCTCAAGCGGATAGCACAGTGTGAGCTGTCCTTTCACGGTTCCAACCTGCAACCGGAAAGTCAGGCTCACAACCGGACTGTCGTCCGGCATCACCTGTACAAATCGCGGATCGCATTCAATGCTTTTGAGTCCGAAATCAACCGGGGCCGACAGCGTCCAGGATTCGCCCAAAAGCGGCAAAAGCCCTTCCAGCCAATTGCCGGCAATTCCCTGCTCAATGGAAGTCAGCTTTCTACCTTCTTCCTCACGTTCCTCATCCTTATTTCCAAGAATATGCGCAATGAGCATGTGCACTACCCGGAGATCAATTTCCATTAATACCGGTTGCTCAAAACGACTCGAAAGCTGTGCCATGAAACACGGATTTCCCAACGATCCCATAAAATTGCTGTACGAGATGGTCTCCACCGACAACAGCCCGAGCTCAAACGGAAGATTGACCCCGCTCGGGGGTACCTCCGAAAGGCCCTTGGCAAAAAATTCATGAACCATTTTCAATGCCCGCAACTGAGCTGAGCTCAGCCGACCGGGTTGGCGGAAATTATACGAGGTCACCTGGATTCGGGCAGCCCGCTCTCCGGCATCCGCTGCATCAACTTCCGGAACGGCAACATCGCGCAGCGCAGCCATTTCATCGGGCGACAGGTTATGTTCTTGATCAGCCATGGGATTTACTGAATTAAAAAGTCCGAAAAATAAACATCAATCACCGCGCCGGCCATTCGGTCGCGCACTAAATCATTAACGCGATTTTTAATTTCACGTTTCAGAATACTCCGGCCGTTGCGCCCTTCCAGTTCATCGATCGTCATCCGCGAAGCCGCTTCGGATATCAGGTCGCGAATGATGGCTCGATGCGCCTCCAGCGGCGTGGTGAGTTTTTCTTCGCTGAGCTCCAGCACCACGGTAAGCTTGAGCACTCGGGTGGCCTTGGTTTCTGCAATATTGACGTAGAGATCTTTGAATTGAACAATGACCGGTGTATCGGGATTTTTCTTCGGCACAGTAACAACCGGCCGCGATTTTTTCCCCAGCACAAGTCCGGTCCCAATGCCTCCTGCAATCAAAACGACGCCCAGAACAGCAATGAGAATGACTCCCTTACCTTTCTTTCCGGTCCCCTCGTTTTCCGTCCCGCTTTTATCAATGTCGTTTTCTTCAGCCATATACTGTTCCAGCCTTCCTGTTCAAAAAATCTGTTCGGTCCCGTTACGGGTATTCCTGTTTGATTGAAATCAATACATGTCCATTAACATGCTCGATGCCATGCAAATCGAGCATCCACGTGTCGGATAATCCGACTGCGTGTACATGTTCCGGCAACAACCCTGCTGTTTCAGTAAGAAAACGGGCCACCACCGCTGCGCGCAACAGAGCCAATCGCTGACGGGCGGTTGGATCCGCTGCATCATCACACACCGCCATGACCTCCATCTCATATTCACGTAAGCTGAGAAAAACCTCTCCCAGCATTTCGAGCAGCGTCACGGATTCCCGGCCCAGATGTTCATTCCCCACAAAATCAATCGGAATCTGCAAAATCACCGTCGAAGAATCATGAGTATGCACCACGGAAACCATGGAGATATTGGACAACCCTTTTTTCCAGAGCATACCACGAATGTATCCATCAACCTCCGCCGTCTGATTCGGGGCGCTCTTACGAATTCGAAATGAGCTTGCCCCCCCATCATGGCGGCCGAACAAGGCATTCTTAGCAAAAGGAAGCAGCCCCAGACCGCCGGTACTTCCGAACGCATCGCGCACCTCGCCCATCCCATCGGACCCCGGCCCCATCTGTGTGCTTCCCAGGCTGAGCAGCATCACAAAAAAACCAAGCAGGATGCACCACAGTGCAGCGAACTGGACAAAATAAGAAGGCGCGAGCTCCTCCTTCGGTTTTCTAATTTTTCTGCCCATTGGTCGCTTCCTATTCCATGGTTCCCTGCTCACGCCATGCCCCGCGCAGGATTTTTCCGGGCATCGTATTCAGCTTCGATTCAGTGGCGCCGATAAAACGGATTTCAACCGTACCATCCGCCGCCTCGCCGGAAGGCATCGTCCGGACAACCCGAACAGAAGTGCTTATTTTTTTACGGTCACCGCCATTCTGAAACAACAGCTCCTGAATGGCCAGCGCCTGCTCGATTCCAAGCCCCCACGAAGTGGTATATCCCTCCAGTCGAACCGGCACGTTTTCGGGCAGCGTGACCGCAACACGAATTTCGCTCTCTACGGAATGCATCAGATCAGTCGCCACCTGCCACGCTTCATGATCCGGCGTCAACAGCTCAGCGGTTCCCGACTTAAATGCGGAGTTACGGGTGACCACCAATGCAACACCGCTTTTCAGCAAATGCAGATAATAGTCCGGCGAATTGGATTTAATAATTTTCCGGGCAGGGCTATTCCGAAGCACCTCTTGGCTCGATTCGACCATCGCGGTCGAAGCATTCTTCGAAACCTCCGTCTCACTGGCGTCCGTTTCGGTCAGCGTCTCCACACGGCCGACCGTCGTTGCCATGGGGAGCGGAACGGCCCGCAAACCGCCTTTAAGAGCCCCCATCATATTTTGCAGGGAGTGCTCCTCGAAGTCAGCAAACGACACCAGCATCACGAAAAATGCAACCAGCAGCGACATCGCGTCGCCAAAGGTCACAATCCATAAGGCGCAACCCTCCTGATCTGGTTCTTTACGTTTGCGCATCGACTCTTCCCGACCTAGTCTTTTATCGTTTTCTGGCGAATACTCGGCGGAATGAACGCACGAAGTTTTTCCTCAACAATGCGGGGACTGTGCCCTTCCTGAATGGCCACAATACCTTCGATCACCATTGTTTTCAGGGCCACTTCTTCCATCGTGCGCTGCTCAAGCTTTCCTGCCGTCGGCAGCGCAACCAGGTTGGCAACCATGGCTCCATACATTGTGGTCAGCAAAGCCACCGCCATACCGCTACCCAATGATTTCGGATCGGACATATTCTGCAACATGGCCACCAGACCCACCAGAGTACCGATCATCCCAAAGGCCGGCGCATAGTTACCCAATGCCTTGAAAATGCCCTGCCCGACAATATGACGTTCCTGCATAGCGGCCAGATCGTCTTCCAGCACAGAGCGCAGCACCTCCATGGTGTTACCATCGACCGCCATCTGAAAACCTTTTTTCATAAAGGGATCGGTAAGCTGCTCAATATCCCCTTCCAGCGCCAGCAAGCCGTCGCGGCGCGCCCGCACCGCATAGTCGGTCAGCTGATCGTAGAGGGTCATATAATCCTGTTCCTTAACGAACAGAGCCTTACGCGCCACTTTGACCACAGCCATCACCTGCGGCAGCGGATAGTGAATCAGAGTCGCGGCAATGGCCCCACCCACGGTAATAAGAATCGACGGCGCGTTGAAAAAACCGCTTCCCCCGCCCATCGCAATAGCAATAAAAACCAGCAGCCATCCCAGCACTGCACCAACTATGCTTCCAATATCCATGGATTATTACTCCTTTTGCCCTTCGGCAACCGGTACCGATCGAGCTGCGTTACAGTCCGCCCGATACTGAACAACCCGCGCCATAATCTCATCAATGGATTCACGCACATAATAACGATGTCCGTTCAGCAGCATGATCTGGGTATCCGGATTCTGCTCTACTTTCTCGATCTGTTCCGCATTCAGCGAATATTCAACCCCGTGCAGGTCGGTTACCTTGATCATGTCCTACTCTCCTTCTTCCTGTTTCCCAACGATTCGGCCTAGCGTTTCAGACTCAAAAGCTCCTGCAGCATCGAATCCGAAGTGGTCACCGTACGGGAATTGGCTTGAAACCCACGTTCAGCCACAATCATTTCCGTGAACTCTTTCGCCAGGTCCACATTTGAGTTTTCGAGATAACCCTGCACAATAGTGTGGTCCGTAGAATCAAAATCTGGCTGTCCCGATGCGGCGGTTTCGGCATATTGATTACCGCCGAGCTGTGCAAGGCCGGTCTCTCCCGGGAAGGTCGCAATATCCACCGTGTACGCATTTTCCACCAGCGAACCCGTCGAATCGATATACGAAATCTGGCCGCTGCTCGAAATCATCATGTCCTGAATATCCCCCGGCAGCGCAATCATGGAACTGGCTGAACCGGAGGCTGCACCGATCGTTCCATATAAATATTTTCCATCCGGCCCCCGCAAATTAAGCGCATCGGCCCCTGAATCATAGTTGAATTCAAAATCACCGGCCCGGGAATAGGTGGTCTGCAACCCCGCAGCATCCTTCAGAACAAAAAAACCGTCGCCCGAAATGCCCAGATTGGTAGGAACTCCGGTGGACTGCAACAGCCCCCCGGTGAAATCCTGCGTAATCTTACCGACATTCACGCCCATTCCCACCTGCTTACCGGCCGTGTCGGCCGTTGGAGACCCCATCGAATTATAAAACGCGTCCTCAAACGAAATATCGCTCTGCTTAAAAGCAACCGTGTTAACATTGGCAATATCATTACCAATCACATCCATGCTCGTTTGATGCGCACGTAAACCTGAAACGCCACTCCACATACTATTTATCATGCTATTTCTCCTTACGACGTTATGCCGTTTCTTCCGCAGGATCAGCTGGAGTTTCAGCTGTCTGCAAACTGGTTACATCTCCGCTGGAGTAGGTCGTCCCATCCACCACAAATTGTGTTTCGCCACCCATCCACTGTACCTTTTCCAGTACGCCTTCAACGCTGGATCCATCACTCAATTCCATGACCACAGGCTGGCCTGAATTCATCAGCGACATTGCTGCCGTTGAACTTTGCTGAAAGCCCTCGAACTGGGAATTTAGATTTTCCATCTGTTCCAGAGCGCTGAATTGCGCCAACTGGGCGGTCATCTGAGCATTGTCCATCGGTTCCATTGGATCCTGGCTTTGCATCTGCGTCACCAGCATCTGCAGGAATTCATTTTTACCAAGCTCACCGCCGGCGACGCCGGTTAGAGCGGTCGTCGTTGCGCTGCTTCTTTCGTATAGGCTTTCTATTTCCATGGTATACCTCGTTAAGCAATCAAAGAAACTGCACCGCTTTTATGCATCACCCGATGCGCATGCAGTTCTTCCTCTTCGTTCGAAGCAGGAGCGGTGCCACGGGCCTCGCGGTGTCCTGAGCCCGGACTGGAACCAAAATTCCGCCCCCCGCTTTGTCCCTGATCCATCAAAACATCAAAACTGCCCAGCTCGACCGAATGCTCCTGCATCAGCCGGCGAACCGCCCCCTCCTGCCCGGCAATTAATTCCCGGACCCCACTGTTCTGCGCAACAATCTCGACCGAAAGTTTTGAATTTTCCTCCCGACACAAAACCGTCAAACGCCCCATCGTGGCGGGGTGTACTGTGATCCGCATCACCTTTTCATTACGCTGAACCATAGAAAGCAACCGTTGATCAAACCGATCAGCCAATTGCTCAAGACGGATCGTTTTTTCGCTCACTAAACTGGGTTGCAACACCGGAACCTCCTGCTGAACAGGTGCTCGGGTAATCGCATCGGAGATTACAGCAGACTTCCCTTCCAGAGCCGCTATCGAAGCCGCCGACTCCGGTTCCACGGCCGATTCCAGCTGCGAATTCATCCCCACCTGACGCAACACCTGAAGCTCTGTAATCGGCATAAAAACAGCTGATGCAAACGGATCTTCACCATCCGGAAACGGTTCCCTTTTCGGGGAGAAAACCTCTTCCGGATCCGGCACAACCTCACCCGCTTTCGCCGATTTTTTTTCCAGCCCCTGGAAAAGTCCTCCCTCAGCCACCGCAGATTCTTCCCCCCCTTGGAAAACCGGAATTTCTGCCACCGGAGATTCTTCCAACCCCTGGGAACCCGGAACTTCTGCCGTTTCCGGTTCGGCTAAGAAAAGCGCAAATTCAGCACCCGATGCATCTTCAGCTTCATCTCCCGACTTTTTCAGTGCCTTTGGGTTTTTGGGAGCGGCATTCACCACAGTAGAGTCAACATTCATCATGCGTCATCCTTGCCATCGTCCAGCCGCCGCATGGCATCCGACCACTGCGCGACATATTCACTGCCATCCACCGAAATCGTCACCGCTTCATCCATAATCGCAGCCATCGCACGGCTATCCATCTGACTGAGAATCAAAGCCACCCGCTCCGCCTCCATATGCTTGAGCGATTGTGCCGCCGAAGCAGGTTCCATTTTGGAATAGACCCCGGAAAGCTTCTTGAAATTCCGGGCCTCTTTCTCATCCACCTTGACGAGCTGATTTTCCAAATTATCCATCAGCATTCCGGTCTCTTTCCGGAGTTTGAGATAGGTCGAATAAAGTTCCTGAAGATTTTTTTCGCGCTTATCGAGACGCAGTTTGGCTGCATCTAAATCTTCGTGCGCCGCTTGCAATGATTCCACCAACTCATCAACCAGACCCATCTGCGAACTGATCAGCGGCGTGACAGACCGGGGCTCTTCCTGCACAGAGGCAGAGTCGGTCTCCCGGGCCTTCTGCAACGGCAAATGTCCGGACTGCGCTGTAAAAGCCAGCAGACCGGATAAAACAGCAACCACCAGACTCAGCATCAAACACCATATTTTCATACCCCAACCTCCTGCCGGCTCCAACGAACCACGGCCAACTCATCCATCTGTTTTTGCTCTTCGGCCCGAAGCGCCTCCGCCCATTCGACTCGCTCCCGGTCACAGAGATTTTCAAGAATACGCCGCGAGGTCACTTCCTTGCGGAGCGCTGCACGGCATTCCTCCACGGCCTCCGCCTTCGAGCTGCAGACTTGTTTTAACGCCGCAATCTGCTGATGGATAAAATCGACACTTTCACGATAAATTGAATAATCCAACGGCCGTACCACACCCGTCATTTGCTCAAGCGCCCGCGTCTGTCGAGCACCGGTTTCCGACATAGCAGCAAGCGCCTGTTCCGCCTCCGCAAGTGCGGACCCAGCCATCCGCAACGCATGTTCCGCGGCCTGTTCTTTGGCACGATGTGCATCCAGCAAATACTGAAATGTGAAGGAAAACTTTTTCATGCCAGCACCGCCTTAAGCATCTGCTGCATGGCTTCGAATCCCTCGCGCTCTTCGGGCTTCTGCTGTAAAAACGAATTAATTCCCTCAATCCGGGCCAGCGATTCATCGATCTGCGGATTACTCCCCGCCACATAGGCGCCCACATTCACCAGATCCTGTGCCTTTTGATAAACGGCCAGCAATGAACGTAATTTAGATGAAAGCTCTTTGTGTTCGGGCGTTGCAATATCGTTCATTAAACGGCTCAGACTCACCGGAACATCAATTGCGGGATAATGTCCCATGGAAGCAATTTTTCGCGAAAGCACAATGTGCCCGTCGAGAATTCCACGAACGCTGTCGCCAATCGGATCGTTCATATCGTCGGATTCAACCAGAACCGTATAGAATGCGGTAATGGTTCCCACATCCGATGCCCCCGCCCGTTCGAGCAGTTGCGGCAACAGACTGAACACACTCGGCGGATAACCGCGCGTCGTGGGCGGCTCCCCCACCGCCAGACCAATTTCGCGCTGCGCCATCGCATAGCGCGTCACCGAATCCATCATCAACATCACATCTTCACCCTGATCCCGGAAATACTCCGCAATGGTCATGGCTGTCGAAGCCCCTTTCAGCCGACTGACCGGTGACTGATCGGAAGTAACCGCCACCACCACGGTGCGTCGCAATCCCTCTTCTCCCAGATTCCGGGCAATAAATTCTTTCACCTCACGGCCGCGTTCTCCAATGAGCGCAATGACATTCACACCCGAACGCGCATTACGAGCCAGACTGCCCATCAGCACACTCTTGCCCACGCCGCTTCCTGCAAAAATCCCTACGCGCTGCCCCTTGGCCAGCGTCAGCACCCCATCAATGGCACGCACACCGGTTTCAAAAACAGAGGACAGCGATTGCCTTCTCATCGCCGGCGGTGCATCACGTTCAATATCGACCTGCTGCAATCCTTCCAGCTCTGGCCCTTCGTCAATCGGACGTCCCATAAAATCCACCACCCGGCCCAGCAATTCCTTGCCAACCCCCACTTTCATGCGTCCACCCGGGATGACCCGTGCCCCGGGGTGAATCCGGCCGAGGCGTTCCACCGGCATCGAAACCACATAGCGATCGTGGAACCCCACCACCTCACACGGAATACGACGATGGCCCTCACCATAGAGCGGTTCAATCCACACCAAATCGCCAATCGAAGCATGCGGTCCAACCGATTTCACGGTCAGCCCGGCCACTTCCACCACGCGCCCTTCGGAGCGGGCCAGCGTCGATGCTTCCAGCCCTTGGAAGAGATCGTCGAAGTCCAATAAATTACGGGTGTTTTCTTCCGCTACGTTCATGCAGGGTTTCCTTCAACAGCTTTAGACGTTCATTTAAACGGGCATCAAAAATTCCATTCCGGCTCTCCACAATCACATCGCCGGCTGCCAGATTCGGGTCTTCTGCAAACTGCACGGTACTGCCCACGCCCAAATGGTCGCCGTTGCTGATCTGCTCACCGAATAAATTCCAATCACTGGAACTGAGGCGCACCAGAGCGCCCTGCAGATCCGAAACCGGCTCGAGGGTTTTCACAATCAGGTTATGCAGCATGTCCCGATCGGGTAATTCGTGCCGGACAATAACCTCCGCCATGCGAATCGAGAGATCGACCACATTGGCCTGAATCTCTTTACGCAACGTTCCAATGCACCGATCAAAATTAGTGGTACATTGATTCAGAGTGCGGTCGAAACGTTCTCGCTCTCCGGCCAGCCGGGCCGCAACTTCGCGTTCCAGCCGCTCTTCATATTCAGCTTCGAGCGCAGCCCGCAACTCGCGTTCGAGCTCGGCGGTATCAACCTGGTCCGACTGAGAACAGGTCTCTTCTTCCGGCGAAGCTGGCACAAAAGCCAAAACGTTCGAATCCATGAAAATCGTGTTAGACATATTCCTCCTCCGAAGAGCCGATCTTGATTTCGCCCTGTTCCGCCAACGACCGGGCCACCTGCACAACCTGTTTTTGTTTGGCGAGCACTTCAGAGAAAGGCATCTTCCCGGCGTATTCCATTTCTTCCTGCAGACCGTCGGCTGCGCGACGCGACATATTACTCAGGAAACGGTCGCGTACCTCATCCGAAGCTTTGCGCAGTGCCGTGGAAAGGACGCCGTTCTCAAGCTCCTGCATAATCCGCCGCACTGCGGCATCATCCAGACGGGCAATATCTTCAAATACAAACATCCGATCACGAACGAGGTCGGCCAATGCAGGATCCTGCTTACCCAGTTCATCGAGCATGGCATCCGCGACTTCTTTCGAAGAGCGCTGCATAATGGAAACCAGCGAATCGATGCGCTCCGTATCATCCTGCTTTCGTTTGACAGAAGCCGGCAATCGCGCCACCAGATGCTGTTCAATCTGGTCAATAACCCGCTCCGGCGGAAGCTCTGCGGTCGCAATCTGTATCACCACCTTATTCCGGATTTCTTCTTTAATATGGGAAAGCGTTTCCGATGCCAGTTGCGATGGAAGGAAACGCAGGACCACAGCAATCACACTCGAAGATTCCGCCGCCAGCATCCTCGCAATCTCTTCCGGTTTGCGGGAGACCAGTGCACCGAATCGGTTTCCGGCCATCTGGCCGAGTTCAAGCATGGAAGCCGCTTGCTGTTCGCCCACGACTTTACTGAGCAACCCGACAGCCAGACTATCGTTTCCATGAACGGCATCGCCATAGGCCTTAAGCTCCTGCACACTTTCGGCCAGCGCTTTTTTATATAAGTTCCCGGGCACAATTCCCAGATTGCGAATACTTTCCGCGGCCTTGGTCATGATATGCGGGTCCAGCTCGCTCATCACTTTTGCCGCCACATCCGGATCCAGGCTGGCCAGCACGACCGCCACCCGTTTTTCCGGTGTCATTTGTTGAGAAACCAATCCTTGTTCAGACACGTTCACCCCGCTCACCTATCCATTCCATTCCGCTGCGTTCGTAATCCATGCCGCAACCGTTTGGGGATGGTTTCTGGCCAGTTGATCGACAGTTTCAATATACGTTTCCATATCCTGAGGCTCTTCCTTAATGATGCGCTCCTGCTCTTCCTGGCGCGCTTCATTAATCGGCGTATCGAGGGATGGTGTACTCACCAACAAGGCCCGTTTCACTTTACGGCTTGCTCCAAAGACAATGCACAGCGCCACCAGCCCGCCCATACCTTTAAACACCGTATCGTAACTCACAGGCAATCGCTCCCACCACTCCAGCTTCTCGGGTTGCGGCGGCGCAACGAAGGGCATTTCGGTAACGTGAATCGTGTCCGAACGTGAGGGATTCACTCCCAACGCATTCGAAACCAGCTCGGAAATCGCGTTGATTTCCGCCTCGGTGCGAGGCGTGTCCCCATTCTGCGCCAGACAAACCGCCACCGAAAGCTGTTCAACGCGGATGCCCTTCTGCCGAACCATACTCACATTCGAAGGCACCACATATTCGGTATAAATCTCTTCGCTCGAATCTTTATTGCTGCTGGAGTCGAGTTTCATATCCGTGGGATTTCCGACCGACACATTGGCCACAATGCCTGCCCGGCCGCCGGCACGATCCCCGCCACCGGCGGATTTGTCTTCGGAAATAATCCGCTCAGACGTTGCCACACGGTTTTCGGCATCAAACATTTCATTCCGCTGCTCTGTATCGCTGAAATCCAGATCAACATTGACCCGGACAATGGAATTTCCCATGCCCAGTGCCCGGTCGAGAATATCCTGAGCCTTTGCAACCAGCCGTTGCTCCGTGCGCTCCTGCACATCCAATTGCTCGTTGCCGTGTTCCATCACATTATCCGCACTGTGTGAACGCGTCAGCAAATGGCCGGACTGATCCGTCACGGTGACCTGCGTCGGATCGAGATTCTGAACCGAACTGGCCAACAGATGAACAATGCTCTGAACCTGTGCATCACTAATCGCGGTTGAACCATTGAGAGTAAGCATGACCGACGCCTGTGCGCGGCGCTCCTCCTCAGAGGAAAAGAGATGTTCTTTAGGCAGCACCAGCATAACCCGCGCGGCACGAATACCCTGCATCGCGGCTACTGTACGTTCGAGTTCGCCCTGCAATGCCCGTTGATAATTAACCTTCTGCGCAAAGTCGGTGAGCCCGAATTTGGGCTGCTCAAACAATTCAAATCCGGTGGAGGAATCGCCGGGAAGGCCCTCGGATGCCAGCATCAGACGAGCCGTGTAAAGCTTCGAGGCCGGTACAGAAATGGTCATACCGGACTGGCCGAGTTTGACGGGAATTTTCGCTTCTTCGAGTTTCTCCCTCATTTGGGCGGAGTCGGTCAGCGTAAGGTTACTGTACAGTACACGGAAATCCGGTCGTGTTCCCCAGTAGAGCAAAGCTCCAAGGGCAGTCACGGCCACGATAAGCGACATGATGACACTCATCCGCTGTGACACCCCGAACTGCCGCCAGATTTCACGGACTTGTTTTGATAGCATGTTTAAAGGCTCTCGCATATCTCTGTAAACTCCCTACGCCTGCATCTTTATCAGTTCCTGGTACGCATCCATCAGCCGGTTGCGCACACCCAGCATCAAATCGAAAGCCACCCCGGCCTCCTGCACCTTCACTGCCACCTGGTGGACATCAGTCACTTTTCCCGAAACCACATCGCCCACGGAAGCATCGGCGGCTTTCTGCATTCCATCCACTTTGTCTACCAAATTGGTCAGAATGTCCCCGAAGCCCTGTTCGGCCGCCGGCGCAACCGGACGCGCGGCGGCTCCCGGCAGGGGGCCCAGTTGCGAAGGGCCATTCAATGATAACGCTGAAATATCCACGATAATCCCTCTACTTTCCGCTCATGATCCCAAGGGCTTTAGCCGCCATGGTTCGCGAGGTTTTCATGGCGGACAAGTTGGCTTCGAATGCGCGTGAGGCACTCATCATATCCACCATTTCAGCCACCGAGTTCACATTAGGCATTTCGAGCATTCCGTCCGCATTGGCATCCGGATGCCCCGGACGGTAAACCTGCCGACCCGGTGAGGTATCTGCGACAATGTCGAGAACATCGACACCGCCAAGCTCTCCTTCTCCGAGCGCGGCATCGAGCCGCTGGCCGAATACGACATCCTTGCGTTGAAAAACTTTTCCATCCGGCCCCCGGGTGGTCTGGGCATTTGCAACGTTGTTCGCAATAACTTCCATCCGTCGGCTCTCGGCATCGAGCCCCGAGGCGGAAATATTGACTCCTGGCATCAGTGTAATTTCAGACATGGTGATCCTCGCTACTTAGTTCCTGAAATGGCTTTGCGGAGCAGGTTGAATTTTTGTCCTGTCATTTCCGCGGCGAAATCATAAAGCAGTGCATTCTGGGCAATTTCGCCCATTTCCTTTTGAAGTGAAACGCTGTTTCCCCGGCTATCCAACGGAGCATCGGTATCGGAAATCACTTCGGGCTGTACCTTACGAATATCATCAACACCGTCATCCAGTGCATCGGCCAAAGCCGCACTGAACTCGACATCCTTTCGGATATATCCGGGGGTATTGGCATTGGCCAGGTTATTGGAAAGCACTTTCTGACGGAGCGCGGTTGCATCCATCAGCTTGCCTAGAATTTCAACTGTTTCATTCATGCCTCCCTTAAAGCAGTCTCAATGCCACAGAGACGGGAGGGAAAATTCGTGTTTCAGTCTAATGCAATAATGGCGTCGCCGACATGCTCTGATCCCGGAAGGTAGGGGGTTTCACGATATTGACTGACAAACTGGAGCTTCTGAAGAATCTCGGCCATCGCCTCGGAGGCTTTCATGCAGGCCGCAATCATTTCTCTCGTTTCGCCATCGGTTTCCTGCTGTTCCATCATTTGCAGGTAGGCATTGATCACCGTAGCGGGCTGCCCGATATGGTGGCAGGCGGTTCCCAGACTCTCAATCATGACTCGCTGACGCTCAGCATCCAGCAACTCTTCACGCTGGCTCTCGATAGTTCGCCTTAATTCAACTTTTTCAATGGCATTGAGGATGGCACGTCGAAGCTCATCGGGCGAGATGGAACCTTTAACCAGATAGTCCATTGCTCCATTTTTCATGGCATCGACTGCCAGCTGTTCGGACCCCTGCCCTGTCAGCATAATGATGGCCAGTCCCGGATCATAATCCAGCATGTTTTTCAGACAGCTCAACCCGGAACCGCCAGGCATATTATGATCAAGCAGGACGCATCCAGGCGATTGGGACTTAATCATTTCCAACGCTTCGCTCCCGTTCGCCGCCTCGAGAATTTCCACTTGCACATTCATGCGCAGGTGCATACGCCGTACGTTGCGCTTTTGCGCGCTCCTGAAGCTTGCATCGTCGTCGACGATCAGAATTCGAAAGATTTCTTTCATAACGACATCCCGATCATACGGTAAAAACCTGCCGTTCTTCATATACGCGAATTTTTTCGCCAATGGTTTTCTGCCGAAGAAAATTCCCCAAGTGCCGTTGCATCAAACCATTGACCGACTGGCCTTTACTCACAATCAAAGTATTACTGGTATTACGGATGTCCTCGGCCAACACCATACCGATATGTAAATCCTGAACGTGGATACACTTAACGGTTTTTTCGATTTGAGGCGGCTGAACTTCTTCAAGAAGTTTGAGCAGACGCTCGTTGAAAGGGACTGCCCCTTGCCGCATGGTATGCAGCGCCTGATAGGGCCGCGCTCCCTGCAACATCAGCCTGTCAAATTCAATGATGGTCCGCAGAAGCTGGCCGCCAAGAGCAACGACATCCCCTTCGCATTCTCCGCAATCATCGGAATCCATAACCTCAATCATTTTTCCCACATCCTCAAGACGGGGAATCTTATCAATCATTCGATGGGTATCCTTTGCGTGCTCAGTAATCATAGCCGACTCGGTATCAGTCAGTTCCATTCCCGCAAAAGATTTTTCCATGATATCAGTGGGGATAGTCACATAGCCCATTTGCGAAAACATGGCGGCCACCTCAAACTTCCAAAGATCATGCCTGCCCAGAGCCAGCACGCACTGAGACATATAGTATTTGATCCGTTCGGCACGACTGAAAGCTACAGGATTCGTCAGTGCAAGAATCTCGACCAATACCTCGATACTGCCTTTAAGAGTTTTTTCCAACAGTTCCTTTTCAGCATGAACCAATTCGAACTGCAGCAGGGCATCCTTCAGATGCATGGACATGGTTTCCGTCGGACAGGGCTTGTTCATAAACCGGAAGATATTCCCCTTGTTAACGGCGTCACTGGCGGTCTTTTGGTCAGCATTACCCGTGAGCATCATGCGCACGGTGAAAGGCGACAGCTGTGCCACCCGGTTGAGGAAGCTGATGCCATCCATACCCGGCATGCGCATATCCGATACAACCACTGCATATGACTTTCCCTCTTCAATGTATCTGAGTCCTTCATCAGGCCCAAGAGCAGTGTCGATCTCGAACTGCCTGCGTAATTGACGCCGGATACCGTCGAGAACATTCTGTTCATCATCTACAAAGAGAATCTGGTTTTTCAAAATATAAACCTTTTTTTACTGGTCCGATGCTTCCGCCGGCATTCAAACCGTCATTTTTCATCCGCGCCGACAGCGCATAGTTGTTGAAATTCATCAATCCGATCAACAATCCCCAGCGATTCAAGATAATCCATATCGAGCGGGGATTTCCCTTCAAAATCCGGATTCTGATGCGAATAAAAACCATTGGCCAAATGAAGTGCCGCCAGCGAACCGAAACTTCCCGAACTCAATGCAGTCGCCGGACGAATATGATCGGCCACAGCTTCTACCACATAATTAGACAGTCCCCACAAGCCAATCAGATAGGCACCGACTTCGGCATAGGTGGTGCCCAGTGCCTCGCGCTCCGCCTCACAGAACGGTTGGGTCAACTGCTTGCGATTACGATAGAGTTCCAGCCACGTCTCATTATTACTGTTGATCAACACAAGTTTACCGAGCTCATGCACCATGCCGGCCAGCATCGCTTCATCAATTGATTTACGGGAATGCCCGACCGCCTTGACCAGGCGGGCAGCATAAGAACCGACGGTAAGCGAATGCGCATAAATATCGCGAATACCGAACTCTTCCACCTTGCCGGGATCAAATTCCCCGAACACCTGGGAGATCATAACGATATTACTGATCGTCCCCGCTCCGAGAAGTCCCACAGCCTGAGGAATACTGTCGACCCTTCGCGTGAGGCCGAAAAAGGCGGAATTGACCAATTGCAGCACCTTCGCTGTAATGGATACATCCTTTGAAATAACTGCGCTTATTTTTTCAGCATTGCTGTTGCGCGATTGTAAAACCGCGGTCAATTCCTGATAAAGTTCCGGCAACGTGGGCAACGACGCCCCGTCCTGAATGATGCTCTGAACCTGTTTGGGATGAAGCAGCTTTTGCAAATGAACTGCCCGTGTAATGGCTTCCTGAAAAAGTTCCGCATCGCAAGGTTTCGCTAAAAACTGATGGGCCACACCGACCGATTGCATGATCATATCCGAATCCGCATGACCGGAAAGAATGAAGCGGATCATATTCGGATACAGCGTCTTCACTTGATCAAGCAAGTTCACACCGCTCATCGTCGGCATGCACAGATCCGTCACAATAATATCGAAATCGTCCGTCGCCAGTTTCTCCAGCGCCTCCTGTCCCGATGCCACAAATTCCATATCCCATCGAGTGCGGTGATTCCGTAACAGCCGCCGGAACCCCTGTAAAATATTAGGTTCATCGTCGACGAACAGAATTTTCTTTTTAGCTGTTACCGCCTCCATTGTGCTGTTTTCATCCATGATCTGACTCCAAAGGAAGCTGAATTATAAATGTTGTACCCTCCCCCACTTCAGTCTCAAAAAAGAATTTACCACCGTGCTTATTCACAATGACTTCCCGAGCAATAGCCAGCCCCTGGCCGGATCCGCGACCAACATCTTTGGTTGTAAAAAACGGATCGAATATCCGGCTTTGTATTTTTTCAGGGATACCACCACCGCTATCCCGCACGCTCACTTCCGCATGAGCTCCCGCCAATCGCGTCGAAATCAGTATATGCCCCTTCTCACCGGTGCCCTCCACAATATCACTGATGGCATCACAGGCGTTAACGACCAAATTAAGGATGACCTGATTGAATTCACTTATCAGGCATGGAACCGGCGGAAGCGCATCGTCGAAATCAGTTTCCACCGTAGCGACATACTTCCACTTGTTACGTGCCACGGTTAATGTCGTTTCAATGGCTTCCTGCAAACAGGCGGGCGCTTTCTCTGTCGTTCCGGGATGAGCAAATTCCTTCATGGCCAGTACGATTGAGGCCACACGGTCAACCCCTTCCAGCGACTGCGAAATGGCAAGGGGCAATTCCTCGAGAAGATAGTCCAAATCGGCATTGACCTGTGCCTGTTCAACCGCATCCGTCAGAGCGGCATCCAATCCTGCCGATTTCGCCGCTTCCAAAAGCTTTGCCTGCACCTGCTGAAGATCGAACAACTGAACCAGCGAATCCTGAATAAAGTGTATGTTATCGCCAATAAATTGAACCGGCGTATTGATTTCATGGGCAATACCCGATGCCAACTGGCCCACGGCTTCGAGTTTTTGAGCATGGAACAATTCCATCTCCAGACTTTTACGTTCTGCATCGGATTTGATCCGCTCGGTCTGATCTTGAATCACCAGCATTAAGCCCTTCGGACATCCACTTTCATCCAAAATTGCCGAGCACTTAATGATGACCGGAAATTCCCTCGTACTGTTTTTCATCCGGGATTCAACCGTAGAAGGAGTACTCTTTAATGAGACTCTATATAATTCGGTCTGAAGATTTGCCGGATTGATAAAATAATTGGCCAGCATCCGATCCGCTTCGGTTTCGGGGGAATACTGGGTCAGCAATTGAAATAAATAATTGAAATAGGTGATCTGTCCCTGCGTATCGGTAAAGACCACGGCTTCAGAGGCATTGTCCAGAGCAAGAGAAAACTGCTTGTGCTTGGAATAGGAAACCTGAAGCTCAGCATGCATCGACTTCAGCATACGGTCATCACGGCAGAGCCGAACATACGTGTCGGTTTTAGTGAGTAAAATTTTCTTCTCAATCGGCTTCGCAATAAAGTCAAGAGCCCCCAGTTTCAGTCCTTTTATCCGTTCCTCGACCTCGGTAATGCTACTCACAAATACCACCGGAATATCGCGGGTTTCTTCCGTTTGTTTGAGCGATTTACAAACTTCATAACCGGACATATCCGGCAACATGACATCCAGCAGAATCAAATGAGGCCGAATTCGTTTTGCGAGCACGCACGCGTCTTCCCCCAGAGCCGCGAGATGAAGCTCATAGCCGGCTTTACCCAATAAAGTCTTGAGGTGGTGTTGCATAGCAGGACTGTCGTCCACAATCAGAATGCACCCTTTGTCCATTTCCTGTTCTTGACTGTTATTCTCCATCAAACCCCGCCATCCGGTAACCCCTCCCTGCCATACGTTATTTCGGGTCCGCATTTACTAGCAAAGCACGATTCATGCCTTATGATTTTATCTCCCCAAAAAAAACAAATCCCCATCAAGCTCCAAATGGTGCCGTCGGTTTTATGGATAATCCGGAACAGCGGTTCCTTGGATTAAGCCGCAAATTCCGAGGGGAACTGATCGAGCAAAACGGCTCGCAGACGTACGACGCTCAACGCATGGATTTGTGAAATTCTCGCTTCAGTCAGGTCGAAAAGTATGGCGATCTCACTCAAACGAAGTTCTTCAAAATAGTAGAGATAAAGAATCTTCTGTTCTCGCTGATCAAGCTTACTGAATCCGATACGCAGCAGCCGTTGAAGATCGTGTCGGTGAGCCCCCTCTTCCGATGCTCCGTTCGGATCCGCAAGAGTTTCATGCAGCGGTTTCATATCGACCCCGCCGGCATCCAGCGAACACAGAGGTTTGGCTTCATCCATTAACTGATTGAATTCCGCAATACTCATCCCCAGTTCGGCAGCGATTTCTTCTTCAGCAGGCATCTCGCCGTACTCTTTCATCCATTCAGAAATCACCTGTTCCACCTGATCCACCCGCTTGCGTTTACTGCGGGAAAGCGAATCACAGGAACGCAATTCATCCAGAATAGCTCCTCGGATACGGGGATAGGCATAGCCTTCGAAAGGCACGCCGCGTGTTGAATCAAAGTCCAGAACCGCTTTATAGAGTCCAACGAGTGCCGCCTGCAAAAGATCATCGACAGCAATATGCGAAGGCAATCGCATCGAGATACGCTCCAGAGCCCGGTGGGCGAGCGGCATATAGGCCTCAATCAGCGCGTCTATAACCTCTGCACCGTTATTTTGAAACGCATCCCAAAGTGCCTCATGAGACTGCTTGATCACAACCGGCGGCTTAACTGGTGCTCCGGCGATCATCCTTTAGGTATCCCTTCAGGATCCCGGACAGCTTCCCGCTCACGATGTTCCTTAAGTTTTTCTGCAAGAAAACGAAAGAGAACCACATTGAAAAAACGAAAAAAGGCCATAACCACAACGGTCCCAATTGCCATCACAATAGATGCACGGAACAGTCCGGTCCAGATCGGCACGCCCCGTAACAAGCCGATCACCAGTGTAAATATGCTGAACAAGGAACCAACGGCCATCGCGAGATTAACTAATACAGCACTCATTTCTCGTCCTCCGAGCCGGCACCGCTTTGCCCCACTGTTGCCATATTTCCAAATGCACTCCGATCCATCGGCTTACCAAAATCGCGCGCCTTATTAGAAGACACGATGGAATGGGCCAGATGCCGCAGTCCAATCGCCGGAGCAGACTGCGGAGCAAAATGAACCACACTGCGCCGCGCCCGAATCGCATCGCCCACGACAGAATCGTACAACACGATTCCGGCGATCTCGATGGTGCGCCCCAGAAAACGTTTCATGGTTTCGTTCAGACGCATCGCCAGGCGCTGCCCTTCTTCTTCGGTTTTCACGCTGTTAACCACCAACCGGATTTCCGGCGGAACAGGTTCTGCAGAAAGTATTTTGATCAGCGAATATGCATCCATCACAGAAGTCGGCTCATTGGCCACCACCACATTGACTTGCGGCATGGCTTGCAGGAAAGCAATGGCACCGGCACCAATGCCCGCCTCGGTATCAATAATCAGAAAATCATATCCGGCGGAAAACCTGATCAGATCATCAACCAGCATTTCCCGACGCGACTCGCTCATGGTCGCCATCTCGCGGGCTCCGGATGAGGCGGCTAAAACGTCAGGACCTCCGGGAACCGATGCCACAGCTTGTTCAAGCGGACATTCGCCGTAGACCACATCCTGCAAGGTAAAAACCGGATCAATTCCAATTTGCAGGTCAACATTCGCCAAGCCCAGATCCGCATCAAACAGTAATACACGATACCCCATTTCAACCAAGGCCACGGAAAGTCCGACAGAGATGACGGTTTTTCCGACGCCCCCTTTCCCACTGCCAATTGCAAGACAACGCAACTGACGGGATACCGTGGCTTCAGCGGTTTGTTCTTTTGGTTCCATTTTATGTTCCATGTTGATCATTTCTACACTAGGCGGCTTTAGCTGGTGCAGGAATCATGTTGATGATATCAACGTTCACCCATTCGGGAATCTCACCCAGCGAGAGAACCGGCAGGGTTTTTATTTCGCACTGAGCCAGCTGCTTGGCCAGCCGCCGCACGGCAGGGCTCGCGATTAAAACAGGCTCAGCACCGGCTTCCCGAGCAGCCCCGACAGCGGTGCTGATATGATCGAGCACGCCACGCGCAAGTTCCGGATCCATTCGCAAGGTGGTGGTCGCTCCGATGGCGGTACCTGACTCTTTCAACAATTGCTCCAGATCTGGATGCAGACCAATCGCTTTAAGCATACCGTCAGGCGTAAGGTAAGGCTGAACAATGGTACCCCCCAAAGCGTGACGACTAAGCTCGGTCAGCAAACCGATGTCTTTGGTTTGCGCGGCGCTGTCGGCCAGTGTTTCGAGAATGGTGGGCAGATCGCGAATGGATACCTGCTCCTTCAGCAGCTCCTGAAGCACGCGATGTACAGAACCGATCTCCAGTTTACTGGGAATCAGCTCCTCAACGACTGCTTTGTGGTGATCCTTGACCTGATCAATCAGATCGCTGACATCCTGACGCCCCAGCAGATCGGCTGCATGGGACCGCACAAGGGTTGACAGATGCGTGGTGATCACACTGGCGGAATCAACTAACGTCAGGCCGCGAGCCTCGGCCACACTGCGACGCCCTTCCGGTACCCAATAAGCATTGAACCCAAAAGACGGATCCTTTGCTTTCTGAAAGCCCTCAAGCTCCACCTCTCCGGAAGGATCGATGGCGAGCAGGCAACCCGAGGCCATCGTGTAGCGCGCCACCTCCAACCCGCGAACCAATACGCGATATTCATTACTGGCCAGTCCCATATCATCCTGCACATTCACCGGCGGAACAATAATTCCCATGGCCTCGGCCACCTGTTGGCGGACATTACCGATACGGTCAATCAGGTTACCGCCCTGCTGGCGGTCTACCAGATGGACCAGTCCGAACCCGATTTTCAGTTCCATAGCTGCGATATTCAAAATGTCTTTATAGGCTTTAGCGGTTGGCTCGGCAGCGGGCTTTGCAACGGCCGGAACTCCCGCAGAGGCAGAATCAAGCTGCCCGGCAACACTCCCGTCGGCAAGTGCAGGTTTCCCCCCATCGCGTTTTTGTTTCACATTCAACGCGTAGCCCATACCGCCGGAAATTACTCCAATGAGCATAAACGGGAAAAAAGGCAGTCCGGGAACAAGCCCGGCAGCAACCAACATACCGCCGGTTAGCATCATCGGGCGCGGCTGACAGAAAAGCTGTCCTTTAACTTCCATACCCAGGTCGCCGTCGCTCGTAGCACGGGTCACAAGCACACCGGCAGCTGTGGAGATAACCAGTGCCGGAATTTGCGACACCAGGCCGTCACCGATGGTGAGGATGGTATAGCGAGAGAGTGCTTCGCCGGCCCCCATACCCTTTTGCGTCATTCCAATGGCGAAGCCGGCGATAATGTTAAGAACAATAATAATCAAACCCGCCATGGCATCGCCGCTGACAAATTTACTGGCCCCGTCCATCGCCCCGTAGAAATCCGTTTCCTTGACCAGTTTTTCACGGCGTGCAATCGCTTCTTTCTCGTCAATGATTCCCTGATTAAGGTCGGCATCAACACTCATCTGTTTTCCCGGAAGTGCATCCAGCGTGAAGCGGGCCGCCACTTCGGCAATACGACCGGAACCCTTCGTAATTACCTTAAAATTGATGACCACAATAATGGCAAAAATAACCAGACCGACCAGGTAGTTACCTCCCGCAACAAAATCGCCAAATGATTCAATCACATCACCGGCAAAGGCATTGAGCAGAATCTGCCGGGTGGAAGAAACATTCACCGAAAGCCGCATCAGCGTCACCAGCAACAGCACCGTCGGAAAGGAGGAAAATTCCAAAGGATCCTTAATGCTGATAATATAGACCATCATCAGAATACTGACGGCAATATTGATAACCAGCAGCATGTCTAGCAGCGGCGTGGGAATCGGGATGAACATGACCGCCAGAACCAGTAAAAGGACCAGCGAAGTTACGATATCTGATTTACGAATATTCAACATACCACATGTAAAGCAGTCCCGATGCCAAAGGCCAAAAACCAGTATTTCACCTCATCGACGCGCCAGCTGTGTCCGGATTCGGGCATCGCCCATACGGTAGAGATAAGCCAGCAGTTCCGCGATGGATTGATAGTAAGCCGCAGGTACCGGCTTTCCGACTTCGACCTTATTGTACATAGCGCGTGCGAGCGGTTTTCGCTCAATTACAGCAATCCCGTTTTCTTCCGCGAGTCGACGGATACGTTTGGCAGACAGGCGTTTACCTTTAGCCACCACAACGGGGCCCCCGCCGTTGGCTGAATCGTATTTAATCGCAATAGCCAGAAAGGTCGGGTTGGTGATCACCACCGTGGCATCCGGTACAGACGCCATCATACGGGCCGTAGATAATTCGCGCATTTTACGACGCAGGTGCTGCTTCATTTGCGGACTGGATTCCTGGTTTTTGTGCTCATCCCGCACTTCCTGCCTGGTCATCATGATGCTTTTTTCGAACTTGCGCTTTTCTTTGATCCAGTCAAGCACAGCCACAAAAGTGAAAAGGATCAGCACGCGCCAGACAATGCGGTAAAACAGAATCATAAACCACTGAAGCGCTTCAGTAATACTCAGCCGATGCAGGAATGCCAGTTCCCCGATGTGTTGGCGTACCACCCCCCACACAACCAGTGAAATCACAATTACTTTCAGCATGGACAGCACCAGCTTAACGATGCTGTCCTTCGAGAAAAGCTCCTTCGCGCCGGCGGATGGACTTAAGGCCTTGAAGTTAAGCTTCAGTGCTTCGGTCTGAAAAAACGGTTTGGTTTGAGCCACACTGGCGACGATGGAGCCGAACATCACCGCCAACCCGATGGGCATGATTCCGAGCGCACAGAGCAAGGTCCCCTGTGTGACGAGTCCCTGCACAAGGTCAATATTCCAACTGCCCGTAACGTCCACCTGCGTCCAGTTGAGTATGAAGCCGGTTAAATAGTGTCGCAACATCGGCAACGTAATCATAAAAACAAGAATGGCACAGACAATGACGGCCACCGTAACCACCTCATTCGAAAGTACCACCTTGCCGTCTTTGCGCACATCCTTACGCTTTTTCTCGGTGCCACGCTCCGTTTTTCCGTCCGCACCTTCTTCGGGATAGAGAAAAGCCATGACTAAACCCCTCCCAACAGAACATATTTCATGTGGAACAGCATCGTTTCAAACACGTGATACAGCGGATCACGGCCATAGAGCAAAAAGATAGTCAGCAGGCCGATACCCACCGCAAGGCGTATAGGAAGAGATAAAAACAACACATTAAATTCAGGAGCCATTTTAGCCATCAACCCCATCGCCACAGCAACCAGCAACCCACCAACCATCGCGGGCAGCGCAAAACGAACCCCCCAGGCAAAAATGTCGCTCCCGAGCAGCGTGTACATTTCGAATATTTCCTTCCGGAACCAAGCGAATCCCGGCGGTAAGACCTGAAAGCTCTGCATCACGAGCTTGATCAAAAACAGATGGCCATCCCACAGCAAAATCAGCAAGGACAGCAGCAGGCCGAACAGCGTACTGACAATAATATCGTCCTCCCCGCTGGCCGGATCCATCATACGGGCCATCATGAGCGAACTTTCGCGGCCGATGATTAAACCGGTCATATTCAGCACGGCAAAAAACATATCACAAACCAGCCCCATCGCTGCGCCGAGCAGGAGTTCACCCAGCACGGCCATCACCAAAGCCCCGATGGTGGTAATACGCTGACAGTGTGCCGCCCATTCCGGCGGAAGGTGTGAAGCGGCAAACCAGGTCAACGCCATAGCGATGGCCATACGAATCCGAACCGAGATGAGTTTCCGACCGAAAATGGCGGTCATACCGACGAGGGCCGCAAAGCGAAACAGCACCAGCAAAAGGGTTATTGGATAGAGAGGAAGATGCAGATGCATGGCTTCGCCTTAAACCGAACCGAACAGTTCAATAATATAATTAAAGTAACCCATCAGCACCGTAAGTTCCCAGGGAAGTGCCAACAGCCCCACCACGCCCACAACAGCGACTTTGGGAATAAAGGAGAGTGACTGATCTTTGAGCTGCGTCACAGTCTGCAGAATATTCATTAAAACCCCGATAATCACCGTGGCCAAAAGATAGGGCGCCGACAACTTGGCCGCTGTAACGAGCGTAAAATGACAAACTTCAAGTGCAGCTTCAGGCGTCATCGTTTTATCCCATGAAACTCGCTAAAATGCCCCGGATCAAAACCGTCCATCCGTCGGCCAATACAAAAAACAGAATTTTGATCGGAAGCGATACCATCATCGGCGGCAGCATCATCATCCCCAGCGACATCAATACCGTGGCCGTAACCAGATCAATCAGCAGAAAGGGAAGATAGATCAGAAAACCGAGTTTAAAAGCGGTCTTAAGCTCACTCAGAATAAATGCCGGAACCAGCAGACTCATTTCGGCCTGCTCCATTTCCTGAACCTGCGTTCCGCCAAGCTCCACAAACAAAGCAAATTCTGTTTCTCCGGTTTGGCTCGCCATGAATTTACGAAGCGGCTTGAAGCCGGCCTCCCAGGCTTTTTCAGCGGAAAGTTCTTTCGCCTGATATGGCTTAATGGCTTCTTTATCAATCTGCTTCCAAACCGGGAGCATGATGAAAATAGTCAGAAAAAGCGACAACCCCGCCAAAACCTGTGTCGGCGGTGCGGACTGGGTTCCCAGTGCACGCCGCAAGAAACCGAACACCACCAAGATACGGGTGAATGAAGTGGTAAGGATTACAAACGAGGGCGCAAGACTGAGCACAGTCAGCAACAGCACAATTCGGATGGCCTGTCCGAGCCCTTCAGCATCTTCGCCCGGCGTACCGATCTGAATATTCAAACCCGGTGCTGTCAATGAACTGGCTTGCTGCCCCCAGGCGGCAAAGCATGCACCGAAACAAAGAAACATGAGAAACAATATGCGCTTACGCTTCATCATTCCCGACCTCTTGTTTGAGACTCTTGATGGGAGAGATGCTATCACTGCCTACCCCGACGAGCATTTCCTCCCCATCGATTTGCAGCAGCAGGATACTTCGCCGGGTATCAATCGGCAGACGCTCAATAACCCGCAAACGCTTTTGCGTCGCACCAGGCATGGTGCCGCGCCGTTTCAGCCAATAGTAGGCCGCATACATCATCCCCAGAACAATAACGAGCGAAACCATCATGCGGATGATTTCCAGGCTGCCGTCCCCCATTCCCATTCCATTCGTTTCCATACCTGCATTAAAGCAGGCCCGATGCCACGGGACTTAAGCGACCAAAGAAAAGACTATACCGAACGATTGAGCATGCGCCCCGACTTCGGCACTTCCCTGCCGTAGCCCTGGATCGTCTTCTCCTGCATTTGCCGCTGACGATGCTCGCGAACCCGCTTTCTAAGCAGTTCATTCCAGCGATTACTCTGCTGACGCGCCCGCTCAAAAAAAACCTCATTTTCCGGCAATTGACGCGCTTTCTTCAACACGACAAAGCGATCAGACAATAATTGATTAAAGGTATCAAAACGGCCTAGACGGAACGAACGTTCCAGCCGATTCTCAATTTGTTCAAGCTGTTCGAGCAACGTCATGATATCGCTAGCCCGCGAGAGTGATCCTTCCATTGCCTCGATTTCCTCCAGGAGGCTCCGGGGCCAACATGGGTGCTTGCTCGGCAACCTGACTCCAGGCACCGCGCAGATCCACCATCATCTCTTTAACATCCTGTACCGGCTGCAGTTCTTTCTTGAGATTGGCCTGACTCAGATGATTTCTCATGAAATCGTACAGGCGATTAAGGTTCTCAGCAATTTCTCCGCCGCGTTCCAGATCCAAAGAAACAGACAACTCAGTAATCGCATCCTGAGCATGTCTCAAATGATTTCCGATGGGTTCAATGCGCTCAGGTCCTTCCAGTTTAAACGCCTCTTCCGCCTTCTCCAGACTTCGAATGCACTCATCGTATACCATCAATACAAGTTCCATCGCAGTAGCCGTATTCACTGCCGCTTTCTGATATTGGTTCAATTCTGCCATGACTTTTACATCCTTCTTTCTAATCTGCTCTTTTGTTAGCAGTCCAGATGCCATGAAAACCAACACGGGAAGAATTTATGAGGTCCCTCTGTTTGATTCAGACCGCCCGTCAACAGCCTTCATCCGAATCTCGAAACTATCCCAGCTCGTAGACTTCTATTTTCTTGTACAGCGTCGTCCGGTGAATCTGCAACACTTCTGCCGCAGCCTTACGGTTGCCCTCTAACGTTTTCAAGACCCGTTTAATATGTCGTTTTTCTATTTCCGCCAACGGTAGCAGCTCAGTCAGATTGGATCCCTCTTCGGCGCTTGCCGGTGCCGCTCCCACGTCCAGATTCAGAGCAGAAGCTTTAATGTAGTCACCGTCACTCAGAATCAACCCCCGTTCAATGACATTGCGCAGTTCACGTACATTGCCCGGCCAATTGTATGCACGAAGCATGCTCAATGCATCGGCCTCAAATCCTTGCACAACACGCCCCATCTGCTTCGCGAACAACTGCAGAAAATAATTGGCCATCGGTTCGATACTGTTCGGATGATTCCGCAATGGAGGAACTTTGATGGGCACAACAGACAGTCGATAGAATAAATCCTCTCTGAAGGTTCCTTCCTTAACCAGTTCTTTGAGATTACGGTTTGTCGCCGCAATAATCCGGACATCCACTTGCGTCGGACGTAATGCTCCGAGACGCCGGAATTCCCGGTCTTCCAGAACCTTGAGCACCTTGGCCTGCAGGGCTAAATCCATATCACCGATCTCATCTAAAAAGATGGTACCGCCTTCGGCCACTTCAAAGAGACCGAGTTTTTTATTTTTCGCATCCGTGAACGCACCCGATTCATATCCGAAAAGTTCGCTTTCAAGCAGGTGTTCAGGAATCGCCGAACAGTTAATTTCAACAAACGGTTCTTTTACGCGCGGACTGGAACGATGAATGGCTTTGGACAACATGCCTTTCCCCGCTCCACTCTCCCCGAGAATCAGCACCGTGGCACCGCTTTTGGCCACCCGTCCCGCCATATTGAAAATTTCAGTCATCGCTGATGTGCCGATCATTTGATCAAACTGCACAAACCCTTCGAACTCGCGCAAGGAATAATCCTTAAGTGTTTCCACTTTCCGCGTCAGCTTACTCTTGTCTTTAAGGTTTCGTAAAATTTTATACAATTGCTCGTCTTCAAATGGTTTTGAAAGATAGTCAAATGCGCCCTGCTTCAGGGCGGAGACCGCAGTATCCACATCGGCAAATGCCGTCATAACCACAATCGCCATCTCCGGAGCCGCTTCCCGCTGTTCCTCCAGCAGGTCCAACCCGCTTCCATCAGGCAACCGAATATCAGTGATCATAATATCGAACGAAGCAGAAGCGAGTAACCGGTGAGCATCATGCAGTGAATCCGCGGCCATCACTTCGCATTCACTCGCCGTCAATCGGTCATACATGACCCGGCGCAGCAGATCATCGTCTTCCACTACCAGTACTTTGATATCGGTGAAACTTTCAGTTTTCCCCATAACCTCTGTCTCCTATAAACTCATGCGAGGCAGAATAAATTCCACCACGTTTTCATCATTTTCAACACCGATAGATACCGTTCCACTACGATGCTCAACCAGCCGTTTGACAATGGATAACCCCACTCCTAAATGCCGGCTGCGTGTTGAATAAAAAGGCTCAAAGGCCATATCCTGAACCTCCGTTGATAGAACCTCCCCCTGATCTAAAACACGAATTGAAAGCCGATCATCAACATCGCAAATCACGATTTTAACGGGTTTTCTCGAAATTTCGTAGGCATTGCCCACCGCTTCATGCAGCACGGTTTCGATCGTCGTCTTGCACACCAATTGCTCGGAATCTTTGCAAACAATATCCAGCCGGATCTCTGCCATAGGGAAGGTTTCTCTCAGATTCGTCACCACCATGGACAAAGCATCCTGCAACGGAACGAATTCCGACTTCGGCAGAATACCGAAAAGAGCCTCAATACGCCCGACGATGTCGGATATCTTATCGTATTCCTTGTCCATCAGCGGGAAATATTCGCGCTCCCGCGCCGTAAGCCGATCATCAAGTTCAGAAGCCAACAAACTATTGGCCGATTTCAAACCGGATACAACATTCAATAACCGATGCCGCAAAAGCCGCACCATTCGTCCCGTTCCATCAGCATCTAAAATCACACCGCGTCTCCCTACTACATTCAATACAGAAAATCCCGACAAACAGTATCTAGCTAAAAAGTAAACACAAGCGGACTTTTCAATTTATCGAATATAAACGTGATTGATCCTATCAGCAATCAGGGGAGCTGTATCGACGCATCCTGCTTATATTGGGTCAACTTATTCCGCAAAGTACGAACACTGATTCCCAGCTTTTCAGCCATCACAGTTCGGCTGCCGCGGGTTTCGTGCAATACCCGCATTATAGTTTGGCGCTCGAGGTCCTGCAGATTGGTTGTCGATTCCGAGGAAACTCCCGGCGACGCCATCGGCTGAGGCCTTCGATCGGCCGGAGCCGCTTTTTTTTCAAGCAACTCAATCTGAGCACGCAGCCGGAGCAACTCCCGGGTCCGTGAAATGATGACGGAGACCTGTTCAGGCGAGAAAGGTTTTACCAAATAGTCATACACTTTCCCGCTGCTGACCAGTTGAATGGCCTTGTCCACATTACGAAACGAAGTCATCACCACATAAATCGTATCCGGTTCTCTATTAAACACTCCGTCAGCGGTCTGAAAAATATCCAGATCGGCAAATACAAGATCGAATTTCTGACTTGCCTGCAGGCGTAACAGTTCTTTTCCGGAAGACGCTTCTATCGCATAAACACCTTCCTGCTTAAGACGGTCGAGTGCATAGCCGCGCATTAAAAAATCCTCATCCACCACAAGTGCTGTTTCCATCATATCCATCTCATTTCTTCCTGCTTAACAAGTGCCGTAGGCTTCCATCCGCCGTGATGCCGCCGGAGGAATCCGCTTCTCTTTTGAGCTGGATAACAGAGCCGGCTGAGCCACGTGCTCCAACATCGTGCGAACCGAAGCCATAACGGCTCTCGCCCGATGTTGTTGCTCTGGATTTTCCAACAGACTGCAGGCATTGGGGGGAAGACTTCGGATTTCTTCTATCAGAGCTAAGGAAAGTTTATCCATCTGCCGGGCTTCGGCCAAGGTCGCCATGCGCCCTTGCTGTTTGACCCGTTCATTATCACGATTCAGTTGTTCACAGAGGGTCTGAATGTGATCTATACAGTTGCTGATTTTATGTTCAGTCATTCCACGACCTTTTTCCGATGTTTTTTCACTGTTGCGACTAAAAACTCCATCTGATCAACCACCTGCGCAAGTTCGGCAAGAGAAGCATCCGCAATTTCGCCCTTTTCACGCAGTGTGCGGCCCAGTCCTTCGAGTGTTTCGGTCTGAAACCGGTCTTCATAGAGCCGGAGCACATAACTCTGAATCGGCAGCCATTCGGCGTAATCAGACTGGTATGCTAGATCAATCAGGCGCAACATTGCCCGTTCATCTCCGGCCTCGTACAAATAATCAAACGTATCGTTGAAATAAGCCGCCAAAGCCTTGCGCCGTTCGCCGTCCGGCAAATTGAGAAACAAAGAAAGATTATCCTCCATAACAGCGGGATCACGAAATTTTTCATCCCCCTGCAAATTTAAACGTCCCAACGTATAGCGCACCTGATCCGGAGCAGACAGCATCTGAACATAGGCCAGGTCGTAGCGCCGCGCGGCTTCCTTTTTTTGCCCGAAACGCTTGGCGAGTTCCGCCCACCCCACTGCCGCTTCCGATTTAACCAATGGAGACGTTGTCCGGTTGCATAATTCTCTGAAAAGATGATCCGCCGCCGACCAGTCTCCCTGCTTTTTCAAACACCGGGCTTTTCCGAGCATCGCCTGTTCACTGATATTATCATTGAATGTTGCATTGTGTTCATTGCCCTGGAAAAAATTAAGCAAACCGATCCGGTTATAGTAGGAAACCGCCAGATCAGTCAGTTTCATATCCTCAATGTACCGGGCCATACGCAACTCCACCGAACCCACACGCGGATCTTCGGGAATATTCTGAATGGCAGCCGATCCAACAAACAGCTGTTCAAGTACGGGGCGGTCCAGCCAATATTTCGCCTCAAACAACGAAAACAAGGAATTCTGATAAGCTGCGGAGCGCTCAGGAATTCGACCGATAAACCGAAGCACCCAATCTTCAACCACCTCATAGTTTCCTTCGGCCATGTTCAGATCTATCAACTTAGAAAATGCCATTGCAAATGCATCATTCGCATCTGACTGCTGAAGCTGATTCATATAATTCAACGCATGATCATGATCGCCGAGCCGCTCTTCAAGCACCGCAGCTCGGGCAATCAGCGGTCCGAACTCCCGACCTGCGGGATCGCCGAAACTGAAACAACCCTGCAATAGCCCTAAAGCGTCTTCATACAGTTCATGTTCTTCCAACAGCTCTACAACCTGAAGAATTTCCGCTTGCGAGTGCGCGTTAAAATCAAATCGCCGGATGAGCAATTCGGCCAGTTCGGCCGCGTAGGCAACCTCGCCCTGAACCCGCGAAATCCGACTCAACAGCATAAGCGCTTCGGTTAAGTTATGCGTCGGCTCCCTTTCAAGAAAATCCGTCAGATACGTTTGAGCTTCTTCATACTTTTCAACCGACACCATTGCATTGGCCAACCGCAACAAGGCCTCTTCCTGCTGTTCTTTTTCCCCGAATTCGATAATCCGCTCCAGCTTCTTTCGAATTTCATGAAAGATCCGCATCCTGTAGGCAGCCAGTCCTTCTCCGCCCTCTGTCAGGGCATAAGCTTCAAGCCAGCTGTCGTCGGCCAACAGCTTTTCGCGGGAATGCAGCTTTACATCCGCCAGAAGATCCGCCCACTCCGCCGACTGGAGCGGTATCGCTTCCGCAGTGGCCAACGCTATAGTTAATTCGCGCCAGCCCCGATTTGAATTCATCAGAAACTCAAATTTACGGCGCCATAACTTGATCAGGCATTCCGGTTCTTCGGCCGTTGTAATCATCCTTTCCAGATATTCCAGGAAGTGCGGTTCGTCGCCCATCTCTTCCAGAACATCCAGCAATTCCAGCCCGACTTCCGCCTGTAAAGCAAACTCCTGATCGTACTCATCAAATGCCGCCTGAAGATACAAAACCGCTGCACCGGGGCGGGAGCTTCCGCCCCGAAGATAGTCTTCAAATAACAACCCCCCCATTTGGTGGCCGGCTAAAGCACGCTCATGCCGGGTCGCTGCCCGATCAAGGGCCAGACGGACAAATTCACGGGCCACGTCAAACCGCCGCTGCTCCTTATAGAGAGCCGCGTTGGCCAGCATTTCATCAAACGTTGAAGAGGACGGCTCTTCCAGTTCAGGAATTTCAGCTTCAGCCGGCATCCGCGAACTTGCAAAAAAAACAAGGCCTTCCATTACAACGGCACAGAGCACCAGCCCTAAAATGATGACTATTTTACGCATGAGATTCCGTCAATTTCCCCGGTTGTACCGATTCCAAAAGAGCAGCGCGTTCCAACGGCGTTGTCGGACGCCGCGAAAGCGCGGCCAACTCATCAATCCCGGCGGCAAATTCAATATTCAAATCCAGCGCATCAAAATATTCACACAAAGCCGGCGTTGCACCCACCACGGCCATTCCACGACGCGGCATGCGAATGAAATCGATCATTGCCGACGGCAATGAATCGGAAGGCCATGCTGAAAAATCAACCGCCAGCCAATCATTACCCGCCCACTCGGACCAGTTTTGCGTATCGGCGGGATCGGCTTTAACATACACATAGCGCCCCACCCTTACCGTTTCCTTAATCGTTGAACAACCTGCCTCTCGCGCCAGCGTTCTTGCAATCAGTGCCACATCGGGCGGTTTCGGAAATACGGCACAAATACCGAGATCATTCACGGTTTTCTCTTCGAGATCTGCCGCCTCTCCGCTGAGCATTGCAATAGGTAATTCGAACCCCTCCTTGCGCAAAAGACGAACCACATCAATTCCGTTTCCATCCGGCAAACGATAGTCAAACAACGCGGCATCGAACCGGGTGTTCCTCATCAGCTTGAGTGCATCAGCACAACAACCGGCCTCGCTCACCTGCGCTCCGGCCTGCTCCAGTTTTGAACAGATCAGCAACCGGACCAGCGGCTCATCGTCCAATACCAGCACCTTGGCATTCAATTCCATGGCCTCATCCTTGTTGCTAAAATTCATACGATCCGTTCCTTGGGAATCGGGGCACAACCAGAACTTCACCGGGAGATAAATTATCGGGATTCTCGACCTGACGATGGTTGGCCTGCCGCAGCCAGGTGGCGCGCAGAGGATCTCCATAGACCATGGGGTTGGCGGCAATACTTTGCAGTGAATCGCCTTCTTTCACCTCGTAATACTCAAATTCACCCAAAAGCAACCGCTCTATGGTCTCTCGCAACCCTTCCGATTTGACTTTCCATTTTTCAGATTCGGTCTCCAGTGCCTGAATGACGTCTGCTGTGCTTGCAAACGAAGCCTTCATCTCTTCATGCTCTTCTTTCAAGGCTTCGTACTGCTTCCGAATGTGCTCTTTCTCCGCTTGCACTCGTTTAAGTTCCCGACCCAATGCATCCGATTGATTTGCTTTTTCAAGCAAGTTGGACAGCATTCCGTATCCGGTCTCGGGAGTAGGCACAGCCTCTTCTTCTTCATCGACCGGAAGAAGAGCCAGCATGTTGTCGAACAGTTCCTGAATTTCAAGATACTGCGCCTTGTAGCGTTCATACTCACTCGCTTTACGTTCCAAGGTCTGTAACCGAGAGGGCGCTCCCACCGGAACCTCCACAGGAACTGCCGACAGATTCCTGCCCGAGAGCAATACAACGGCAAATACCATGAGCACCGTACCTTTACTGACATCTGCTTTCATATCATCTATATCCAAACCGGTTTGCTACCTCGTCCGGGAATCTTTCCGCGAGGCACACATCAATTTCAGCCAAACAGTTGCATAACATTCCCGGGAAGCTGATTGGCCTGCGCCAACATGGCGGTACCGACCTGCTGAAGAATCTGATACTTCGTCATTTCAGACGTTTCCTTTGCAACGTCCACGTCGCGAATCCGGCTTTCTGTGGCCATGATATTTTCTTCATAACTTCGCAGCCCGTCCAGCGTCTGCTCCATGCGATTCATCTCAGCCCCGACATCCGCCCGTTTTCCACTCAGGAAATCGATTCCCAACTGCAATTCAGTAACGGCGGTTTCAGCATCGGGTTGCGCTGAAATAGTAATGCTCCCCGCGCTGTCAATCAATTCGCCCCACGTTGTTCCATTGCCCAAATCGTCAGCACTGGCTGTCGTCAAATCCACTGCGGCGGAAGAAAAGGTCTGCCCCCCGTCGGCTCCCACCTGCTGCATAATGCCGGGACCGCCCTGAAAAAGAGCAACGCCATTAAATTTTCCGGCGGCATTGGCCCCGGTAGTGATGCGGGCAATTTCATCCTGCATCTGAGCAAACTCCTGCTGCAATACCGTGCGATCGATATCCGACTTCGTGCCATCGTTGGCCATCACCGCAAGCTCCCCCATACGGCCGAGCATATCGTGCATTTTCTGCATCCAGGAATCGGCCGTCTGCAGATAGTTCAATTTGTTTTCCACATTGCCTGCTGCAGCGGACGTATTACGCGACTGCGTACGCAGCCGTTCGCTCATGGCCAGTCCGGAAGCATCATCACCGGCATTTTCTATGCGGCTGCCGGACGATAATTTGGCCATCGAATTCTGAAGACCTTCAATATTGCTGTTATAATTTTTCCAGACGTTGAACGCCGTTGTATTATTCGATATCTGCATCGTTCTATCCTTTATTCAACCTGCATCTATTGCCCGAACATCCCGCACAGGGCATCCAGAGACGCATTCGATTGGTCCGCCGCTTCTTTATTGGCGGCCAGAATCGCTTCAAAAATTTCTTTTCGGTAGATGTTCATTTCAGCCGGAGCCGAAAATCCCAAACTAACCTGATCACCGCGCACGCTGAGTACTTTGACCTCAATATCGTCTCGCAGCATAACGCTTTCATTCGACTTCCTTGTCAGAATCAACATGTAGCCCTCCTTGGCTTAAATTCCGTCTAACGGCACTGTGTTGCAGTCAAATCATCTTCAGCAGAATCCGATGTTTCCCGGGATTGCATCAACGCATCCCAAACACGGAAACGAACATCATGCCGGGTCCCTTCGCTGATGATCTGACGGCCCTGACTGTTCTTCATATTCAGAATCACCGGCCCCTGCAGATTTGCAGTGATTTCGCTGGGGTCATCGCGCACAGTTACGAATGAAAAGATAAATGCATCCTCACCGCGCTGCAGATTAAGCGCCTGCAAATCCGATGGCCCCACCCGAACCTGATAGTCCGGACAAACCAGAAATGGATCAAGACAGACAAAGGAAACTTCCGGCGAAATTCCGATTGATTTCATAAAAAAGAACGGCTGCATATCTGTATTGCAATACAGCACAAACTGCTTGTAGTCCTCGAAGGCGGGGACTCCGTCCGGGAACGTGAAAATGTTGCCATCGCTCACCGGAATGCGGACAGTGCGGGTTTCGGTCTCCAACACCATCGGATCCGGCGTTTCATTGGTTTTATTCATCTGTATCCCTTTCAATTTAAGTAAGACAAGTTGAGTTTAGCAGTTCAGATGCCACAGGATCCGGCGCCCCCTCCTCCGGGTGTAATCCGTTTTGCTCCCAAAGCGCCAGATTAACAAGCGGCCAAAGCTGCATGGCGTAACCGGGATCATCAGCACCGTCAATAAGCTCCGTCAAAACAGGCCGCTGCACCATTTCGCCCACCAAACAGGAAGAAGAAAGCGTATCCCCGGCAAAATCACGCAGCGCCCCTCCGAACCACTCCCGGAACGGCACCGGAAAGCTGACCTTCCGACGATTCATAATTTCCGGCGGAACTTCGTCCCGAAAGGCGCGGCGCAGCAGCAGCTTACTCTCGACCAAATTACGCGAGTCGATTTCTGCAACATTCATCACGCGCCCCTGCTGGCGTGCGGATTCGTCGCGCCATGCCATCCGGTACTCGTTCGGCAATCGATAGAGATAATCCGCAATACGGTGATCAGTAAAAGGCACACGTGCTTCCACCGAAGCCGACATGGTGCTTGAATCCACCCGATTCAGAAGCCCTTCTAAATTAATGCGCGCATGCAGATGCATATGTTTATCCAATGTCGAGCACCCCTCAAACCGATCGAACAGGCCCTGATAAAAATCCCAAACAGCCGGGAACCGCGCGGACAGATCCGGCTGAAGCAAAACCTGTTGCGTCGCCGGTGCCATCCAGGAATTCAACAGGAAGTGATGCGCCACATGCCCCGGCAGGCAGTCCTGTCCGTAAAGCCGCAGCAGCGCCCGCTCCACGGACCCCGGCGCATCGGACGGCTTTCGTTTCGCACGGTCAAAATCATACGCCGAAAAATACGGTGTCACATACCCGCCGAACACCTCGTCCGCTCCCTCGCCACTCAACGCCACGGTATAATCCTCCCGCAGCGAACGGGCCAGCTGCCAAATCGGGATCTCGTTCGGCGTACTGAGCGGCAAGCCCTTTTCTTTCATCAAAAAAATCCAGGCATCGACAAATCCGTCGGAATTGAGATGAATTTCCCGACATTGGATTTCCGCAAACTCCGCCGCCATTCGAACATACGGCCATTCATTGCACCCGTGTTCCCCGTAGCCGACATTATAGGCGCCATACGCGCCTTGCTTCGACGCCAGCGAAGCAATCAGAGAGGAGTCAATCCCGCCGCTGAGAAAGCCGCCCAGCGGGACATCGCTCACGAGCTGCCCGGCCACCGCCTCTTCCACCAGCGAACGAACGGTTTCCACCGCTTCACTCAACGGCGGCGCCTCTTTTTCAGATTCCGGAACAATCGGAAATTCCCAATATCGCTGAAACTCAACCGATCGATTTACGCGCCGGGCCGTTAACTGAAAACCGGCTTCCAGGGTTTGGACATCCCGCAACAAAGTGCGTGACCCCATCGTGGTACGAATTGAACTGAAATAGTGCAATACGGCATCGAATTCAATATCCGACCCGATCCCGTCAAAGGCCCGCAACGCCGCCACCGTTGAAGCAAATGCAACACCTTCATCGGTTTGGGCATAATAGAGCGGCTTGGCCCCCATGCGGTCACGCGCCAGAAAAAGCAGTTCTTCCTGCGGATCATAAATGGCAAAGGCGAAAATACCGACAAACCGTTCCGTACACGCCCGCCCCCACTGAAGATAGGCGTGCAACAGCACTTCGGTATCGCATTGCGTTTCGAATGTATGCCCGAGTCCGACCAGTTGTGTGCGCAGTTCTCTGAAATTATAGATCTCACCGTTATACGTGAGACAAACCCCGGAAGCGCGGTCCTCGAGCGGTTGCCAGCCACCGGTCAGATCGATCACCGTCAGTCGACGATGAGCAAACCCCACTCCGCTCTGTTCATAGAAACCATCTGCATCCGGACCCCGCAACGCCATTCGTTCCGACGCACGCCGCAGGGGGCGGGAAGGAACCGGCGCATTTGAATCCCAGCTGAAAAAACCGGCAATTCCACACATTGGACATTTCTCCTTTGCTTACATGAAGCAAAGGAGATGCCACGGGAAATTCCGGACTTCCAGGGATTGGAAACAGAATGGATTGACTAACTACCTGAACTGAACATGGATTCGATGTAGCTCATCTGATATTCCATATTGGCAAGCGCATCTTCCATAGCGGTAAACTGATCCCAAAGCGTTTGCTCATAATCTTCCAGAGCCGCCTCCAACTCCGTCATCTCAGCAGAATAATCATCATACTTTTCAGTCATCGACTCAATACGTTCGGCAATATCTCCCGTAAGTGATGCACTGATTTTATCGGCATAACGATACATATCGGAAGCAACTCCGTTCGTATATGCAACCGCCTCTTCGTCGTAAACCCCTTTAAACAGCTGCTCCATATTGGAGAATTCGTATTCCAGCATGTCATCCAGCCGACTGCTGTCCACAATACTGAGCTGATTGGTTTCACCGGAGGTCCAAATACCGATATCCGACAAATTATCCATGATGCCGGTCTCGCCATTATAAGAATATGCGGCATTGGTTTCATCGAGTGCGGCGGATTTCGACCCCGTCGCCATACGCCGCAGATCCAGTCGAATGGAACTCAAAAGGGAATCGCCATATAACTCGCCTTTCACAGCCAGCTCTGAACTCCCCCCCAATTCCACACTGCTGTAATCATCCACCACCGCAGCTAATGCATTGTAATTTTCCACAAACTCAGAAATAGCAAGTTTAACCGCTTCGCGGTCGGCATGAATATCCAGCGTGGATGCCCCCACCCCTTTTAAGTTGAGGGTCAGCCCTTCAATAACATCGGTGAGTTTGTCATTTGATGTGCGCACCACCGAAATTCCATTGACCGTGAATTCCGCATTCTCACCGGCAACATTTTCATTTTTAATCGCAGCCGAAGCATCCAGTATCCCTATATTTTGCAGGACCGTTCCGGTTGTATCGGAAAGCGAAATTGAATCAGCCCCGGTATTCGCGCGGGTCAATACGAGATGGTTGTTGACGATACTGGCCTGCACCCGCGTTTCATCCGGCATCTCAAGTGCCGCACTGTTGATTTTGGTGCGTAATGAGGTCAGCGTTTCCCCCGCTTCAATCGTAATTTCCTCGCCCTCGATTTCAAACACATCACCTTCCGATGCGTAACCACCACCAATAAGATCGGTTGGGGTATCCACGATATCAGAAGAAATACTTTGTGCCTTGGCCAGATTGGAGACCACCAGCGAATACTGCTGTTCTGCCGAAGCGGTCGCGGCAGAAGCGGTTACCACGCTTTCCACAGAGGATTCAGATGACATACTGCGCCAGAGATCAAATCCGCGAAGCGTGTCCAGCGAGGACGTCAGCGAAGACGCCAACGTATTCAACTGCGACCACGCTCCCATATCGTAGTCGAGCTCTATTCGCTTATTATCCAATGTATCAATCGGAATCCGACGCGCCGCCATGAGTTGTTCAATCATGCCTGCGTAGTCCGTTCCCGAAGATAACCCTCCAACATGTATTCCCATGGCCGATCCTCAAACGTTCATACGTTAATTCATCCTGATCTAAAGCAGGATGAATGCCGCAGCCCCAAAACAACCAATGCCCCGGGGCCCGAAGACGGGACCGTTCGATTAATGGTCCCGTCTTCTTTTAGCAGGGAATGCTTAGCCCAGAAGCTGAAGCACGCCCTGCGGCAACTGATTCGCTTGCGCCAACATTGCCGTTCCGACCTGCTGCAGGATGCTGTACTTGGACATCTCTGCGGTTTCCTTGGCCACATCCACATCGCGGATCCGACTTTCGGTGGCACTGATGTTTTCTTCGTAGGAGCGCAGCCCGTCCAGGGTCTGGTCCATACGTTTCATTTCAGCACCGATATCCGCACGTTTCGTGCTGATATAATCGATTCCTTCATTGATTACAGACACAGCCTCTCCGGCATCACCTTCTGAACCGGAAATTGCAATCAAACCGGAAGCCGCATCGGCCAGACCACTGTTGATCAGGTCGCCCCACTTGCTGCCCCCGGCAAGCGTATCCGCACTGCCCTGAGTCAGGTCGATCGCTGCACCGGTAAAGCTCTGTCCGCCATCTGCACCCACCTGCTGCGAAACAGCAGTACCGCCAAACAGAGCCAATCCATTGAACTTTCCAGCACCGTCGGTCGTGTCAACAATCCGGGAAATTTCATCCTGCATCTGCTTGAACTCTTTCTGCAGAACATCTTTATCGGTTGTTGATTTCGTACCATCGTTCGCCATCACAGCCAGCTCGCCCATTCGACCGAGCATGTCGTGAATTTTCTGCATCCAGGAATCTGCGGTCTGCAAGTAGTTCAACTTGTTTTCCACATTCCCCGCCGCTGCGGCCGTGTTGCGCGACTGCGTACGCAGTCGTTCGCTCATGGCCAGTCCCGACGGATCATCGCCTGCGTTATTGATGCGACTGCCGGAAGACAGCTTTGACATTGAGTCGCGCAGGTTACTGACGTTGTTTGTATAGTTTTTCCATACATTGAACGCCGAGGTATTATTACTGATCTGCATGGTTTCCTCCTTGGTTATATGCAGTTTACTTCAAAGCAACACGTCCTTGTGTTGCTTGCCATTCGTTCTGGACCACCCAAAACTTCTAATGGCAATTGGTTAATCGACCGCTTGGTTCTTTCTCTTAAGTTCCCGACATTCCAAGCGGAAATTTTTGCCGTTTCCTCAAAAGGTCTATGCATAAAAAAACGGGCCCCGAAAACGGAACCCGCTTTTTCCAATCTCTGGAAGCAACTTAGCCGAGAAGCTGAAGCACACCCTGCGGCAGCTGGTTGGCCTGGGCCAACATCGCTGTTCCAACCTGCTGAAGAATGTTGTATTTCGACATTTCAGCGGTTTCCTTGGCCACATCCACATCGCGGATACGGCTTTCGGTAGCACTGATATTTTCTTCATAAGAGCGCAATCCGTCCAGAGTCTGATCCATACGTTTCATTTCCGCACCGACATCCGCACGCTTCCCACTGATGAAGTCGATGGCTGCATTCACCTCGGTTACGGCCGCACCCGCATCCCCGCCTGCAGAAATATCAAGCGCTCCACCTGACGTGATTAATGCGCCCCAAGTGGTCCCCGTTCCAATGTTTTCAGTAGATGCGCCGGAAAGATCCAGCGACGCTGCGGAAGTGAAAACCTGTCCGCCATCTGCACCCACCTGTTGAGAAATCGGGGTTCCGCCCTGAAACAAGGCCAGTCCGTTAAACTTACCGGCGGCATCCGCATCGCCCCCTCCTGCCACATTGCTATCCCCGGCAATGCGTTCAATTTCCTGCTGCATCTGGGAGAATTCTTTCTGCAGGATGTCCTTATCTGTATCCGACTTGGTGTCATCGTTAGCCATCACAGCCAACTCGCCCATACGACCGAGCATATCGTGCATTTTCTGCATCCACGAATCTGCCGTCTGCAGATAGTTCAGCTTGTTTTCCACGTTGCTCGCTGCTGCTGAAGTATTCCGGGTCTGGGTGCGCAGCCGTTCGCTCATGGCGAGGCCGGAAGGATCATCCCCGGCGTTATTGATACGGCTTCCAGACGAAAGTTTAGACATCGAGTCGCGCAGACTGCTGACGTTGTTGGTATAGTTTTTCCATACATTGAATGATGAAATATTATTGCTGACTTGCATTTTGTGCCTCCTTGGCGATTTTTATACTCATGAGCTGCACATCCTTGTGCCACTCACCGCCTTCCGGACCTTCCGGAAATTCCTGCGGATATGAAACTATTCGACCAACCGATCCCTGAACTTAAGCAATCGGCTTAAATCGGTAATTTTTGCCGGTTTCCGAAAAAACTGAAATACAGACAAAAAAGCGGACCCTGAAAACAGAGTCCGCCTTTTCCAATCTCAGGAAGTAACTTAGCCGAGAAGCTGCAGCACACCCTGCGGCAGCTGGTTGGCCTGAGCCAACATGGCCGTTCCAACCTGCTGAAGAATGTTGTATTTCGACATTTCAGCGGTTTCCTTGGCCACATCCACATCGCGGATACGGCTTTCAGTGGCACTGATATTTTCTTCGTAGGAGCGCAATCCGTCCAGAGTCTGGTCCATGCGTTTCATTTCCGCACCGACATCCGCACGTTTTCCACTGAGGTAATCAATCCCGGCATTAATTGCACCAACAGCCATTCCCGGCTCTCCGGTGGATCCGATATTCAATCCACTTCCATCGGTCGTGCTGGTCAGCAGGCTTCCCCAGGTAAATACAGTATCGTCGCCTCCAGCGGGCGCACCGTCCGCACCGAGGTCGGTATATATCACGTCCGTATTCGCAGCCGTCAGGTCAAGTGCAACGCCTTCAAACGTCTGGCCGCCATCTGCGCCAACCTGCTGAATAACTCCATCCAATGCACCGCTCGTATCCGCATCAACCGCCTGAAACAGGCGAAGGCCATTGAACTTTCCCGCAGCATCGGTATCGCTTGTCGTTGCCCCGGTAATACGCTTCATTTCATCCTGCATCTGTGCAAATTCTTTCTGCAGAATATCTTTATCCGTGGTCGACTTAGTCCCGTCATTGGCCATTACAGCCAGTTCGCCCATACGACCGAGCATATCGTGCATTTTCTGCATCCACGAATCTGCGGTCTGCAGATAATTGAGCTTGTTTTCCACGTTGCTCGCCGCTGCTGAAGTATTGCGGGTCTGGGTGCGCAGCCGTTCACTCATTGCCAGGCCTGAGGGATCGTCACCTGCGTTATTGATGCGGCTGCCGGAAGACAACTTCGACATCGAGTCGCGCAGACTGCTGACGTTGTTGGTATAGTTTTTCCATACATTGAATGATGAAATATTATTACTGACTTGCATTGTGTGCCTCCTTGGCCCTTGTTTTATCAAACGAGCTGCACGTCCTTGTGCCACCCCCCGCCTTTCCGGACCATCCGGAAATTCCTGCGGATAGAACGTTATTCGGCCTACGGAGCCCGGAACTTAAATTAGATGCTCAAATCGGTAATTTTTGCCGGTTTCCGAAAAGCCTGAAATAAAGATAAAAAAACGGACTCCGAAAACGGAGCCCGCCTTTCCAACCATTGGAAGTAACTTATCCAAGAAGCTGCAGCACACCCTGCGGCAGCTGGTTAGCCTGGGCCAACATCGCTGTTCCAACCTGCTGAAGAATATTGTATTTCGACATCTCAGCGGTTTCCTTGGCCACATCCACATCGCGGATCCGGCTTTCGGTGGCACTGATATTTTCTTCGTAGGAGCGCAGCCCGTCCAGAGTCTGGTCCATCCGCTTCATTTCCGCACCGACATCCGCACGTTTGTTACTGATGAAATCGACGCCAAGCTGAAGGTCGCCCACAGCCGCTTCCGCAGCGGCCGCAGTGGAGATATTCACCGTTCCGTCAATCAGGTCCGCCCAGGTCGTCGTGCCCGCACCAGTAGCTCCGTCCAGATCCGTCGCCGTTGTAGACTGCAGATCGATAGACACACCATCGAAGGTCTGTCCGCCATCCGCACCCACCTGCTGCGAAATTGTCGTTCCGTCAAACAGTGCGTTACCGTTAAACTTTCCGGCATCGTCCGCAATCCGCACGATTTCTTCCTGCATCTGCGAGAATTCCTTCTGCAGAATATCGCGATCCACCTGCGATTTGGTCCCATCGTTGGACATCACAGCCAGCTCGCCCATACGACCGAGCATATCGTGCATTTTCTGCATCCATGAATCCGCCGTCTGCAGATAATTGAGCTTGTTTTCCACATTGCCCGCCGCCGCAGCCGTGTTGCGGGACTGGGTGCGCAGCCGTTCACTCATAGCCAGGCCTGAGGGATCGTCACCTGCGTTATTGATGCGACTTCCTGACGAAAGTTTTGACATCGAGTCGCGCAGACTGCTGACGTTGTTGGTATAGTTTTTCCATACATTGAATGATGAAATATTATTACTGACTTGCATTTTGTGCCTCCTTGGCCCTTGTTTTATCAAACGAGCTGCACATCCTTGTGCCACCCATCCGCCTTTCCGGACCATCCGGAAATTCCTGCGGATGCCTGATTATTCGGCCCCTGGAGCGCACTACTTAAACCGGACAAATAAAAACCATTCAATCCGGCAATTTTTGCCGAATTAACACGTATCATCCATTTCGCACGCTTCGTCCCGCCATGGCATCGGGCTTGCTTCTCCTGCGATCATGAAGACATCTGAGAAACAATGGGAAAAAAGCACCTATGTCAGCCGAACCCATATGGCGCATAAGTCACTGAGCCAACACAGGCCGTCGCAACGCCAAACAGGCATTGTTCGAGCCGACAAGGTACAGTTCCAGCCCGATCCGATCGAGATTGGGACCAAACCGGAAAAGATCCAATTGACCCCGATCATGAAAGACGGTCAAATCAAGGCATTACACGTGGTCTGCCCCTGTGGTTGCGAATCCACGTTTGATATCCAATATGCAACGGGAGGAGAGCCCAAATGATGTCCAAAACATGGGGTTTTGCCAGTCTGTTAGTCGTCTTGACCGCAGGGTGTACGCACCTGAAGAACAACAAGCCGATTGAAATTAATACCGACCAGAATTCACCGTTGCGCATGCATGTCTACGACTGGAACAAAGACCAGCCGGATTCGGTTAACGCCAATCAAATCCTGCTTCTTCCCCCTTTGGGAATTGAAGATCAAAACCTTCAAACTGATTTCTACCACCACCTTTACGGCGGTGCCCAACGGCGCTTCGCCTCCTCGCTTAAAATCATTCGTCCCGATAGTGCTTACGCACCGTATATCGAAGACCGCAATCTCATGCGCAACGACGGATCGCTCGATCTTAAAGAAGTCGCCTTTCTCGGAGCTTTAATGAATTGCACCTACGTCATTTGCCCGAATGTGCGCGAAATGATCCCCTACCACCCGCAACGTATCGATATCAGCCTGCTGTTGATAAACTCCGGAACCGGAAAAATCTGTGCTGAATTCGCGGGCGTATTTGATGCGAAAAACCGCGACATTTACGATTATTTCATCGAATACAGCAACGCACATAAAAGCGAAAATGAAAGCAAGGACGACCTGGGCTTTAAAATCAAATCTCCCGCCGCATATCAGGCTTTTGTTTCCGACATGTGCGGCACGGTTATGGCCGACCGGCTTTCGCTTTAATAAGGATTGAAGAAAATGGAAATCGGATTCACCACGAGCTCAACCACAACCGTCGGCTACCATACAAACCTCCCGAAGCCCACTCATGCCCCGTCAAGCGGCAACGAATGTGATCGGGCTCGCACATCAGATAAAGCCCTCCTGCTCTCGCGCAGTCTTGCAACACTCAAAGAACAGATGCTTCCCAGAGAAGAGATCCTGCAACGGTTTTCCTCGGATCGTGATGCCCCGGTAGAACTCGACGCCGCATCACTCGACCGCATCATTGACCAGCTTTAGCACCCCGAAGAATCGTTTGAACATGTAAAAGATCGCCGGGAAAATATGACCCGGCCTTTTTTTTATGCCATGGCCGGTTCAACATACTTCTGCAGAATATCCAACAACTGCTGCTTGCGCATAGGCTTGGCCAAATAGTCATTCATGCCGGCAGCCACAAAGGTTTCCCTATCGCCCTGCATGGCATGAGCGGTAAAAGCAATAATCGGCACACGGCGGTCCGGATTCTCGCGCTCCCGAATCAACTTGGTGGCTTCCAGCCCGTCGAGAACCGGCATTTGAATATCCATCACAATAATATCAAACGAATGTAATGAATCCGCCGGGCCGTTTTCCAGCCCCAGTGCCTCCAGTGCCTCCTGCCCATTTTCCGCCTCCACCACATGACAGCCTTCTCGCTTCAAAAAGGTTTTTGCCATCAGGCGGTTCACTTTGTTGTCTTCAACGACCAATACGTTGGTACCGGAAAGAGGCTCCTCTTTATCCTGATATTCATTTTCAGATGATATACGTTCGCCCTTCTCGCTCGGCAAGGCATCGAGATAGGTGAAGGGCAGCTCAAAAATGAAAGACGACCCTTTACCCTCTTCACTTTCCACCGTCAGATTGCCGCCCATCCGGGAAACCAGCTGATTTGAAATAGTCAGTCCAAGTCCGGACCCGCCATATCGACGGGTACTGGAACCGTCTGCCTGAGCAAACGCTTCAAAAATCTTGGCACGGGCATGTTCCGGAATACCAATACCGGTATCCTCCACTCCGAACCGAACCTGACAACCGTGCTGTTCCGCATCAATCCCCTCCGATTCAACCCGCACACGAATTTCACCTTTGCGGGTAAACTTGAAGGCATTGGTGATTAAATTGCTCAATATCTGACGCAGTGGCCCTTGGGCAGCCTGGACATAGCGAGGGATCTCCGGATCGATCATAATATCCAGTGGAATTCCGTAACTCATCGTCGAAGGAACAAATGCCCGCTCAAGATCAGCAAAGAACCGATGCAGATCGAGCGGTTCAAACAGGATTTCCACCTGGCCGCTTTCTACACAGGAAAGGTCTAGAATATTATTTATGGTTTCCAATAAATTTTCGCCCAAATTCAGGATCGTATCCACCTGATTCTGCTGCTGCTGATTGAGAGACGAGTCGAGCAGGATTTCCGACATCCCCAGAATTCCGTTCAGCGGTGTCCGGATCTCGTGCGATGTATTGGCAAGAAATTCACTTTTTGCCATGTTGGCGCGCTCAGCCACCGTACGGGCATTTTCTGCGGCTTCTTTTGCCAATTCCATTTCATGGGTCGCCTCCTCGGTCGCGGAAGTGCGCAGTTCAATTTCGCAGGCCATAGCGTTCACACTATGCTCCAACACCCCGATCTCGTCGCCCGAGGCATCGGCCTGAATCCGGGCCGCCAGATTCCCATTCTGCACGGAATGCAGACACTGCACGGAGCGCAGAATCCGCGGAACAACCAAACGGTTGACGATGAATGCCTGAGCAAAACCTCCAACCAAAATACACACCAGTGTTCCAAGAAAGAAAATCACAGACAGCTTCCGCTTAAAGTACATATCGTATTCTGTGTTCACTGCCATCCACAGATAGCCGGCCAATGTGTCCTGGATATGAAGCGGCTGGATAATATTGCGGCTGGACTCCGTTCGATAAATATCTTTTCGAATAAGGAGCTCGCCATCCTTCTCCATCAATTGCTCAAAAATTGCACTGCCGGGATCAATATCGCGAAACTTAACCCCCTCCTCCCGTGCGGCAGAACTGTAGAGCACCCGACCGCTTGCTCTAACCACCATGGCATGATCAACCTTCCGGCCAATCAGTCGCTCGAGCACTTCAGGCTCACGGACCATCGAATAATTCAGCGAACTTTCATTCATGAGCACGCCGGGAATTAGAGACTGAGCGACAAGCTGATTTTCGATATATTGCCCGAAGTGGCGCGAATAATAGACCCCCAACGCCGATAGAACCACCGTGTTGATCAATAGAATAAATATCGTCAGCTTAATCGCCAGCGACTTAAACCCAATCGGCATTTCCTTCATAAGAACCCGTTATTTCCGGCACTGCCCGAAGAGCACCCCGCCACCACTAAATATAATTCAACAACGACATGTTGACGGTTTTTGTGGCCATAGCCAGCGCCGCCTGATAGGCCGTTTGCTTTTCCGTGAGCTCACTTACCGCCTGAGCTATATCAATGCCCTCAAGAGCAGAAATATCTTCCTTCAGCGACACGTCCTGATTGCCCCGGATTTCATTCACAAAGGAAAGATGCTCTATATAAGCTCCAACCGAAGCCCGGCTGACAATCACCTTTTCAGCAGCTCCATCCACCTGAGTCTGCAACGTCGTTTCGGCCAGATTCTCACCCGCCAAAAGACGATCACGCATTTCAATCAGCGGCGCAAAAGCATCGGTCGAACTCGAGATCAGCACTCCGTTGTCCGCCCCCCCGCCCACCAGCTGATTCGGCAGCGCATCCCCGGCGGCCACTTCGACCATCGCCGATACACTTCCGCCTTCATAGACCACCGAGTCGATATAACCATCGGCATTGCGGGTCACCGCAAAAGGCTCAGACGCGGATTGGATTCCGCCAAACAGATAGCCGCCCCCATCAGACGGCGTGTTCGCGCGGGTCACCAGTTGCTCAAGCAATGCATCCACCTGTGCTCCCAAAACCTGACGATCAGCCTCATTCAACGTACCGTCCGAGGCCTGAACCGCAAGTTCAGAAGCATTTTGAAGGAGCGATCCTATGGAATCCAGCATCTGATCAGCTGAGAGCAACCGGGATTCAACCAACTGGGCATTTCGCTCATATTGCACGAGCCCTTCTTGCTGATCCAGCAACTGGGAAAGGCGAGCCCATGCCACCGGATCGTCGGATGCTTTCTCCATTCGGTTCCCCGAAGCAATTTGCTGTTCTTTACGATATACCGCTGCCTGATTGTCCATAATGTTGTTCGACAACATCTGGTTCGACATCTGATTAGAAATTCGCACGGTTCTACTCCTCGTGTTTTAGATAAACAAACAGCAGCAGGACCGATGCCATGGAGAATCAAATGGGCAGTTTATGCGAAGTCAAACCGGCCAATGAGGTTTTAACCATATCGCAAAGAAGTTCCGGATAAAAAGGCTTGAAAAGTACGATCTCACCCGGAAGCCGAAGCGTTGCATCTTCAGGAGAATAGGCCGTCATATAAATCACCTTCGACGCGGGATATGCCGTTTTAAATTCTTTTGCAAGTTCGCCGCCACTCATATTCGGCAAGCGCATATCCGTCAGTAACAGGTCAATATTTCCCGCAGAGGACTGCATAATCAGCAAGCCCTCTTCCGCTGACTCGGCGCCTAATACCGTATATCCTTCCTGCGTCAGAACAATGCGAATCAGATTCAGCAAACATTCTTCATCATCCACCACCAAAATGGTTGCGTTATCCGTTCCTGAATCAAGCATATCACCCTTCTTACTTCGGCCCTAAAATACGAAAATTTTATTGGAAAAACCTATTTAAAAAAGAAAATACACCGTCATTTTTACAACACACTAAGCACGAAGCGAATACCCGGATCCCTCTACACAGCAATAGCCAGCTCTTCCCTGCGCCGGGCCCGGATCAACCGCTCCTTGGACGAAGGAATGCCCAGCTCTTCACGATATTTAGCCACGGTACGACGAGCCACTTTCAGCCCCTCCTTTTTGAACCGTTCCGAAATGTGAGCATCGGTTAACGGCTTCAATGCTTCTTCAGCATCAATAAAAGCTTCCAATCGGGTTTTAACCCGCTCCGGCGTCACCGATGAGCCGTCAGCACACCGATATCCCACTTTAAAGAAAGAGCGCATTTCAATCAGACCGCGCTCGGTGCGGATGTATTTATTGGCAATGGCCCGGCTCACCGTCGTTTCATGCACACCGATCATAGCGGCCACTTTATTCATTGTGAGCGGCTGCAACGCACCGTTTTCCGAAGAAAGAAACTCCTGTTGCACACGTACGATCTGACGCGCAACTTTCAGCATCGTATCCTGTCGCTGAGAAATTCCCTGAATCAGGAAACTGGCTTCCCGCACTTTTCCACGAATATACTCCAAATCGGCCTTACTTCCCTGACGGGCATCCAACAGACGCTTGCAATAACTGCTCAGTTGCAGTTTAGGCAGGCGTTCATCCAGCAATTCAACGTGTAACTCCCCATTCTTAGAGCGAATTTCCAAATCAGCTTCGACATATTCGGTCGGCACAGACGGATCGTTCTTTCCCGGCTCCGGATCGAGAGTGCGAATCAATCGAAATGCCGCTTCAACCTTGTCTGCATCCTCTCCAAGGTGATCCGCCACCATAACCGCCCGGCCTGCCGCTAAGTGGTCCAGCCAATTATTAACCAGCATCTGGGCCAACTCAGTATCCGAATCCATGGCCTTCAACTGAAGCGTAAGACATTCGCGCAAATCACGAGCTCCGATTCCGGCAGGCGCCAATGCCTGGAATTTTTCAAGAACAACCGCAATTTCGCTTACATCCAGCCCGGACGCCTTCGCAATATCTTCCAGCGAAGCATCCAGATAGCCCCGTCCATCAATTGATCCCGCAATAATCCGGGCCGCTTCGGCATGTGTTTCGCTGAGGTCAGCAAAAAGAATGGCCTGCTCCAATTCGTCCTGCAGACGGGAAGTGCTTGCAATATGATCCATCGTGAAATCATGCTTTTCCTGCAACACATGACTGCTCGAAAGCCGAGGTTCGTCCGCAAGACGCCACTCCTCATCAATATCGGCCAACACCCCGAGCCGCTCACCCACTTCTGAACGGCAAAGATCAATTCCATCAGCAGAGGAAGCCAGCACATCCGATCCGATATCATCGGCCATAGGTGATTCTTCGGGCGACGCAGCCTCCAAAGCCGGATTGGAAACCAACTCACGATCAACCAACTCTGAAAGTTCAACAGAAGACACTTGAAGAATCTTAAGCCAATTCAACAACTGGGGTGCCAGATTGAGTTGCTGCGTAACATTTGAACTTTGATACATCTTTATGTTGGTATTCATGATCCATCTCCCGTGGTAATTGAAAACACCTATAGCTCAGAGTGAGCCAACTGCAGCCTCCTGATCCCACAAAAAATCATCCCAAAAAGTATACCCCCTCATCTTCAATAACTTATGAATTTCAGTTTTTTTAATCCCCAAAAAAAGGGACCAAATCGGTCCTCCCCCGAATGTCGGAGAAACCAACAACTGGAGAGTGAAATCCGACACCACACCGCCATACTCGACAGACCAGGCAGCGGATTTGTAGAAGGCGGGGTGATTTTACGTAAAGCTTCACCTGCCATTTGAACCTGAAATTCTTGATCAATGTCCTAACCGTCAGATACGGCCCAACTCTTTTTTTAATCGCAGCTTCGCCCCGCGGGCAATGCGCAGAAACACTTCGCGAATTTCAGCCCGAACACTCCGGCTCTTAATGTGCGGGATCGCTCGGTGCACGGATTCTCAAAAATAAGCTGCGCCGAAGCGATCAAGAAGCTGTTAAACAGATTAAAGAAAATCTTCACCTGCAGGGTTCCTTCTTCATGAATAAAGCGGAAACAGCTTCAGATCCCCCGCTTTCTATTTTTTGATCGATGAAATAATCTGATCTTCAAACTCAATCCGCACCGGATAGGCCATGCCGTATTCCGGAGCTTTTTCCGGCAGCATGATATGCAGGCCCTGCTCCGTGATATCCCAATCAAGCTTTCCCTTACGGCCCAGCAGTGAAATAGATTTCACCCCCTTCAAATCAGCCCCGGCAAACGTTTTGATAACGGCCTGTTCACCCGGCCAGGCGAGGAAGGTCGCATAAAGAACGGTGTTATCCTTGCTCCGGGTAAAACGGATATCATCCGGCTGGCCTTCAAATTTCAAATGACCGTGATCGTCTTTATCATACCACGTATCGGAAACCTCTCCATAAATCTCATAAGGCCTTGTGCAGTAAACGGCTTCCCCGCAGACCTTCAACCATGCCCCCAGTTCCCGTATAAACTGTTTCTGATCTTCCGGGAACGTACCATCCGCTTTGGGAGCAATAGCCAGCATGAGTACGCCCCGTTTACTGATCACATCCATCAGCTGATCCACGATCATATCAGTCGGCTTAATGGGCACCCCTTCGGCATACCCCCAATTATTGCCATCATAAATAGAATCGTCTGTCTGCCAAACCATGTCCGCCAGTTCTCTCATGCCGCCACGTTCAAAATCCCGAACACCAGTACCCGGCTTAAAGGTTTTCCAGTTTTTATAGTTCAGCACCACGCCCGGGTCTTCAAACGAACCGCCCCACTCCATCGCCTTGTTGTAATAATGGGCCGCAAACTCCATCCGGCGGGAAGTAAACGTATCCGGATTCATGCCCCAATCAAAATAGTGCAGATCCGGATGATACTTATCCGTAACTTCTTTGGTTCGCTCCAGCCATCGGTCCAGATCGCGTTCGCTGGGTTTCAGATTCCAGCGCGACCGCTTCAGCCACTCCACACGATCTTCACCTTCCTTGATAATGGCGGTGCGTGCTTCTTCCGGAATAATTGGATTCCCGTAAAGATCCTGATTGGCCGGATCTCTGGCGTCATAACCATTGATATGGTTCCACTGAAAAAAGCCGTAGTTCCACGCCGAATGATTAGATACCCCGTATTTCAGCCCCCTTTTCCGCATGGCATCACCTAATTCCTTCACGATGTCGCGTTGGGGCCCCATATCAACCGAATTCCATTCGGTCAAATCGCTATCCCACAGACAGAAACTATCGTGAAACACGGCCAGTGTGCAGAAAAACTTTGCGCCGCCCTCCACACACAGATCCGCCCAGGAATCCGGATCAAAGCGTTCAGCCTTCCATTTCGGGATCAGATCCTTGTAGCCGAATGTGCCGGGATCGCCATACGTTTGCTTATGATAAAAATGCGTCGCCAGTCCCTGATTATTTCGGCTGCTCTGCCCTTCTTTACAATACATCCAGCGCCCGTACCATTCCGCCGCATGATCTCCTTTAAATGCCGGAACAGAAAAAACACCCCAGATCGGCCAGAAGCCCAACTTGGCATCCTCATACCATTCGGGGGCCTCATAATTCACCAATGAGTCCCACGTTGCTGTGTATCTTTCACCTTTGGCCGCACAAACCGCAGCGACCAGGCACAGGCCCAAATATCCAAACCTTCTCATTCTCAATTTCCTCATTACAGATTCACCAATGTAAACAGTATGAATATAATCTCCACGTTGCATCGGTTTCCTCCATAGATGAACTCCCGAAGAACATGGACGATCCCATGATCCATTCCAGCCTGGATGTTCATGTTTTACTGCGCTTTCCCCTGATTTTAGGACCACAGGCTTCAATGGAATCTGCGTCCTCGAAATGATAAAAAAAGGGCGCTGATTTCGACAATCAGCGCCCCTTCAAAGTGGCGGAGAGAGAGGGATTCGAACCCCCGGAGGCTTGCACCTCTCCGGTTTTCAAGACCGGTACCTTAAACCACTCAGACATCTCTCCGTGTGGAAGAACGCGGAATGTATAGATTCCACATAAAACAAGGCAAGCCGTTTTTAAAGGAATCCTTCATTTCTGCGCATTTTTCCGGCGTTTTCATTTTTAGTCTGTTGAAGAGAAACACCTTTTGATTTGAGAGGCGTTCGCTGCTCATGTTAGATAATCTGCGTATGCATTTATTCAAAATCATTAATAAGACCCTCCCTGCTCTTTTCTGCGGCATGGCTTTTACAGCGGCTGCAGCAACCTATTATGTCGATTCCGGTTTTCAGGGCGAATCTCCCACCGGCGAATCCTGGTTAAGCGCGTTTCCTTCGCTGAATACCGCGCTGGAGGCCGCCTCGACCAACGGCGGCGGACAGATCTGGATTCGTGCCGGGCACTACAAACCGGAAGGATCGAATAAAGAGGCGACGTTCCGGATTCCGGAAAACACCGAACTTTACGGGGGATTCCGCGGCAATGAAACAAATCTCATTCAACGCATTCCCAAAGCGAACCGCACCGTACTCAGCGGCGACATCGGACGGGCGGGTTCCATCACCGACAACGCCTACCACGTCTTGACCACTACCGGTGACACCCTCATCGATGGATTCATCATCCAGCGCGGCAATGCCGATTCTATTGCTGAAAACCAATTCGGCGGTGGACTGCGCGTGGTACCGGGCAGCCGAAACGTCCGCGTTTTTAACTGCACATTTGAAAAGAACAGTGCGGTGTCCGGCGGGGCCATTCAGGTCAGCCTCGGCGAACTGACCCTCTCAAACTGTACGTTCTACTCCAACTCGGCCGACACCGGCGGCGCCATTGCCTCTCTCGGTAAAAGCTCACTGAATATTATCGATTCCACATTCTCCTCCAACTTTGCTCCGAAGCGCGGCGGCGCGGTTATCGTGAATGATGAGGGCCGGATTGAAATTGAAAATTCCGCTTTTCTCTATAATTCCACCGATGACTTCGGCGGCGCCATTGCGGCGGTCAGCACCCAAGAAGCCGGCATGGAGCTCTTGCTTTCGAACTGTATGTTTAATCAGAACTCCGCTCGCAACGACGGCGGTGCCCTGGGCTTTTCCGGCGCTTTTATACCCATCGTCAACGCCTGCACGTTTGAAAAAAACCTTTCCCCGCGCGGGGCCGGTGCCATTGCCGCCCGTTCCGGCACACGGGCCGCTTTACTCCAGCCCGTTTTTGTAAGCAACCGCGGATCAAAAGGGTTGGAAAACATAGGAACCGATGCAACTTCGGATGTCGTGGACTCCCCCGAAGAAGCCGCAAAACTGGCCGCTGCGGCCGAAGCGGCGAACCGCCCGTCGAACCTTTCCAAACCGGAATCCGTGCCGGAACCGGAAGCCCGTACCCTTCCGGATGTATATGTTTTCCGGAGCAAAGAAAGCCCTAAAATCAAACTGCGCAGCCTAATTGCCGATGCCCCGCACACCGTACTGGCTTTCGGCGATCTGACCGACGATAACTTTATCCGCAACTACCGCAACATCGAAGCCGCCGCACGAGACTTTTACCCTCAGGGCCTCCGTTTCTACTATATTTACAAGTACCTCAAACATCCCGAAAACAACGGATACATCGAACCCTTTTCTTCGCGAGTGCGGGCGCAGCACACCGTGGTTGCCAAAGAACAGCTGAGCACTGTCGTTCCCTGGCTCTATGACACCATGGACAACGAAACCGCACAGCAGCTCATGATGGAGAACGGCGCCGAGGTTTTCATTTTTTCCCGTTCCGGCGAAGAAGTATATGCCGGCTCACTGGCCGATCACTCCGCGTTGCGCGGAAAACTGACCGAATTAAGCGCACCGGTTACAGAGCCGTTCAACATCGAGACCCTTTCTTCACCGGTCATGGAACCCATCAATATGATCAAATCCCAGCTCGTTCCGCGCGTTAAAATCAGCCAGGAAGAGCGCTTCCAACCCTTGAAAATCACCCCCGAACAATCCCGATCCCCCTATTTTGTTAAAGCGCGGGTCGAAGGCTCTGAAACACTGCTTGAGTCCGGAAACGGTAAATTCTATCTCGGGTTCCACATCGATCCCCTCTTCAACGTACAATGGAACAATCTCGGCGAATCCATAAAATATCAGCTCACCACACCGGCTGGCGTTGTGGCTCCTTCCATCAATTCCGCGGATCGAGTCACTGCCGTTGCGACCGATTCCGAGCCCCGGGAGTTTATCCTGCAGGCCCGCAAGCTCGACCTCGACAAACCACTGACGCTGCAGGTCACCTATTCCATCCACACCCGTGAAAAACGGAATATTGAAGTATCCCAGAGCTATCTGATTTATCTCCAAAAAGATCCATTCGGCGGCGAGGTGTTCGGACGGCAGATTCCCGTTGTTAGCACAGAAGAAGCCGAAAAAGACGCCCATGCGCAACAGGTCAGTGCCTATCGCGCTTTGCTTCGCAAATACGACATCGACCGAAACGGAACGTTAACGGCAGACGAAGTGATCGGCCGTCTGCACAGCAACTTTCAACGTATTGATAAAAACAGCGACGGAACCATCGACACCGAAGAGTATGCAGAATACCGGGCTCAGCCCCACTGATTTTCCAATGTTTGGAACCCGGCTACAGCCCGATGCGGTCCTTCTCCTGCTGACGGATCGCCTCTTCATGAATGGATTGCATCAACTGCTGCACAAAAGGCTCTGAAAGATTCAGCAATTCACCGCGCGTCACACGGTCCTGCAGGATTTCCGTCCAGCGGTCCAGTTGCAGCGTCGAAATATTCTGTTCCCGTTTAAGCGCCCCCATTTCACGCACAACGTCCATACGCCGGCCCAGCAGCTCGAGCATTTGACTGTCGAGCTCGTCAACACCGTCGCGCAACGCACTCATGCGATGGATAAACGAAGAACTTTCACTCTTTTCATGCGGCAGCTGCAACCCGTCAATCAGTTCCGAAAACTGTTTCGGCGTCAGTTGCTGAGCGGCATCGGAAAGCGCTTCCGGCGGATTCGGATGCACCTCAATCATCAACCCGTCAAACAACAGATCCATCGCTTCCTGCGCAATGGCCGGAATCAGCCCGGCCTTTCCACAGATATGACTCGGATCACAGATCATTGGCAGGTCCGGCATGCAGCGCATTAACTCGATCGGCATTTTCCAGGCCGGGGCATTGCGGTAACGCATTTCAAGCGAAGAACTGACCCCGCGGTGAATCGCACCCAACCGCGTTAAACCGGCATTGGCCAGACGCTCAACAGCCCCCATCCACAGGGCCACATCAGCACTCATTGGATTCTTCACAAAAACAGGAATATCCGTACCTTTCAATGCATCAGCAATCGCCTGCACCGAAAACGGATTTGTGGTGGTTCGCGCTCCGATCCATAAAACATCGAGGCGGTGCTCCAGACACGCTTCCACATGCGCCGGCTCCGCCACTTCGGTCCCGATTTTAAGCCCGGTTTCGGCCCGAGCCCGCTCGAGCCAAACCAAGCCCTCCGGACCAACGCCCTCAAAACTGCCCGGCCGCGTACGCGGTTTCCAGATACCTGCCCGCAAAAAACTCACGCCGGCTTCCGCCAGCGCCTTTGCAGTTTCCAGCACCTGCTCTTCACTTTCCGCACTGCACGGTCCTGCCGCCAGAAACAGCGGATCAGCCTTCAACCCCCACTCATTCAACACCTGTTTACGCATGAATTTAAACCTCGCTTAATTGAGTTCATCATTCCATCTTTGTGCGGACTTCGCAATGCGAAGCGAATAGATTAAACGCTTGAATACAATCTGTTTCTTAAATGAAAGGTCACGCCATGAATAATGACAGTGCAAAGAAAATTGCCGTACTGATTGATGCCGAAAACGCTTCATACAAAGTGCTTGGAGCGGTTATGGCCGAGCTCTCCAAACATGGTCACATTGTGGTAAAAAAAGCCTACGGTGACTGGAGCAGCAAACATCTGATCAACTGGAAACAACCGCTGAATGATCTGGCCATTAATCCGGTCCAGCAGTTTTCCTACACGCAAGGCAAAAACTCGTCCGATGCCGCACTGATCATCGATGCCATGGACCTGCTCTATTCAAACCAGTACGACGCCTTTGCTCTGATTACCTCCGACAGCGATTTCACCAAGCTCGCCTCTCGCCTGAAAGAATCGCAGATCTATGTCTTCGGCGTCGGCGAAAAGAAAACGCCAAAAGCATTCCGCAGTGCCTGCGACGACTTTATCCTCACCGAACTGCTTAATGTGGAAGAAGAAGAGGAACCGCCGAAAAAGACCGCCAAGAAAACCGCAAAAAAAACCGCGGCCAAAACCAATCGGCAGCAGACTCTCAAACAGAATACTAAACTCGTGAATACCCTGCGCAACGCCGTGGAAGAAACAGCTGATGACGACGGCTGGGCCCGGGCTTCAACCTGCGGAAGTCTCATCAAACGCCAACATTCGGATTTCGATCCCCGGGAATTCGGCTATAAAACATTTCCGCTCCTGTTCGAAGGCATCGGCCTGTTCGATATCGAGCGCCGAAAAAGCGGAAACGGCAACGCCCTGTTTGTGAAGGATAAGAAAAAATAAAACTCACGCATTCCAAAGGCTGGAACGCACCTGCGCAACCGTAAGCGTTTCTGCTTCCAGCCGGGTATGCGCAGTGCCCAGCCCGTTTAAGTGGTGTGAATCCGAACTTCGGATGACCGGAAACGTGCCCGCCAGCCCGGCATCGCCATAAGCCGTCAGCTCCACGGCATCGAACGGTTCATCGGGCAGAAAACCGAGCTGAGCAATAATGCCGTAAACCGGTCGATCAATATGCGCCGGAATCACCAGCCCTCCAAGCGCGTGCACCTCCTCCACCAGCGACGAAACAGCAAACCCCGAGGCGCTGATCAGAAATTTTTCAGCAAATCCCAGAATGTCTTCGTCTTCATCGATAATCGGCTGGTCCCCGAATTTTCCAGGCTGATTCGGAATATCCGGCAGGCTGTCATATACCCGTGCTCCCATCTCCATAGCGGCATCAAGCCGGTCAAACAGACAAAGTATATGCGCCTCCTCCACGGACGTGACTTCCATTCCGTACAGGCAGGCCATGCCCAGACGACTGCAAACTGTTCCAAAGGCCGGAAGATTGAAGCCGCAGTTATGATCGGTCAGCGCAATGGCATTCAGGCCGGCGGCCTTTGCGGCTTTCACGATAGATGCCGGCGACATCTCCAGCGATGCACAGGGCGACAGACAGCTGTGGATATGAAAATCAGCACGATAGTGCATGACCGGCTCCTACTCCGCCGCTCTGCCGTCAAGATGCCGGGCAACCAGCGCCGACGTTTTAAACTGATTTTCCGAGGTCTGGAAAACGGCTATCCCCTCCTCGGCTGAGGCCGCCAGCATATCTTCCGGAGCGATACGGTTGTTGCAGATGATGATGGCGGCCACACCCGCGAGCGAAGAAACCGCAACCGTATTTTTGTGGGCCTGAATGGTAATCAACACCGAGTTTTCAGCGGCATTTCCCATCACATCGCTAAGCAGGTCGGAGGTATAACCCGCCTCAATTTCGATATCTTCATATTTCTCCTGCAGGCAGGTAAACTGCTCCATCGAAGCAAGATCACTTATTTTCATCGTCCTTCTCCTGTGTTAGATAAATGACCGCCTGCACCATCGTCCCCATTCCCACGGCAGACTCGATGGCAAACTCATCAGAAACCCGCTTCACATTCGGCAGCCCCATGCCCGCGCCAAATCCCTGTGAACGAATCCACTCGTTCGCCGTCGAAAACCCTTCGGTCAGTGCATCGTCAACATTTTCAATGCCCGGCCCCCGGTCGTGCGATGATATTTTAACGCGCTCATCATTGATATCAAAACTCAGCATGCCGCCAATGGAATGTGCAACCAGGTTGATTTCCAGCTCATACCCCGCAACGGCGACCCGGCGAACCAGCTTCGGCGGAACTCTGCGCAGTTTAAGAAACTTCTTGATCGCACTCGAAGCCTTTCCGCCATTTTCAAAATCATAGCGGGCCAACTGATACACTTTAGTAAACTGCAGCGAATCGGGTTCCGGCGGATTTTCGTTCTGCTGTTCCATTTCACGCAGCTGTCGGGAAAGCTCGCGAATCAACGCATGGTTGATGTTCCGAAACGTCAGAATACCGGTCAGTTCATTCGCCTTATTAACCACCGGAAACTGGCGGAATGAAAATTTCCCGAACGCCGAAATAGCGAACGAGAGCGGCATGTCTTCGGCCAGCGTCTGAACCTCGCCCGACATCCAGGAGACCACGCAGTCGTCCAGCCGCCCCTCTTCGAGCGCATTCATAAGGTCGTTCATCGTCACAATGCCGACCACCCGTTTGCTGTCCACAACAGGGACCCCGCTGATTTCATTATTCCGCATAATCACGCGGACATCGCGCATCGTACAGTTTTTGGAAACCGCAAAAACCTTATTGGTCATCACTTCGCTGATGCGCAGACCATACAGCAGCTCCTGAACCCGAAGCGATGACTGCAGCGGCTGCCTGTTTTCCTCAGGACTCATTGCGGCTCCATAATGCGCCCGATGCACACCGAAGCTTCATATTTCGGATGGCGGGTAACCAACAGGGTCATATCCTGCTCTTTCGCCAGTTCAATCATGCCCTCCGTCACCGTTTTATGATTGGCAATCACCACCGCTTCCGATCCGACAATACCTGCAGAGCGGATCGACTGCTCAGTCGACAGCGAGGTGATCAGCAGCATCTGTTCCCGTTCGCTCATCAGGACATCACTCATGAGGTCCGAAGCAAAAACCGTCTCAATCTGCATACTCTCCCAGTCATCGGGACCGCAGATCAACTCGGCATCCAGAGCATGTGCTATGCGTAAAAGTTCCATGACTCTCCAAAATTCGATACTTATAGAACGATTCCGGATTGAAATGGTTTTTTCCCGTGCGTTCAATCGAAATGCGACCCGCCCGCCAATTTAGATTCATTTCTTTCTAAGGGCTTCAACGTCGAACAGTACGTCCGGAATCTCCAGTTTTTGAGCCTACCGTTTCTTTTCCAATGATTGGAAGTTTCCAACCATTGAAATAACACCACGCATCCCCTATTTTGAACCGTTAAATTTTGACCGATTGGAGACCCGAAATGGAATTTGAACTCAGCCCCGTCGAACAACGCGTCCTGGGATGCCTCATCGAAAAAGAGATGGCCACACCGGATCACTATCCGCTGACCCTCAACGCACTCGTTAACGCCTGCAATCAGAAGAATAACCGCTATCCCGTCATGGAGCTCGATTCCGCCACAGTGGAACAAACGCTCTTTGAACTCCGCACCGAGCACAAACTCGCCGTCGAAGTCTCCGCATCCGGAAGCCGCGTCATGAAATACCGTCACAACGTTGCCGAGCACTGGAGTTTTTCACTCTCCCAGATGGCCATCCTCTGCGAACTCTTCATCCGCGGCCCGCAAACACCCGGGGATCTGCGCGCCCACTGCTCCCGCCTCCACGCCCTCGCAGATTCCAACCAGGTTGAAATGCTGCTCCACGAACTCAAAAATCATGAAGAAGGCTGCTTTGTCGTCCAGCTCCCCCGCCAGCCCGGAAAACGCGAACGGCGCTGGGCACACCTATTCGGCGCCGCGCCCGAAATCCAGGAAGAAGAACCCGAAGAAATCGCCGTCCCCGAAATGCAGACCGGACCCAGCCGCCTTGAACGCATCCAAACCCTGGAAGACGAAGTCTCCGACCTCAAACAGGAACTGGCCGACCTGAAAGAAGCCTTCGAAGCATTCAAAACAGCCTTTGAATGACCGCTTCGCCACCGCAAATCTGCGAAAAAATACGGTCAGCCCCACCTCCAGACCATCCGTGCGCAGCATAAAATAAACGCCGCAATTTCACGAAAAAACCGCCGAACGCAACAAAAGAGAACGGCGGTTGTTTCCAGACTGCGTACTGCGTTATGCACTCACTTCAGCCGCTTTGGCCAATGCTTCTTTAACCTGTGCGGTAATCACATTCCATTGTTTCTCCGCAATCTGCTGTTTCGTCGCAAGCCAGGATCCGCCGATAGCGCTCACGACCGGAAGGGCAAGATAATCGTTCATATTATCCAGATTCAGTCCGCCTGTCGGACAAAACCGTACGCCCAGCGGCGCATACGGTGCACCGAGATTTTTCAGCATATTTACGCCGCCGGCTGCACCGGCCGGGAAAAACTTCAGCATGTTCAGGCCCATCGCCAGCCCGGCTTCAATCTCGGATGGCGTCATAACCCCCGGAATAAAAAGCGTGTTGTTTTCCTGAAAAAATTCAACCGTATCCGGATTCAGTCCCGGAGCCAGACCGAAACTCACCCCGGTATCAATGCACATCTTTGCCTGGTCTGACGTTACAACCGTCCCGGCACCGAGCAGCATTTCTGGAAAGGCTTTTTTAATCCGCGCCAGTGCCTCGGGTGCCGCCGCTGTACGACAGGTGACCTCAATGACATCCATACCGCCTTTCAGCAACGCCTCCGCCAACGGTTCCGCATCGTTGGCGTCATCAATAACAATCACCGGAATAACCGGGCGTTTTAAAATTTCATTCAGCATTCTATTTCTCCTTTTCCCATACGGGTGACATGTATGTCGCCCTTACCGATCTACCCGCGCACCGGCTCCGGCCACGATTTTTTCAACTTCAGCGAGCGACGCCATCGTGGTGTCGCCCGGCGTCGTCATCGCCAGCGCACCGTGTGCTGCGCCGTATTCAATGGCTTTTTCCGGATCCTGCAGATTCATCATGCCGTAAATAAAACCGGAAGCAAAACTGTCGCCCCCGCCGACCCGATCCATAATTTCCAGTTCCGGCCGATGCGTAGACGTATAGAATTCACCGTCCACCCAGCACATCGCACCCCAGTCATTCACCGTTGCGGTTTTCACGCCGCGCATCGTTGTGGCGGTGGCCTTAAAATTCGGGAACTGCGCAACAGCCTTAGCAATCATTTTCTTAAAGGCATCCACCTCGAGATCGGTGAGATTTTCATCAGCACCCTCCACCTCAAAACCGAGACAGGCGGTGAAGTCCTCTTCGTTTCCGATCATGACATCCACATATTTCGCTATTTCGCGATTAATCTCCCGGCATTTTTCCAGACCGCCGAAACCTTTCCAAAGCGAAGGACGGTAGTTCAGATCATAAGAAACAATCGTTCCGTATTTCTTCGCCGTCTTGGCTGCTTCAATCACGACCTCTCCGGTCGTTTCAGAAAGGGCCGCAAAGATGCCGCCGGTATGAAACCAGCGCACGCCCAATGTGCCGAAGATATATTCCCAGTCAATATCGCCGGCTTTTAACTGTGATGCCGCCGTATTACCGCGATCTGAGCAGCCCACCGCGCCACGAATACCAAATCCCCGCTCCGTAAAATTCAACCCATTACGAACCGAACGGCCGATACCGTCATAGTCCATCCATTTAATCAGCGATGTATCCACGCCGCCCTGCAGGATAAAATCCTCCATCAGCAGTCCCACTTCATTCTTCGCAAAAGCGGTCACCACACCGGCACGCTGACCGAAACAACGGCGCAGCCCCCGCGCAACATTATATTCTCCGCCCCCCTCCCAGGCACGGAACTGACGGGCGGTACGAATCCGGCCCTCTCCCGGATCAAGGCGAAGCATCACTTCGCCCAGAGAAAGAATATCATAGCGGCAGGCTTCGGCCGGCTTCAGTTCAAGCTTACTCATACTGTCTCTCCATGTTTAATAAATGCAGAAACACTCTACGTATCCTCTCTCAATCGGTAAATACGCATATCGCGCATTATAACGGCCATTATGCGCAAAAAGACATTCATCCCTTTACACACACAATCGAGCCTTCGAGCAAATACATAACCAACAGGACTGCTGATTCAATCGGTGAAACGGTATCGTTTTCGGTAGCCGGAGGGCGTGGTCCCCGTTTCGGTTCTAAATGCCTGATTGAAACGCTCGCGCGTAGTATAGCCACAGGACTCGGCCAGCTCTTCCACCAGCATATCGGTCTCTTTAAGCAGGCGGCAGGCCCGGGCAATGCGTTCACGGCGAATGGAATCATGAACGGTTATGCAAAGAAGATTACGGAATTTATGCTCAAGCGTGCGGCGCGCAACGTGAACAGCTCGGGCAACATCATCGACCAGAATCGACTGATGGGCATGATCAC